>NZ_JBPFDN010000002.1:68571-286823 GCF_059414985.1 Arthrobacter sp. SAFR-044 | reverse complement strand
GTCATAGGTGAGCGGGCGTCGGGGTCGAGGGGCGACGGCGATGCGTGGCCTGGCGGGGGAGCGGCACCCTGGGCGGGCCGAAAGGCTGCCCTGCGTGACGCCGTCGTCCGTCCCGCCTAAGCGCCCCATCACTTATCACCGCTTTTCGGCGACGCCCCATCACTGTTTTCAAGAGAGTGAGCGGGCGTTGGCGGAACAGGGGCCATATGTGAGCGGGGGTGGGGAATATTGCTGTCATAGGTGAGCGGGCGTCGGGGTCGAGGGGCGACGGCGATGCGTGGCCTGGCGGGGGAGCGGCACCCTGGGCGGGTCGAAAGGCTGCCCTGCGTGACGCCGTCGTCCGTCCCGCCCAAACCCGTTATCACTTATCATCGCTTTTTTAGCGACGCCCCATCACTTCCTGTCGCCGGTACGCCTGGAGGTGATGGGGCGTTGGCTGTTTTGCTGCAGGAGGTGATGGCGCGTGGCCTGCGGGGGAGTGGCGCCCTGGGTGGGTCGAAAGGCTGCCCTGCGTGACGCCGTCGTCTGCCTTGCAGGGCAGGGGGAGGTGGTGATATGGGGGCCGGCGGAAAACGTGCTAGGATATTGAGTTTGTATGGCGCCTTTCGCGCGCCGTCATCAACCTCGTAAACAAGCGTGCCACAGCATAGTGCCCCTGTGCGCCCGGGATTCGTCCCGGACCGGGTGGGAGCAACTGCTTGCGGCACGGGCGTTTAGGCCTGGTCTGGCAAAATCCAGGCAGGTCAAGAGACACCCCGATCAACCGTTCCGCAAGGCTCATTCCGTAGCAAGACCACGGCCTGAGAACCGGCGCGACGCAAGGAGTAAATAGTGATTCAGCAGGAGTCGCGACTGAAGGTCGCCGACAACACGGGTGCTAAGGAAATCCTTACCATTCGCGTTCTCGGTGGATCCGGCCGTCGCTACGCAGGCATCGGTGACGTCATTGTCGCCACCGTCAAGGATGCAATCCCGGGCGGCAACGTAAAGAAGGGCGATGTGGTTAAGGCCGTCATCGTCCGTACCAAGAAGGAACGCCGCCGTGCGGATGGTTCCTACATCAAGTTTGACGAGAACGCAGCTGTGATCCTGAAGAACGACGGTGACCCCCGCGGTACCCGTATCTTCGGACCGGTTGGTCGTGAACTGCGTGACAAGAAGTTCATGAAGATCGTTTCTCTGGCTCCGGAGGTGCTCTAGTCCATGGCTGCAAAGATCAAGAAGGGTGACCTGGTTCAGGTCATCACTGGCGCCAAGGCTGAGCGCGGCGGCGACCGCGGCAAGCAGGGCAAGGTTCTGCGCGTATTCACCGACACCAACCGCGTGCTGGTTGAGGGTATCAACCGCGTCACCAAGCACACCCGTGTTGGACAGTCGCAGCGCGGCACCAAGACCGGCGGCATCGAGGTTGTAGAGGCCCCGATCCACATTTCCAACGTGGCCGTGGTTGACCCGTCGACCAAGAAGCCGACCCGCGTGGGCTTCCGCCTCGACACTGTGGAGAAGAACGGTGTCCAGAAGACCGTCCGCATCCGCGTGTCCAAGAGCTCCGGGAAGGACATCTAATGACTGAGACTCTCGAGACTCCGGCAACGAAGATCGTTCCTCGTCTGAAGACCAAGTACGCAGAATCCATCAAGGCAACGCTCCAGGATGAATTCAAGTACGAGAACGTGAACCAGGTACCCCGTCTGGTGAAGGTTGTTGTGAACATGGGTGTTGGAGATGCCGCCAAGGACTCCAAGCTGATCGACGGCGCTGTCCGCGACCTCACCCAGATCACCGGCCAGAAGCCGCAGGTTACCAAGGCCCGCAAGTCGATCGCACAGTTCAAGCTGCGCGAAGGCATGCCCATCGGTGCACACGCAACCCTGCGTGGCGACCGCATGTGGGAATTCGTGGACCGCCTGGTCACCCTCGCACTGCCCCGTATCCGCGACTTCCGCGGCCTCAGCGGCAAGCAGTTCGATGGCAACGGCAACTACACCTTCGGTCTGACCGAGCAGGTTATGTTCCACGAAATCGACCAGGACAAGATCGACCGCGTCCGCGGTATGGACATCACGGTTGTCACCACTGCCAAGACCGATGACGAAGGCCGTGCGCTGCTCAAGGCGCTGGGTTTCCCGTTCAAAACCGAAGCTTAATTAACTACATAAAAGGTCCGGCCGCTCCGCTCCCTGGAGGACGGAACGGCGGAAACCGTTATGAGGAAGGGCATGAGCCCACATGACAATGACAGATCCTGTCGCAGATATGCTTACGCGCCTGCGTAACGCAAACTCGGCATACCACGACTCCGTGTCTATGCCTTACAGCAAGCTCAAGGCACGCGTTGCCGACATCCTCAAGGCCGAAGGTTTCATCGCCGGCTGGAAGGAAGAGGAAGCTGAGGTTGGCAAGAAGCTGACCCTGGACCTCAAGTTCGGTCCGAACCGCGAGCGTTCCATCGCCGGTGTACGCCGCATCTCCAAGCCGGGTCTCCGCGTTTACGCGAAGTCCACCAACCTGCCTCACGTGCTCGGTGGCCTGGGTATCGCAATCCTGTCCACCTCTTCCGGCCTCCTGACTGACAAGCAGGCCGGCAAGAAGGGCGTGGGCGGCGAAGTCCTCGCGTACGTCTGGTAACGGGAAAGGAAGAGAATAATGTCACGTATTGGACGTCTCCCCATCACCGTTCCTGCCGGCGTTGAGGTCAAGGTTGACGGCTCTGTCGTCAGCGTCAAGGGTTCCAAGGGGGAGCTGACCCACACTGTGGCCAGCCCCATCGAGGTTGCCCTGGAAGACAGCACCCTGACCGTAACCCGCCCGAACGACGAGCGCGCCTCCCGTTCGCTCCACGGCCTGACCCGCACCCTGATCGCCAACATGATCCAGGGCGTCACCGCAGGCTACGAGAAGAAGCTTGAAATCGTTGGTACCGGTTACCGCGTTCAGGCCAAGGGATCTGACCTTGAGTTCGCTCTTGGCTACAGCCACCCGGTCAACGTTTCGGCTCCGGCCGGCATTACCTTTGCAGTAGAGGGACCGACCAAGCTCTCTGTCTCAGGTATCAACAAGCAGCAGGTCGGCGAAGTTGCTGCCAACATTCGCAAGCTGCGGAAGCCCGACCCGTATAAGGGCAAGGGCATCCGTTACGCCGGCGAAGTCATCCGCCGCAAGGTCGGAAAGGCTGGTAAGTAACCATGGCCATCTCCATTAACAAGAAGCGTACGAACAAGAGCAAGGCTGCTGGCCGCAGCCGTCGCCAGCTTCGTATCCGCAAGCGCATTTCCGGTACGGCTGTCCGCCCCCGCATGGTGGTCAACCGCTCCGCACGCCACGTATTTGTCCAGGTTGTCGATGACACCATTGGCCAGACCGTAGCAAGCGCGTCCACCCTGGAAGCTGACCTTCGTGCATTCGACGGTGACAAGACTGCCAAGGCCAAGCGCGTCGGCGAGCTCGTTGCCGAACGTGCCAAGGCTGCCGGCGTCGAGGCTGTTGTCTTCGACCGTGGTGGTAACAAGTACCACGGCCGGATTGCCGCCGTCGCTGACGGTGCACGCGAAGGTGGGCTGTCACTGTGACCGAAGCAAACAAGGAAAAGGACACTGTGTCTGCAGATCAGAAGGCGCCCGAAGCCGCAGCTGCTGAGACCACTGCCCCCGCTGCCGAGGACCGCCGTGGTGGCGCCCGTCGCGGCGAGCGTGGCGACCGTGGCCAGGGCCGCGGCGACCGCGGTGGCCGTGGCGGCCGCGACGGTGGCCGTGAAGCCGAAAAGAACCAGTTCGTAGAGCGCGTTGTCACCATCAACCGCGTTTCCAAGGTCGTCAAGGGTGGTCGTCGCTTCAGCTTCACCGCACTGGTCGTCGTTGGTGACGGTAACGGCATGGTCGGCGTGGGCTACGGCAAGGCCAAGGAAGTACCCGCTGCTATCGCCAAGGGCGTTGAAGAGGCCAAGAAGTCTTTCTTCCGCGTTCCCCGCGTTGGCAACACCATCCCGCACCGCGTTCAGGGTGAGGCCGCTGCCGGCGTCGTCATGCTGCGTCCGGCTTCCGCCGGTACCGGTGTTATCGCCGGTGGTCCGGTCCGTGCAGTACTGGAGTGCGTGGGCATCCACGACATCCTCTCCAAGTCGCTCGGTTCCTCCAACGCCATCAACATCGTGCACGCGACCGTTGATGCCCTGAAGCGCCTCGAAGAGCCGGCAGCAGTGGCAGCACGCCGCGGCCTGCCGCTGGACGAGATCGCTCCGGCAGCGCTGGTGAAGGCCCTCCTGGCTCCGAAGGCAGGTGTTTAGTCTTGGCTAAGAACCTGGTCCCCTCCGACGCTCAGTTGGAGATCACTCAGATCAAGTCCGCCATTGGCGGCAAGCAGAACCAGCGCGACACCCTGCGGTCCCTCGGCCTGAAGCGGATCGGACACACCGTTGTCCGCACCGCCGACGCCGTGACCGTTGGAATGCTGAACACGGTTCCGCACCTGGTAAAGGTAGAGGAGGCGAAGTAAATGGCAGAGAACACTGCTGATAAGGCGCAGGCTGCTGAGAAGCAGAACGCCCTGAAGGTTCACCACCTGCGTCCCGCGCCGGGTGCCAAGACCGCCAAGACCCGTGTTGGTCGTGGTGAGGCATCCAAGGGTAAGACCGCCGGCCGTGGTACCAAGGGTACGGCTGCCCGCTACCAGGTGAAGGCTGGCTTTGCCGGTGGCCAGTTGCCGCTGCACATGCGCCTGCCGAAGCTGCGTGGCTTCAAGAACCCGTTCCGGGTTGAGTTCCAGGTTGTAAACCTGGACAAGCTCAACGAGCTGTTCCCGGAAGGTGGCGCAGTCACCGTGGAGAACCTGGTCGAAAAGGGTGCCGTTCGCAAGAACCAGCCCGTCAAGGTGCTGGGCACCGGCGACATCACCGTCAAGGTTGACGTCACGGCCCACGCATTCTCGGCCAGCGCTGCTGAAAAGATTGCTGCAGCAGGCGGAAGCACCACCGCCCTGTAAGGGACGGCGCCAGCTGTTGAACTCCCGGTATCCGTGGGCTTATGCCCCGGATACCGGGAGTTTTTCTTATCCGCCGGGCGAACAATTCCCGCCATCCGGCGCATGCACGGCGGCCCGGATTGTTCGCCCGGCGCATAGACCCGTTAGACTCGGATGTCGGGATTTATCAAATTCCGTCACCCCACCCCTTATTGACACCACAGGAGGACGCTTGCTTAGCGCATTTGGCCGGGCCTTTCGCACGCCTGATCTGCGACGCAAGTTGTTGTTCACGCTGGGAATCATCACCATCTTCCGCTTGGGTGCTTTCATTCCCTCGCCAGGTGTGAACTACCAGAATGTCCAGCAATGCTTGCATAACGGTCAGACCGCCGGCGGGCTGTACCAGCTCGTCAACCTCTTCAGCGGCGGCGCGTTGCTCCAGGTGTCCATCTTCGCCCTGGGCATCATGCCCTACATCACGGCCAGCATCATCGTCCAGCTGCTCCGGGTGGTTATTCCCCGGTTCCAGCAGCTCTACGACGAGGGCGCGTCGGGCCAGTCCAAGCTGACCCAGTACACCCGCTACCTCACCATTGCGCTTGGCCTGCTCAACGCCACCACCCTGGTCTCCCTGGCCCGCTCCGGCCAGCTGCTTCCCGGGTGCCAGCTGCCAGTCATTCCCGACACCAGCATCATCACCACCGTGCTGATCATCATCACGCTGACGGCCGGCACCGGCCTGATCATGTGGATGGGCGAGCTCGTCACGGAGAAGGGCGTGGGCAACGGCATGTCGCTGCTCATCTTCACCTCCATCGCCGCACAGTTCCCCACCTCGCTTGGTGCCATCTGGACCTCGCAGGGCCCGGGAACCTTCTTCCTCGTCCTGGTGGTGGGCCTCCTGACGGTCGCCCTGGTGGTCTTCGTCGAGCAGTCACAGCGCCGCGTCCCGGTCCAGTACGCCAAGCGCATGATCGGCCGGCGCACCGTGGGCGGCACCAGCACCTACATTCCCATCAAGGTGAACATGGCCGGTGTCATTCCGGTGATCTTCGCTTCCTCCATGCTCTACATTCCCGGGCTGATCGCACAGTTCAACCAGCCCCGGAACGGCGAGCCAATGCAACCGTGGGTTGAGTGGATCAACAACAACCTCACCCGCGGGGACCACCCGATCTACATGGCGGTTTATTTCGTCCTGATCGTGTTCTTTACCTACTTCTATGTCGCGATTACCTTCAACCCTGAAGAAGTCTCAGACAACATGAAGAAGTACGGCGGCTTCATTCCAGGTATCCGCGCCGGCCGGCCGACCGCTGACTACCTGCAGTACGTGCTTTCACGGATCACCCTGCCCGGCGCCCTCTACCTGGGCTTCGTGGCATTGATCCCGCTGGTGGCACTCGTGCTGATCAACGCAAACCAGAACTTCCCGTTCGGTGGCACCTCGATCCTGATCATGGTGGGCGTTGGCTTGGAGACCGTAAAGCAGATTGATGCGCAGCTACAACAACGTCACTACGAAGGGCTTTTGCGATGACGAGAATGCTGATTATTGGACCTCCCGGTTCCGGAAAAGGAACGCAGGCGGAGCGGATTTCAGAACGCCTCGGCGTTGTGGCCATCTCCACCGGCGACATCTTCCGTGCCAACGTGAAGGGCGAAACCCCCCTCGGCGTCGAGGCCAAGAAGTACATGGACAACGGTGACTTCGTTCCGGACAGCGTGACCAACAAGATGGTCCGTGACCGCCTGAACGAATCCGATGTCGAGAACGGCTTCCTGCTGGACGGCTACCCGCGCACCACCGCGCAGGTTGATTACCTGGACGAGATCCTCGCCGACGGCGACGAGAAGCTCGACGTGGTCCTGCAGCTGACTGCCGACGACGAGGAGCTGGTACACCGCCTCCTGGGCCGGGCCAAGGAAACGGGCCGGAGCGACGACAACGAAGCCGTCATCCGCCACCGCCTGGACCTCTACCACGAGCAGACCGAAGCCGTGGTGGCCAAGTACGCCGACCGCGGTATCCTCACCAAGGTTGACGGGATCGGTCCCATCGACGAAGTCACCAACCGCGTGATGCAGGCCATCAAGGCCGCACAGGCAGCCTGACCCAAGGCGCCCGGTTTTATCGAGGCTCCTCCCGGCATCCGGGAGGAGCCTCAGCCATTTGAAAGGACACATCATGGCCTTCGGCCAGCCCCGCATCGAATTCAAGAACAACGCCCAGATGCGCACCATGCACGAGGCCGGCCTGGTCCTCAGCCGTGCACTGGATGCCGCCGTTGCCGCCGCGGTGCCGGGGGTCACCACCAAGCACCTGGACGACGTGTTCGCCGCCGTCCTCAACGAGGCAGGCGCGAAGTCCAACTTCCTGGGCTACCACGGTTTCCCGGCCACCATCTGCACGTCCGTCAACGAGGAAGTGGTGCACGGCATCCCGGGCAGCCGCGTCCTGCAGGAGGGCGATATCATCTCCATCGACGGCGGCGCGATCGTGGACGGCTGGCACTCGGATTCCGCGCGCACGGTGATCGTGGGAACAGCGGATCCCGAGGACCAGCGGCTCTCCGACGTGACGCAGGCTGCCATGTGGCGCGGGATCGCTGCACTGGCCAACGGCACGCACGTGGGCGACATCGGCGCCGCCATTGACGATTACGTCTCCTCAGTCCCCGGCAAGCCGCTGGGCATCCTGGAGGACTACGTGGGACACGGCATCGGCTCCGAAATGCACATGGCCCCGGACGTCCTGAACTACCGCACCAACCACCGCGGCCCCAAGATCAAGCCCGGCCTGTGCCTTGCGATTGAACCCATGCTGGTCAGGGGCAGCATTGACACCGCAGTCCTGGAGGACGACTGGACCGTGGTGACCACCGATGGCAAGCGATCCTGCCAGTGGGAGCACTCGGTGGCAGTGCACGAGAAGGGCATCTGGGTGCTTTCAGCGCCCGACGGCGGTGCGGAGCACCTGGTGCCCCTTGGCGTCACTCCCGTGCCGATCCCGTAAGGACGCCGGAAGGCAAAAGTAGGTCGCAGTAACTGTCGTTGTGGCGGTTCAAAACGACAGTTACTGCGACCCAGTTGGGGGAGTGCCTAGGACTTCAGCTTCGGCTTTACGTCCTTGTCGTAGATGCCCTGAAGGGTGGTCTTCAGGTCCGTCATGGTGGACTTGACGTCGCCCTGCTGGGTGAGGATCTTCGCGGCGGACTTCGCCATTTCCTGGTCGGCGCCCGGCAGGAACACCCGGGCGTTGTCCTGGACCTTGGTGACCGCGAGCTGGTCCATGGCGGTCTTGATCTGGGGTGTCTTGGCCAGCACTGCCGTCATGTCAGCCGATTTGCGGGTGGGCATGTAGCCGGTGGCGGCGGAGAACTCCGCAGTGCTCTCCGGCTGGGTGACGAAGTCCAGGAACATGCCGGCAGCGAGCTGTTCCTCCTTGGTGATGCCGCTGGGGATGCCCAGGCCTGCGCCGCCGGTGGGGCACACGTTGGTGGTCGCCTTCGGGCCGCCGGGCAGGAAGCCAACGCCCACGTTGAACTTTGCCGACTTCAGGATCCCCAGCAGCGAACCGGTGGACGAAATGGTGGTCGAGGTCAGGCCCGCGGAGAAATCGTCCGCGGCTTCCTTGGAGGAAACTCCGGCCCACTTGTCCTTGTAGATCGAGTCCTGGGCCCACTGCAGGGCCGCAACTGATTCAGGGGAGTCGCAGGTGATGTCCCATTCCTTGGACCAGCCACCGCCCCAGCCCCACAGCATGTTTTGCAGCGTCCAGCCTGCATACCCTGCCAGCGCGGGGTAGATGTAGGCGTACTGGGCGCCGGAGCTTGCCTTCAGCTTGGGAGCCCACTCAGCGAACTCCTGCCACGTCTTGGGCGCACGGTCCGGAAGGCCGGCCGCCGCGAAGTGGTCCTTGTTGTAGTAGAACAGCGGGGTTGACCGGCCGTAGGGAAGGGCCCACTGCTTGCCGTCGTACTTGTAGTCATTGACCAGTGACTGCTGGAAGTCGTCCATCTTCATGTTCAGCTGCTTGGTCAGGCTGTCCACCGGAATGATGCTGCCGTTGGTGTAGTAGCGGAACCACCAGACATCCGAGAGGACAACCACACCGGGGAGGCCGGACTTGGCTGCCTGCGCAGTCTGGAACTTCTGGGCGATTTCCTCGTAGTTGGCCCCGGCGGTGACCAGGTTGACGGCAATGCCCGGGTTCTTGGCCTGGAATTTCTCGATCAGGCTCTTCTCCACGTCCTGTGACTGTCCGGGGTGGCTGGACCAGAAGTCGATCTTTGCCGCCGGCTTCACGCCGCTGAAGTCGATATCGGCGGCCTGGGACGTGGCCTGGCCACCGCCGCTTGTAGAAGGTCCGCCGCATGCGGCCAGGGCAGCGGCAGAGGCGGTGGCCCCTGCCAGGCCCAGGAAGTGCCTCCGGTCCAGGTGAAGTGTCATGACAGTTCCTTTCGGTTGTTGCCTGCGGAATGGTGGAAGTACTTAGGGTGGAAGTACGACGGCGGCCGGCGGGTCAGCCGGTCACGCTGCCTTGGGTGAGGCCCGCCACTATGTAGCGCTGCAGCGCGGCGAAGATGATGAGGATGGGGACGATGACCAGGACAGCCCCGGCCATGAGGACGCCCCACCCGGCGGCGTTGCTCTCGTTGTTCTGCAGCAGCGTGAGGCCCACGGGCAGGGTCATGGTTTCCGGCCTGTCCGTGATGATGAGTGGCCAGATGTAGTCGTTCCATTCAGTCACGATGGTCACCAGGGCAACGGTGGCGATGGAGGGCACCGATACCGGGACCACGATCTGCCAGAGCCGGCGCCAGTGGCCGGCGCCGTCCATCTCGGCCGATTCAAGGATCGAGGCGGGCAGGGTGCGGAAGTGTTGGCGCAGCAGGAACGTGCCGAATGCGGTGCCAAGGCCGGGCAGGATGATGCCCCAGAGGGTGTTCTTTCCGCCGATCCCCGCTATCAGGATGAAGTTGGGCAGGATGGACACCTGCGGCGGCACCATGAGGGCCACCAGGATCAGCAGGAAGATGAAGTTCCGGAACGGGAAGCGGACAAAGACCAGGGCGTACGCCGTCAGGATGGCCAGCAGCACCTTGATGGTGGCCCCGGCCAGGGTGACGATGGTGCTGTTCAGGAAGAACCGGCCGAACGGAACCGTGGTCATGGCCGTCCGGTAGTTCTCCAGGTTCAGGCTTTCCGGAAGGATCTTCAGGTCCGTGGTGACGATTTCCCCCGACTGCTTGAAGGAGCTGAGCACCATCCACAGCAGGGGAAGGAACACCACCAGCGTGGCCACGATCAGTGGCAGGTAACCGCCCACCACGGTCTGGATAAGGTTCCGGCGGGAGAACGGCCGGTCGCGGCGAAGGCCTGGATCCGGTGGGGAGAGGGCCGGTGCGGCGGGGTCCGGGCTTACCGGTGATAGGGAGGTCACGAGTAATGCACCTTTCGTTCCACGAACCTCAGCTGGAGCACGGTGATCACCAGGAGGATGGCGAACAGGACCACCGAAATGGCCGCCGAGTAGCCGGCCCTGTTGTAGGCGCCGAAGGCCTGGAGGTATGCCTCGTAGATCAGGGTGCTGGTGCCGGCGCCCAGCGGCGTCATGATCCGGATGAGGTCGAAGGCCTGCAGGGAGCTCAGCATCGTGGTGATGAGGAGGAAGAAGGTGGTGGGGGACAGCAGCGGCAGCGAAATGCTGACGAAGCGCCTGAACCCGTTGGCACCGTCAAGGGACGCCGCCTCCATGACATCCTGGGGCAGGGACTGGAGCCCGGCGAGGTACACCACCGCGCAGTAGCCCAGGTTCTTCCAGACGTAGACCAGGATCACCATGACCAGCGACAGCTGGGGATCGTTGATCCACTGCGGGCTCTGCTGGCCGATGCCCCGGAGCAGCCAGGCCAGGACGCCATAGCCGGGATCGAAAATGAACAGCCACACCAGGCCAACGCCGACGCCGGAGAGGACATACGGGGCGAAGACGGCGGAGCGGGCGAACGTGGTGCCGCGGACCTTCGCGTTCAAGGCCAGCGCCACCAGAAGACCGAGGATCATTGAGCCGCCCACCGTGACCAGGGTGAACACTGCCGTCGTGCCCAGGACCTTCGGGGCATCGTTGCTGGTGAAGAAGGTGGCGTAGTTGGCGAGGCCCACCACCGTGGCGGTCGGGGAACCCAACGTCCAGTCCAGCGTGGAGTAGTACATGTTGCTGAACAGTGGGCGGTAGGTGAACACCGCGATGAGCACCAGGTTGGGCAGTGCCATGGCAAGGAAAACGAAGAAGTCGCGCCGGGTCCGGGCAGTCCACCGCCGTCGTGGAACCTTTGCTGAACGCCCCGGAGGCCTTTTCGGTTTGGTGGACGGGTGCGGGGCGAGTTGACGGGTCATGCGTTTCTCTCCCGGGTCGGGAGCCTGCTCGTGGCGGGCCCTGGCTTGATCTAGGGACTACTACACCAGACCGTCAGGGGCCTGAAACCCGCATATGCCCTTGTCAGGGGGCTGTTATCCAAGGCTTCGTCGCCCGTTAACGCTGTGTTGCATGCAGTCTCGCATAAAGTTCGCCCCTGCGGCAGGGGCGCGCCACCAGAGGGGAGAATAGGGGCATGGGAACCATTACCGATGTCCCGGGCATCCGCGTGGGCCAGGTCCAGAAGGACACCGCCGGCTGGCTGACGGGCGTCACCGTCGTCCTGCCGCCGCCAGGCACCGTGGGTTCGGTGGATGTCCAGGGCGGCGGCCCGGCCACGCATGAAACCGACGCCCTCGACCCGACCACCCTGGTCAGCACCGTGGACGCGGTGGTCCTCACGGGCGGAAGTGCGTACGGGCTCGCGTCCGCTGCCGGCGTCCAGCGCTGGTGCGAGGAAAACGGCCGCGGCTTCGCCGTTCCCGGGGGAGTGGTGCCCATCGTGCCCGCCGCCGCCATCTTCGACCTGGGCAGGGGAGGGAACTTCTCCGCACGGCCGACGCCGGACATGGGCTACGCGGCAACGGCCGCGGCGGCAGCGCAAAAGGAAGGGCACGACGTCGGCCGCGGCAACGTGGGTGCCGGCACCGGTGCCCTCATCGGCCGGGCGTACAAAGGCGGGGTAGGCACTGCTTCGGCCACGCTCGAGAACGGGGTGGTAGTCGGAGCAATCGCAATCGTGAATGCCCTTGGTCTGCCATTTTCCCTGTCGGGGAATCACGAACCCTCCGCGCGCTCGGTCGTTCCTCCCTTAGACGCGCGCTTCCGGGTTCCTGATTCCCCGTCACCGGGTGCCGCCAGGCCGCCCTTCAACACCACTCTTGTAGTCGTCGCTACCAACGCCGTTCTGGATGTTGCCGAATGTAAACGGACTGCCTCGGCTGCGCATGCCGGGATTGCCCGGGCTTTGAGTCCGAGCCATACCCTCGCCGATGGGGATACTGTTTTTTGTTTGTCTACGCAGGCCGTGGCACTTGACCGGTCGGACGACGCTGCGCGGCAGGTCAGTCTCATCACGCTCCAAAGTGCGGCAGCCGACGTCGTCCGTTTGGCGATCCTTGATGGCGTGGCCAGCGCGGAAGGCATCAGCACTCCCGCCGGCGAATATGGTGCGTACCCCGCACCGTAGGCTACTATGGCCGATTTAACTTTTACCGGCCAACAGGGTAGTGTTGCTTGTTGGTTGTCTGGACTGCCACGCCCTTTTGGGCCTGGAGACGGCAATCGATCCAACAAAAACGTTCGTGGTCATGCCCGGTGCTATCCGGCAGGACTGCGGCAACAACAGTTAGCGGAGGGTATGGCCAAGAAGGACGGGGTCATTGAGATCGAAGGCGTTGTGACCGAGGCGCTGCCTAACGCGATGTTTCGCGTTGAGCTCACCAACAAGCACATCGTTCTGGCACACATCTCTGGAAAGATGCGCCAGCACTACATCCGGATTCTCCCTGAGGACCGCGTAGTGGTGGAGCTGAGCCCGTACGACCTCACCCGTGGTCGTATCGTCTACCGCTACAAGTAAATTGCTGGGCAGCGGCAGTGCAAGCTGACTGCTGCTCCAGTTGACCAACTGCTACACGCAAAGGGAATGCCATGAAGGTCAAGCCGAGCGTCAAGCAGATCTGCGAAAAGTGCAAAGTGATCCGCCGTAATGGCCGGGTCATGGTGATCTGCGAGAACCCGCGCCACAAGCAGCGCCAGGGCTAATTTCCTTCCCTGAAGGAAATCCTGGGTTGCTAACCCACGCAAGTAAATAAAGGCAGCACAAGCTGATCTGGAACATTGAGCTCGAAAGAGTCCGGACAGCTAACCCCCGGTCGGAGGCTGGGGCCGCACGGAACGTGCGGGTGTACTGCCTACGACCTCCGGTTTATCAAGGAGTACTGCCACTATGGCTCGTCTCGCTGGCGTAGACATTCCCCGCGAAAAGCGGCTGGAAATTGCGCTTACTTACATCTACGGCGTGGGCAAGACCCGTGCACACGAAACCCTGGCTGCCACTGGCATCAGCGCTGACGTCCGCGTCAAGGACCTGACTGACGCCCAGTTGGTTGAGCTGCGTGACTACATCGAAGGCAACTACAAGGTTGAGGGTGACCTTCGCCGCGAAGTAGCAGCTGATATCCGCCGCAAGGTTGAAATCGGCAGCTACGAAGGTATTCGCCACCGTAAGGGCCTCCCGGTCCGCGGGCAGCGTACCAAGACCAACGCCCGTACCCGCAAGGGCCCGAAGCGCACGGTCGCAGGCAAGAAGAAGGCCCGTTAAAATCCCGGCCGGGATTTACGGAACTTTCCCCAATAACTTTCTGTAGGAGAAAAAATGCCCCCGAAGACTCGTGGCGCGGTTCGCAAGCCGCGTAAGAAGGACAAGAAGAATATCGCGCTTGGCCAGGCGCACATCAAGAGCACCTTTAACAACACCATCGTTTCCATCACGGATCCGAGCGGCGCTGTTATTTCCTGGGCTTCCTCCGGTGAGGTTGGCTTCAAGGGCTCGCGCAAGTCCACCCCGTTCGCTGCCCAGATGGCTGCCGAAGCCGCTGCCAAGCGTGCGCAGGAGCACGGCATGCGCAAGGTAGACGTTTTCGTCAAGGGACCGGGTTCCGGACGCGAGACCGCCATCCGTTCGCTGCAGGCCGCAGGCCTCGAGGTTGGCTCCATCCAGGACGTCACCCCCGCAGCGCACAACGGCTGCCGCCCGCCGAAGCGCCGCCGCGTCTAATTCTTTTCCGCAGCAGGAGCTTGCCCGCACCAGCGATGGTGCGGGCAAGCCCAGCGCGTTAAGTCTTCAGACCGAATTTCCACCACCTGTGTTGCGTCATATAGCGGATGCTCGCCGAAAGGAAACCTAAGTGCTCATTGCACAGCGCCCCACCCTCTCCGAAGAGGTCGTCTCCGAAAACCGTTCGCGTTTCATCATTGAACCGCTGGAACCGGGCTTCGGCTACACCCTCGGAAACTCCCTCCGCCGTACCCTGCTCTCCTCCATCCCCGGTGCTGCCGTAACCAGCATCCGGATCGATGGTGTGCTGCACGAGTTCACCACGGTTCCGGGTGTCAAGGAAGATGTCACCGAGATCATCCTTAACATCAAGAGCCTGTCGGTTTCCTCCGAGCACGACGAGCCTGTCGTGGCTTACCTGCGCAAGCAGGGCCCCGGAGTCGTCACCGCCGCGGACATCGCTCCGCCGGCCGGCGTCGAATTC
The DNA here is from genome assembly GCF_059414985.1 of Arthrobacter sp. SAFR-044. Lineage (NCBI taxonomy): Bacteria > Bacillati > Actinomycetota > Actinomycetes > Micrococcales > Micrococcaceae > Arthrobacter > Arthrobacter sp. SAFR-044. The sequence continues at coordinate 272,177 of NZ_JBPFDN010000002.1, read as the reverse complement.
CACAACCCGGATCTGCACATTGCCACGCTGAACTCGAAGGGCAAGTTCGAGCTCGAACTGACCATCGAGCGCGGCCGCGGCTACGTTTCGGCAGCTCAGAACAAGTCCGGCGACGCAGAGATCGGCCGTATCCCGGTTGACTCCATCTACTCGCCGGTGCTGAAGGTTACTTTCCGCGTGGAAGCAACCCGTGTTGAGCAGCGCACCGACTTCGACAAGCTGATTGTCGACGTCGAGACCAAGCAGGCAATCGCCCCGCGCGATGCCGTTGCTTCCGCAGGCACCACCCTGGTGGAACTGTTCGGTCTGGCCCGTGAGCTGAACACCGCAGCTGAAGGTATCGAGATCGGCCCGTCGCCCACCGACGCTGCCCTGGCAGCCGACATGGCACTGCCGATCGAGGATCTGGACCTCACCGTCCGTTCCTACAACTGCCTCAAGCGTGAGGGCATCCACACCGTGGGTGAACTCGTTGCCCGCTCCGAGGCTGACCTGATGGACATCCGGAACTTCGGTGCCAAGTCCATTGACGAGGTCAAGGCAAAGCTGGTTGAACTGGGCCTGTCCCTCAAGGACTCGCCTCCCGGTTTTGACCTCGCAGCACGCGCCGCAGCAATCGAAGAGGACGACGCCGCCTTCGGCGACGACGAACTCTAAACCAGACCTTGGCCGGCGGGCAGCACCATGGTGTGCCGCCCACGGCTTCCACATGAGGAGAAACAATTATGCCTACCCCCACTAAGGGTCCGCGCCTCGGCGGCGGCCCGGCTCACGAGCGTCTCATGCTCGCGAACCTGGCCTCATCCCTGTTCGAGCACAAGCGGATCACCACCACGGTGACCAAGGCCAAGCGCCTGAAGCCGTACGCAGAGCGCCTGGTGACCTTCGCCAAGCGTGGCGACCTGGCTTCCCGCCGCCGCGTCCTGGGCCTGATCAGCAACAAGGGCGTCGTCCACGAGCTGTTCACGGACATCGCGCAGGCTGTGGAGAACCGCGACGGCGGCTACACCCGCATCACCAAGATCGGCAACCGCAAGGGCGACAACGCTCCCATGGCTGTCATCGAACTGGTCCTCGAGCCGGTTTCCGCCAAGCAGGCCGTCGTAGCCGAGGCTACCCAGGCTGCCGCCAAGGCTGCTCCGGCCGCCGAGGAAGCTCCCGAGGCTGAGGTCGCCGAGACCGAAGCTGCTGAGGCTCCTGCTGCTGAAGAAGCTGCAACCGAAGAGGCTCCGGCCGCTGAGGAAGCTCCTGAGGCTCCCGCTGCCGAGGAGAAGGACGCGAAGTAATTCGCTGATTCTCTTCGCATAGACTTAGGTCTGTGAACCACCAAAAACCCGCGGCCCCCGTTCCAGGGGGCGGCGGGTTTTTGCGTATCCGGCTTGATCTTTCGTACGACGGCGGCCCGTTCAGCGGGTGGGCCCTGCAGCCTGGGCGCCGCACCGTCCAGGGCGTCCTGGAGGAAGCGATCCAGCTTCTGGTCCGGCGCCAGGTGCGCGTCACCGTTGCTGGGCGGACTGACGCCGGCGTGCACGCCCGCGGCCAGGTGCTCCACCTGGACCTGACCGAAGCCGAGTGGCTGGGACTGCCGCGCGGGCACGAACTGGATCCCGCCGTCGCTATGTTGCGCCGCCTCCGCGGTGCCCTGAACCGTGCCCTCGGCGACCTGCACGGGGCGGTGGAGGTGCACGACGTCGCGCTGGCACCCCAGGGCTTTGACGCGCGCTTCTCGGCCTTGTGGCGGAGGTACAGCTACCGGATCGGCGACGGGCCTGCCCTCTGGGATCCGCTGGAACGCTACTTCACGCTCTGGCACAAGAACCCGCTGGACGTGGACCTGCTCAACGCGGGCGCATCACAGTTGCTGGGCTTGCAGAACTTCCTGTCGTTCTGCAAGCCGCGTGAAGGGGCCACCACCATCCGGGAGTTGCAGCGGTTTGAGTTCCGGCGCGGCGAGGATGGCGTCATCGTGGCCACCGTCCAGGCCGACGCGTTCTGCCACAACATGGTACGCGCACTGATCGGGTCCGCCCTGTACGTGGGGGAGGGCACTGTGGAACCGGGCTGGCTGTACGAGCGGCTGCTGCTGCAGAAACGGGATGCAAAGTCTGTCCTTGCGGCCCCGCACCCCTTGGTGCTGGAGGAAGTGGCGTATCCGTCCGACAGCGAGCTCCTGGCCCGCGCCGAGCAGACCAGGGCCGTCCGGGAGTACTAACCCCAATCGACTGCTCCGTACCTGTCGTTTTCGGGCGTCAAAACGGCAGTGGGGCCCACGCCGGCGAGGGCCCCGGCCCGAGCTTGCGAGGGCTGGGAGCCGGTGGGGAGCAATCGATGGTTCTAAAACGAGGGCGGGGGACCCTCGGCGGGGAGCGTCACGATGAAGGTGCTGCCCTGGCCCTCGCCGCTCTCGCACACGATGCTGCCGCCGTGGCGCTCCACGATCATCCGCGTGATGGAGAGGCCCAGTCCGGCGCCGGGGATGGCCGCTTTTTGCGCCGACTCGGCCCGGAAGAAGCGGTTGAAGACCTTGGCCGCGTCGTCGTGGGATATGCCCATCCCGGTGTCGGTGACGCTCAGCCGCACCCACTGCCTGTCTGCTGTGGCGCTGATGCTGATCTTCCCGCCGTCGGGGGAGTATTTGATGGCGTTGGACACCAGGTTGTCCAGCACCTGCCCGATCCGGAGCGGGTCAGCATAAGCCCACAGGGGCGAGGGAACGTCTGCGGACATCTCCACATGGGACCGCTGCGCCGAGGCCTGCGCCGAGCTGAGGCTGGTTTCCACCAGGCTGGCCAGGTCGGTTCGTTTGGGGTGGACATTCAGGGTCGTGGAGGCCGAGGCGCTCAGGTCAGCGACCAGGTCCAGGAGTCGCTCCGCGTTGCGCTGGACCACCAGCAGGCGCTGGGCCAGGTGCGGCGGGAGGCTGTCCGCCTCGTCCAGCACCAGATCGACGTTGCCAACGATCGAGTTCAGCGGGTTCTTGAACTCGTGCGAGACATTGGAGATCAGTTCCTGGTTTGCGGCCAGGGACTCCACCCAGCCGGTGACATCGGTGTACACCACCACCGCCCCGGTGAGCCGGCCGTCCTCGCTTACCAGCGGACGTGCCGCGGTGGACACGGCGCGCTGCTCCGGGCCCTCGCCCGCCCAGACCAGGTAGTCGGCGAACGACTCGCCGGCCATGGCGCGGCTGATGGGCCGGCGGTCAGGGGGAAGCAGGGTGCGCCGGTCCTGGCCAAAGACCAGCTGGTGCCCTTGGCCGGGAATTGCTTCGTCGGCGCCGGTGGACCGGCGGAAGTTGCGCTGGCGGCTGTTGGACACCAGGAAGTGGCCGGAACGGTCGACGGCGGCAATACCGACGTCGGTGGCGTCCAGGACGGTTTCGAGCAGCTTCTCCCGTTCCCGGGTTGCGCGCAGCAGGTCCCGGAGCTCGCGGTCCTTGGCCGCGAGTTCGGCCTGCTGCTGCCGGAGGCTGACGCTCGCGAAGCGGATGGCCAGCGACACTGAAAGCATCATCACGGGGAAGAGGCCGGCGCTGGTGATGTCCGCCGCTGTAAGTGCCGGTAAATGTGCCCCCGCCGTGGGGAGCATGATCAGGAGCGGCCCAGCGAAGCTCAGTACCAGGCTGCTGCGTGCCAGCATGCCGGAGGCGGAGAGCCAGATCACGGGATATACCGCCAGCACCGCCAGGCCGGGCAGGAGCGGTGCCGCACCGTTCCGGAGGAGGCCAATGGCAGCGAAATCCAGGACGGGGATCAGGAGGTAGGGGCGGTGCGCCAGGCGTTCCCAGGGGACCAGGAGGCAGCCAAGGAACAGGATGGCGTGGAGGAGGATCCCGGCGACGTACAGCGGGCTGTGCATGAGCGAGGGCCAGGCGAAGGGCGTGGCCACCGCAATGACAACCACGATGAGGGTAAGGGGGAGCTGGCACAGTGCTACTTGCGTGCGGGTACCCAACCGGCGGAAGATGCGGCCCGGTGCACGGTGGAGCAGTGGCGCAACCATGTTTCTGACTCGTACCCCTTTACGTCCGGAAAGCAGGTGCCGTCGCGGTCCTTCAATTGCCCAGTTATCCGGCTCTTACCCAGTCCCACCAATATTGCACATGTCTTGTCATAATAATTGACTTTTCAATTTCCGGTGCGGATTCGGATGTTATCAGCACGGCTTACTAGTAGCGTATAAATGGTTGGAGCGGGATTGGCATTGGCGCTGGGCCGATGGGGGGCCATTCTTCGCCTGGCACAGGGATAGCAATGGACGATCTTGGTATAGCTGTAGTAATCGAAGATGACGCAGACGTGCGTAACCTCCTTGAAGGTGTATTGACCCAGGCGGGCTTCGAAGTGCATACGGCAGTTGATGGGCGGGCCGGGGTTGAGGTGGTCCGCAGCAAGCAGGCCAACGTTGTGACGCTTGATATTGGCCTGCCGGATATTGACGGTTTCGAGGTTTTGCGGCGGATACGGAATTTCAGCAATGCCTATGTGGTGATGCTGACGGGCCGGACCGACGAACCCGACCTTCTTTCCGCACTGAATGCAGGGGCGGATGACTATATCGCCAAACCTTTCCGGCCCAGGGAACTCCGGGCCCGGGTGGCAGCCATGCTGCGCAGGCCACGCCACGAGGTGACGGGGCACGGGTTGTCTCCCTCGCATGGAGGACAAGTACAGGCTGCTGCCTCCGCGCAACGGGAGCCGGGGGTCCTGCAGCACAACGGGCTCCTGCTGAACCACCGGACGCGCACTGTGGAAATCAAAGGTGAGCCGCTGGGACTGACCCGCAGTGAATTCGACCTGCTCCACGTGCTGCTGAAGGGCGGCGGTGCCGTGTGTACCAGGGCTGATCTGGTGCGGGCGGTGCGGGGTGAGTTCTACGACCGGGAAACGTACATCAGCGAGGCTGATGAGCGCGCCGTGGAGGTCCATGTGGGAAACCTGCGGCGCAAGCTCAAGGAGGACCAGTTGTCGCCGCGCTGGCTGCAGACAGTCCGCGGGGTGGGGTACCGGCTGGCGCCGCGGCGGCCGGACGACGCCTAACGGTTGCCTTAGCCCTTTTCCAGGATGTAAGTGGACTGGAGTTCGGACACGGTGCGTGCCCCGTCCCGGGCCACGCCGACCATCACGGCCTGGCCCTGGACAAAGTCGCCCCGCCGGATCAGGCCTTCGAGGAGTTCGGCGAGCTTGGCAAGCCGGATCCCTCCCACCATGGCGGAGCTGATCTTCAGGCTGATCACTGCGTCCAGGGCGGAGTCCTCATCCTGGCTGTCCACGGCTGTCCCCAGGCGGGCCAGGCGCAGGTCCCACATGGCGGCATAGTCACGGGCGAAGCGCTGGGCCAGCCCGGATCCTGCCAGTTCGTCTTCCAGTTCGTCCAGAACTGCTGCATCAATCAGTGGCAAGAGACCGGCCGCTTCCAGTGAGGGGCCCATGCCGGCCGACGGAATGGGAGCGGCAGGCAACGCGACCCCGGACAGCGGGGAGTCCGCAGCGGGGCTCTTTCCGCTGGAACCGGGATCTTGAGTCTGCATTGTTCAAGGCTACTTCCTGGAAAACCTTCGGCGTCCAATTTCTTATCATTCTGTGTAAACCTTGAGGCAACCTTGCCGCCGCCCTGAGTATCGTTTATTGTCCGCTGAAGGTCATTACGGTATTGATGACGGCCGGTCCCAAAATGGCGATGAAGAGGACCGGAAAGATGAAGAACAGCAGCGGGAAAAGGATCATCACGGGCAGTTTCATGGCCTTTTCCTCGGCCCGCTGGCGCCGCTTGACCCGCATGACCTTGGCCTGCACGCGGAGCACCCGGCTGATGGCGATGCCGTAGGTGTCGGCCTGCACCACGGCCTGCACAAAGCTCCGCAGTTCCGGGATGTTGGTCCGTTCCGCCAGCGCGACGTAGGACTCGCGGCGGCTGCGCCCAACCTGCATGTCCTGCAGGGTGCGGACCAGTTCCTCGGCCAGCGGGCCCTTGCCGTTGTCGCCGGCCCGGGCCATGGCGCCTTCGAAGCCGAGCCCTGCCTCCACGGAGATCAGCATCTGGTCCAGCGTGTTGGCCAGCTCGAGCTGCATCGCCTTCTGCCGCTCCTGGCCTTTGCTGTACAGCAGGAGGTCCGGGATGAAGTAGCCGAGGACCAGGACGAAGATCCCGGCGAGTTTCATGATCGGCGAGCTGCCGATGGAGGTCAGGTAGAGGCCAACGGCCGCACCTGCCAGGCCAAGACCGAGCTTGGACCCCAGCACCTTTCCCAGGGGCATCGAGGCGGGCCTGCCGGCCAGGGACAACAGCCGGTCCAGGAACGCAACGTACGCAGGGGGAGTGAGACGCCGTCCCAGGGCCTCGAGCCGCGGCGGCGCTCCGATGGGAGCAACCGTTACCGCGGGTGCGCCGCGCGAGAGCAGTTCGGAGACAGCCACGCGCCCCTGTTTTTCCACGGTCAGGACGGACCATGCCAGTGCCGCCACCGGGACACAGACCAGCAGGACGGAGAGGAGAACGATCAGGTTCATGGGGTCCTCAGAACTTCAGGTCGATGATCTTGCGCATCCAGAGGGCGCCGATGGTCATCAGGACAAAGGAGGCGCCGATCATCACCCAGCCCAGGGGATGGGTGAACATCGAGTTCATGTAGTTCGGGCTTACGGACAGGAGCATGGCCACGATGCCGAACGGCATGGCAATCAGGATGTAGGCGGAGAACTTGCCTTCGGCCGCAAGGGCCTTGATGTGCCCCTTAATCTCCGCCCGCTCGCGGATGGTCTCGTTGACCTGGTCCAGCACTTCCGCCAGGTTGCCGCCCACCTCGCGGTTGATCTGGATGGCTTGCGAAATCCAGATGAAGTCTTCGTTCTTCATCCGGTCGGCAGTGTCATTAAGGGCCGCGAGCAGGTCACGGCCCAGGCTGGTTTCGGTGATTACCCGCCGCATTTCCTCCGACGTCGGCTTCTGCGACTCAGCGGCTGCGGCGTCGATGGCGCGTAGAATGCTGTGACCGGCGCGCAGGCTGCCCGAGAGCAACTGCAGGGTGTCGCCAAGCTGACCATCGAAAGCGGTGCGGCGCTTGCCGGCCAGGAATCCGAGGACCAGCTTGCCCACGAAGGGTGCCAGCAGGGCGAGCAGCAGTCCCACCAGGGGCCCCACGGTTACGGTACCCACCAGCATTCCGACGCAGGCGCCGATGCCGACCAGCAGGAAGAATTCGGCCTGGCTGAGGCGCAGGCCGGCGTTCTCCAGTTCCGCGCGGGAGAACAGTTTGACGTTCCGGCCGGCGAGCAGCCGTTCGAAGGACCTGACGCTGGACAGTGCCAGGCGTGAGAGCGAGGACGGCGGCTCCGGTTCAAACGGACGACGGCGGTCCAGCGGCACTGAAGGTGCGCTCGGCAGGAGTACGGCTACTCCGAGCAGGCAGATGGCTGCCAGCAGGATGACGCTTCCGATGGCGATGATCATGGCCGCACTCCTACTTCGCGCCCGAAGACAACGGCCCGGCGAACACAGCCGGCGACACGTGGATGCCCAGGTCCTCGAAGCGGTCGATGAACCGCGGCCGGATGCCGGTGGCCACCGGCCTGCCCAGGAACCGCCCCTGCGCGTCCACGCCTGCGGAGTAGTCGAAGACAAAGGCGTCCTGGAGGGTGACGATGTCCCCTTCCATCCCCTGCACCTCGGTGACGTGGGTGATGCGGCGCGAGCCGTCGCGGAGCCTTGAGATCTGGACGATGAGGTTCACGGCGGAGGCGATCTGCTCGCGGATGGCGCGCAGAGGCAAGTCCATGCCGGCCATCAGCACCAGCGTTTCGAGGCGGGCCACCGCGTCCCGGGGGGAGTTGGAGTGCACGGTGGAGAGGGAGCCGTCGTGGCCGGTGTTCATGGCCTGCAGCATGTCCAGGGACTCGCCGCCACGGACCTCACCCACCACGATCCGGTCAGGGCGCATACGGAGGGAGTTGCGGAGGAGCTCGCGAATGGTTACTTCGCCCTTGCCTTCGGTGTTGGGCGGGCGGCTTTCGAGCCGGACCACGTGTTCCTGCTGGATCTGCAGTTCCACGGCATCCTCGATGGTGACGATGCGTTCGTCGTGCGGAAGGAATGAGGACAGTACATTCAGCAGCGTGGTCTTGCCCGTGCCAGTACCGCCGGAGACGATGATATTCAGCTTTGCCTTGACGCACGCGTTCAGCAGCTCCGCCATCTCCGGCGTGAGCGTGCCAAAGTCGATGAGGTTGCGTACCGTCAGCGGGGTCTTGCTGAATTTACGGATGGTCAGCGAGGATCCACCCACGGCCAGCGGGGGGATGACCGCGTTGACGCGGGAGCCGTCCTCCAGTCGCGCGTCCACCAGCGGGGAGGATTCGTCGATGCGGCGGCCCACCTTGGACACGATGCGTTCGATGACCTTGCGCAGGTGTTCCTCGGAGCTGAAACGGGACTCGGTGAGCGTCAGCTTGCCCTTCCGTTCCACATAAATCTGGTCCATGCGGTTGACCATGATTTCGGTGACGGCGGGATCGTCCAACAGGCGCTGGAGGGGCCCGTAGCCCAGCACGTCGTCGGCAACGTCCTGGACCAGGCGGGTGCGCTCTTCCGGCGTCAGTGGCACCTGTTCGGCGTCGACAATCCGGGTGAGCTCCTTCTTGGCGGTGCTCCGCAGTTCCTGCTCGGTGACGGCGGCGTCGTTGAAGCGCGTGCCCATGCGTTCGAACAGCGCGGTGGCCGCCCTGTCCTTCATGGCTGCGAAGACGTCCACCTTGGGTGCGGTGGGCACCTGCGGTGTGCCGGCGCCGTGCGTTGAAGGCACGACGGGGGCATGCGCCGGAAGGTGCCGCTCCGTGCTTTCCGCGGGGGACGGCGAAGGTTCCGGCGCCGGGCGCGGGGGCTCGAGCAGCGCGGTGCCGGATGACTGGCGGCTTTGGGCCGCGTTGATGCGTTCGGAGAGTTTCATCAGATGACCACCCTTCGGTGAAGCTTCCGCTGTGCCTGGGCGCGCCAAGCGGGGTTGAAGCGCTCCACGAGTTGGCGGAGGCTTTTGACGGCGGGGTCTTTTTTTGATTCCTGGAGGACGGGGATGCCGCGGTTGGTGGACAGTGCCACGGCGCGGGAGCGGGGGACGCTGACGTCCACGGGCGCGCCGATGGTGGATTCGACGTCCTGGACGTTCAGGCCGGCCTTGGCGTCGGCCATGTTCAGGACCACGTGGCGGGATTCGGGCATGATGTCCAGCTGGCGGAGGACTTCCAGGCCGGAGCGGAGGCCGCGCAGGCTGGGAATGTCCATGGCGCTGACCCAGACCACGTCGGTGCACTGTTCCATGGCGGCAAGGCCGATTTCCGGCATGCCCGGTGCGGTGTCGATGACCACGTACTGGAACTCCTGGGCCAGCTGCTCCAGCAGGTGGCTGATTTGTTCCGGGGTGATGTGGTCCGCGTCCACCGGGTTGGGCGGGGCGCACAGGGCGTAGATGCCAGCCGGGTGGACCGTCAGGAAGGCCTTGAGGACCAGCGAGTCCTGGGCGGCGGCGGGGGTGACGGCGTCAGTGACGGTGTGCTGCGGGTTGAGGTAGAGACCGGAGGCGACGTCCCCGAACTGCAGGTCAAGGTCAACGATGACCACGCTCATGGGCGCGATCTGGCCCAGGCCGATGGCGATGTTGGTGGCCAGGGTGGTTTTGCCCACGCCGCCCTTGGGGGAGAAGACGCCGATGACCAGGCCCCTGCCGTTTTCTGCCTGCTGCTGTTCGGGACCGCGGTGGCGGGTGGCGAAGGACTGGCATGCGCGTTCCAGCAGCACCCTGATTTCCGCTGCGTCGGCCTGTGGGCTGAGGATGTCCCGGATGCCGGCGCGCATGGCGTGCAGCAGGAAGTCCGGGTCCACGTCGCTGACCAGGACCAGGCTGAGGCCGGGGAGCTGGACGTCGAAGACCTTGGCGAACCGCAACGCCTCTTCGTAAGGAACGTCCGGGCCGATGATGAGGACTTCGGGCTGCTCCTGGTTGAGGAGGGCGAACAGCTCCCCGGGGCCTGCGGGGAGGATGTCACTGGCGATGGTCTGCACGGATCCGCGCAGGCCGTGGGCGACGGCGCTGCGCAGCTTCTGGTCGAACTCGGCGTTGGGGGAGAGGAGGACGAAACGGCTCACTTGTACACGTTGTCCTTCCTGGCGATGAAGCCGCCGTTGTCCTGCGCGTCGAGGGGTTCCTTGGTGAGCCAGAGGCTGCCATTGATTGTGGTGAAGATGATTTTGTTGGCGTCCACGTCATTTACCGCCACAGTCACCATGAAGGAGCCTTGGGGGAGCGTGGTGTCCTGGGGGTTGGTGCCGTCAGTCGGTTTTGCAGTTGGCTGAGCGGCACGCTGGACGGCCGTGACCAGGACTTTGCGGAGGGCGAGCTGGCTGCTGGGCTCACCAGGCTTGCTCTTGTCCGCACCGGCAGGGAAGCTGAATCCAATGGCAACGTGATCGCCTGCCTCGAGGCGGCCGCCGACAACCATCTTCGGTTCCAGCTCGAAGGTCACTTCCTGCAGTCCTGCCGGCACCTTTGCGGCGCCGCTGCTTTTGGCATCCTTGGGAGCTACGAGACGTTCGGCGAGGAGCTGTTCGCCGGGAACGAGGTCCACGGCGGCCACTGTTCCGGCCTCGTTGTCCAGCGTATTCAACGCTGTCTTTGCAATGGCTGTGCCCGGCAACTGCTGAAGTGTCACCGAAGCCTTCACCACGTCAATCGAGGACCCGGCCGGTACGGCTTTGGTGACCACGAGCACGCCCGTGGGATTCATGTCGGCGACTGCTCGCTGCTCGGCGCCGTTTGCGTAGGTGACGATAATTATCGCTCCGATGATGGCCAGCACTACGGCTGCTGCACCGGCCAACATGCGTGACTTCACTGACGGCTCCTGTGGATGTTGCTGATTCTTACGGGGTGAGACGGACGATTGAGGCCCCGTAATTGGGGACGTTGCCAAGTTCGAAAGCCTGGGCGAGCGAAACGAATTTCACGAAGTAGCCAGAAATCGTCTTGTTCTGGACACTGCCGCCGGTGCTCCATGAAATGTCGGCGAAGTGGTAGCCCGTCACGTGAAAGGCCGCAAAGCCTTTGACGTAGTATTGGCCAGAAGAACCTGTTCCCGTGGCTACATCGTAGAGTGGTAGGAGGACAGTCTGGTCGTTCATTTGGCTGAAGTCGGAAGCGGTACAGATGGTTGGTGCACTGGCACCCGGGTCGCTCGCAAACCAGATTCCTGAATTGTCGGATTGCCCCGCGGCCATGGTGACCGAGCACTGAGTTCCCGCGGTTGTGATCCACCCAAATCCGCCTGGAAGACCACTACACCCATTCACCGATTGCTCTAGCACCTGAACTGCTCCTGCTGTTCCGCCGGCGGGAATGTCCAGCTTGCAGAAGGCAATGGCCAGGGGCAGAATCGCCGGGCCTTTTGAAGGCGTCCCCCATACAGCTGTGGAGTTGGCGTTGACTTCAGCAGAGGAGAAACCAAGTGCCCGGGCGAAGAACAGGGACACTTGATTAGCAGCGCTGCCTGCTTCCTGTGAACCGGCGGTAACAGCCACGGTTCTTCCTGTCGTATCAATTGCAGCCGACTTCAAATTGCTGAGCCCGTCGTTCGCGTTCCTGTTTGCGAGGCCTGCAGCAAGTGATGATGTGCTTGTGCAATCAGGGTCAGTTGCACTTTTGGCGCACTTTTGGGCGATTGCAAGGGCGGCGGCATCGGCCCCGTTCCGAAGTTGGGCGCGCTCCGCATACATCATGCTGACATCGACTGCCATGGCCGCGAAGCCAAGCAGAACCACCAGCATAATGGCGACGATTACGCTCACTGCGCCGTGTTCGCCGCTGCTAATCAACTTCACCCGCCGCACAGCATGGCTCCCTGGCCAGTCATCGACAAAGGTCCCGCTATCCCGGTGAGTGTGGACAACGTGTATGTGATGGTTACTGACATACGGTTCCCTGTCGCGCAGGACGTCGCGCCCGTGTCGAGGTTTTTAAAGGTGATGTTTGAATCAGCGAGAACGGGATTTAGGGCGGCAGCCGTGTTTTTGGCTGCCGCCCGAGACGCCGCAGGATCATTGGTGATGGCCATTACCCGGACCCCCTCACGGGCCGCAGCCGACAGCGATGCTTGGGCGTTGTAGGCCCGGCTGAATTCCATGATGCCAAGGAGCAGCGTGATGAGGACAGGCACGACCATGGCGAACTCAACGGCCGCCGCCCCGCGTTCTGATGGCCTCAGCATGTGCTGGGTTCCTCTCGAGCTTCTGCTGCGATGCGCAGATTTGTACACGTGAAACAGTTTGTGCGGTGCAGTTGAGCTGCACCGCACAAACAGGCGGCGTGGTGAGCCTCGGGCTCTTGCTTTTGGGGCCGGGCCTTAGAGATTGGCGGTCACACCTGTAAACATCGAGTTGAGCTGGCCGCCCAAGGTGGTTACAGCGACGATGATGACGACTGCGATGAGTCCGACCATGATGCCGTATTCGACAGCTGTTGCGCCCTTTTCGTTGCTAAGGCGGCCCTTGAGGCTGAAGCCGAGGGTTTTAAGGGTGGCGATGAGAGACAGCATTATGAACTCCTGAGCGAGTGGGTTTGGCCGGCCCTGCACCAGCACTAAGACGAGGTTGGCAAGGCCTGATGCGATGTCGACCGGGTCTAGCAGGATGAGCAGCCGTCGGACCGTGCTCGTCGCCGGAACTGAGCTTGTTTCCTTGGTGAAAGTCCTGCGAAAGTACAGGTACTCAACACAAGAGATTCACCGCTTGGTTCACTTCGACGGCGTGGCTTCGGACATGTCGAGCAGACAGTCCCAGCCCGTTCGTCCCCGCTAGAGCTTGGCCGTGACGCTGGTGAACATGGTGTTCAACTGGCCGCCGAGAGTGGTCACGGCGACGATGATGACGACTGCGATGAGGCCGACCATGATGCCGTATTCGACGGCGGTCGCGCCCTTTTCGTTGCTGAGGCGGTTCTTGAGGTTGAAACCAAGGGTCTGAAGCGTGGCGATGAGCGAAAGCATTTTGTACTCCTGAGCGAGACGGATGGCTGGCCCTTCACCAGCTCTGCAATGAAGTTAGCAAGCAGACTTGGACTAAACTCCGGATCTTGGCACATCCTGCGCAAACGCTTTTACTCCCGTACTCTTCCTGCGCTTTTGCTTGGGTTTTGTTGCGGAGACGCTGCGCTTCAATGCCCCGGGCACAGCAGAGGACCCTCTCGGTTCTGGGTGCCGAGAGGGTCCGGTCTGTTGGGCGCTGCCTAGTGGGCGCGATGGGGGACGTCTAGGTGAAAGCCTCGACAATCTTGATGGCTGCTGGCCCAAGGAGAACGATGAACAGCACAGGGAATATGCAAAGCAAGAGCGGGAAGAGTACCTTGACAGGAAGTTTCATTGCCTTTTCTTCAGCCCTTTGCCGGCGTTTCACCCTGGCCTGCTTGGCTTGGGTCCGAAGAACCTTTGCGATGCCGATGCCATACTTGTCTGCCTGAATGACGGCACGGACGAAGCTTCGCAGGTCTTGAACAGACGATCTATCAGCTAACGCCTGATACGCCTCCTGCCGCGGGCGCCCCACCTGGATATCCTGTAGGGTTCGCATCAGCTCTTGGGCTATAGGCCCGCCTCCGTATCCGCCAGCTCGTGCCATTGCAGCTTCAAAGCCAAGTCCGGCTTCCACTGAAATGAGCAGCTGGTCCAATGTGTTTGGCAGCTCAAGTTCAATTTCCTGCTGTCGCTTAGTTCCCTTGTTGTAAATCAAGAGGTCGGGGAGGAAGTAGAGCAGCGCGGACAGGAATAGCCCCAGGGCGACTATTTGAGGCGAAGGAGACCGGCCAAACATCAAAAGTCCAAGAACTGCTCCCGCCAAGGCCAGCAAAGGCTTGGCGATGATCAACCTTTCCAGGGGCAGTGAAGCTGGGCGGCCTGCGAGAGAGAGCCAGCGGTCGAGCTTTGCTTCATAACCAGTCGGAGTCAGGCGCCTTGAAAGATCTAAAAGGGCGGGCGGCCGCTGAATGGCTTGGCCACCCTCCTGGGTGAATCCCTGCGTCAAGTTCGCTTGAACGGCAATCGCCGCTTTGCGGTCAGAGGTTGCCAAGGCCCATACGAAATAGGCCAAGGGGAGCACAATCAGTGAAATGTAAAGCCACGCGATCGGTGTCATGGTTCCCCCTAAAACTTGATCTTTACGACACGGCTCATCCAGAAACCGCCAACTGTGAACATGACCGCGGCACTGACGAGCATCAGCAGCCCAAGCGGTTTCTCCACGAACACGTTGAGATACCCGGGGTTGATGAAAGCGAGGACAAAGGCCACTCCCACTGGCATTGCCATCAGCACATAGGCGGACATTCTTCCTTCTGCGCTGAGGGACCTGATTTGGCCTTTGATCTCGCTCCGCTCGCGAATTGTCCCAGCGACCTGTTCGAGGACTTCTGCCAAATCGCCGCCGACTTCACGATTGATTTGGATCGCCTGTGAGATCCACCGGAAGTCCTCGCTGTCCATACGGTCGGCTACATCCTCGAAGGCAATGCGTGAGTCCTTGCCAATCCTCGTTTCATTTACGATGCGAAGCAGCTCTTCGGACGTTGGGGCATCGGCTTCCTGGGCGGCGGCTTCAACCGAGCGTAGGACGCTGTGGCCAACCCTCAGTCCACCAATAAACATTTGAATCGTGTCAGTCAGCTGTTCCTCAAACTTTGCACGGCGCCTGTCCCGAAGGAAGACCAGAACGACCTTGGCAAGAAACGGTGTAGCAACTCCCGCGATCAGGCCAAGCAAAGGGTGTGTCAGTAGGGCCACAAAAGCCCCCGCCAGGATGGAAACCACCGCTACAGCGACCGTGAAATCTGCGGGCGCCATTTTGACTCCCGCGTTGTAGAGGACTTCGCGGTTATAAGGTCCACCAGAATCACCAATGAGGCTTTCAACTGCGTTCACCGCTGGCTGCGACACTCGTGCAACTGCTGACTTGTTGTCTTGGGTGCCTAGTCGGCGGCGTTCCATAGGGATCGACCCGAAACGAGGCTTGAAGACAACAAAGATCACCAGAACCATGGCGGACAAGCAGAGGGCTACGGCAAGAACGAAGACCATGGGGGAATCCATGACTACCGCCTTCCCACTGGTGCCAGTCCGGCGCCGAAGACTCCAGGGGATACGGAAATGCCAAGTTCGGCGAACCGATCCAGGAAGCGTGGCCGTATGCCTGTGGCTACTGGCTTGCCGAGGAAACGTCCCTGGGCATCCACTCCGGCTGCGTAGTCGAAGAGGAAGGCATCCTGCAGCGTAACGATGTCCCCTTCCATGCCTTGAACCTCTGTTACATGGGTTACACGGCGGCTGCCGTCGCGCAGGCGCGTCACCTGAATGATGAGGTCGACCGCGGACGAGACTTGTTCGCGGATCGCCCGAAGTGGCAGGTCCATGCCTGCCATGAGGACCAGGGTTTCGAGGCGAGCGATGGCGTCCCGCGGGGAATTTGCGTGCACGGTGGACAAAGAACCATCGTGGCCAGTGTTCATTGCTTGCAACATGTCGAGGGATTCTCCGCTTCGAACTTCGCCCACAATGATGCGATCTGGCCTCATGCGCAGGGAGTTACGGACGAGTTCGCGGATAGTCACTGCCCCCTTGCCCTCGATGTTCGCAGGACGGCTTTCCAACCGGACCACATGTTCCTGCTGGAGTTGGAGCTCGACAGCATCCTCGATGGTGACAATGCGGTCATCCCGCGGAATGAATGAGGACAGCACGTTGAGCAGCGTGGTTTTGCCTGTGCCGGTGCCGCCAGAAACGATGATGTTCAAGCGGGCTCGAACGCAGGCGCTCAATAATTCAGCCATCTCCGGAGTCAGTGAACCCCAGTCGATGAGGTTCTGCACCGTAAGGGGCACATGGCTGAATTTGCGGATCGTCAGGGATGGCCCGTTCACCGCCAACGGCGGAATAATGGCGTTCACTCTGGACCCGTCCTCCAGTCGAGCATCCACAAGGGGGGAAGATTCATCGATGCGCCGCCCGACCTTGGAGACAATCCGTTCAATAACTGTTCGCAAATGATCGTCCGAGCTGAATCTTGTGCCCGTTAGTGACAAGTGCCCATGGCGTTCAATGTAGATCTGGTCAAAGCGGTTAACCATGATCTCTGTCACGGACGGGTCCTCGAGCAAGCGCTGTAAGGGGCCATAGCCCATGACCTCGTCAGCGATTTCACGAATCAGCCGGCGGCGCTCTTCCGGGGACAGAGGAACCTGCTCCTGGTCGATGACCGTGGACAGTTCATCCACTGCAGAGGTCCGAAGGGCTTCTTCGGAAGACGTGGTTTCGCCGAAGCGGGTACCCATCCGCTCAAAGAGTGCCTGGGCCGCCCTTTGTTTGAGGCCTGCCAGTGCGTCTATGGTAGGGCTCGCGGTTGGCGCCGGGGCGGACGTAGAGGCGGAAAGAAGTGCGGCTGGGGGAGGCACCTGAGCCGGGGAATTCAGGTCAGGTGCAACGCCAGTGTCTCCGGCAACTTGTTCTGGGACAGCTGGATTTCCGTTCGACCTTGAAAGCCGATCTGACAATTTCATGAGACAACCACCCGTCGGTGAAGCTTGGTCTGTGAGGAAGCTTTCCACTCAGGATCAAAGCGGTCTACGAGCTTCTTCAGCCCCTTGGACGCTGAGTCCCTGGCATTGCTTTGTAGGATCGGAATACCGCGATTGGTCGAGTAGGGCAGGGTTTTGGAGCGGGGAACGACGGTATCAACGGGGACTCCGATGGTCGCTTCCACATCCTGTACTGAGATTCCGCTTTTACGGTCGGCAAAGTTGAGTACCGTGTGCCGGCCCTGGGGAAGTAACTGGAGGTCCCGAAGCACGGCGAAGCACTTGTGAAGCCCTCGAATGCTCGGCACGTCCATACCACATACCCAGACCCCATCAGTTGCCTGTTCCAGCGTGGCCAACACATGCTCGCCGAGCCCCGGAGCGGTATCCACGACGACGTATTTGAATTCGCTCGCAAGCTGGTCGATCAGCCTGCTGACATGCTCGGCCGTGATGAAATCTGATTCTGCCGGGGTTCTCGGTCCGCAAAGGGCATAAATGCCGGCTGGATGCACCGTTAGAAATGCCTTTAGTACCATAGAATCCTGCGAAGCGACTCCGTGGACAGCATCACTAATCGAATGTTCCGGCTCAAGCAGGAGACCGGACGCAACATCGCCAAACTGCAGGTCAAGGTCAACAAGCACCACACTCATCGGTGCAACCTTGGCCAGTCCAATGGCCAGGTTCGTTGCCACAGTAGTCTTGCCCACGCCTCCCTTCGGCGACATGACGGCAATAACTCTGCCACGATCACGAGCTCCTTCCGCCGCTGGAGCCATGCCCCGCCTGCGGCTTGCGGCAGCCAGACATGCGCGCTCGAGCAGGACCCTGAGCTCGCTTAGACCGATTTCGGATGTGACGACGTCCCGAACGCCCGAGTGCATTGCCCTAAGCACCAGGTCCGGATTTGGCTCCGCAACCAGGATCAGGCTGACCTCGGGGTACTGGAGGTCGAAGACCGTGGCGAGCTTGAGCGCATCGTCCGGTGCGACTCCTGGACCGAGGATAAGAACCTCCGGTGGAGCACCGTTCAGCTGTCTGAAGACGTCATCTGGGCCGCCGTCGAGCACTTGAGGCGACAACGTCTGAAGTTCTCCGTGAAGTGCACCAGCGATGGCCTGACGAATGCGGCCCTCGAAATCACGCACTGCGGTGATGGCTACAAAGCGGCTCATTGGTACAGCCCACCAAGTTTGGTGACGGGAGGTGTGCTCTTTACTGTTGAGTCCGTTTGCTTGGCCAGCCACAGCTTTCCGAACTCCGCGCTGTACACAAGTTTTGCAGCATCTGCGTCACTTCTGGCGAAGGTGATGAAAGCCGAACCGCTTGGCATTGCAACGGCCGAGTCCGACGAACCAGAACCTGCGCTGTTCTTTGGATCGGACGGTGCTTTCTGTACTGCGGTGATGAGGACGTCGTGGAAAAGCAAACCCGTTTGCCCATCATCCTTGCCAAACGAGGAATAGACCGTCACGGTGTCACCGGCCTCAAGCCGGCCACCCAGGATGCGTTCGGGCGTCAGCAGGAGAGTGACTTCCTCGAGACCATTTGGCACCGGGACCGTACCAGGAACCAAGTCGCGCGGGCCCACCATACGGGCCGCAAGCAGTTGCTCGCCGGGCTGGAGGGCGACTGCTGTAACCTTCCCGTCCTGCTGGTCCAGCGAGGTCAACGCTCCTTCCGGAACCGCGGATTTAGGAATGGACTCCGCACGAACCTTGCCGGCGAGGTCAGAAGACTTGGTGCCGGCCGGAACCTGTTCTGTAACGACCAAGACATTTACAGGTTCCAGGCCCGCTTGTGCGCGTGCCGATGCACCCTGTACGTAAACAAAAAGGAGAATGGCGCCAACTACTGCCAGCAGTAGTGCAGCTAAGCCTCCCAGTAGGCGTGATTTCACTTCAGTTGCTCCTTAGATGTGATCTGGCAAAGTACTGGCAGCGCAGCTAGTTAGTAAGTTCGGCTACCGTTCCTCCGTAGTTAGATTCCGTGTGGGATATAGTGAGCCCCTCTTGCAGCGAGACAAAGCGGGTAAAGTACCCCTGGATTCCACGGCAGTTACCGCCATCGCAAGCGGGAGCCAGCGGGTCGAGATCTGTGAGACCGGGGCCGCCACCAAACTTAAAGCCTGTTACTTGAAAAGCGAGGAAGCCTGCGAGCGTGTATTGCGTCTTCTGACCGTTCTGCACTGCGTTGGTGAAGATCGGAATCAGAACGGGCGAGTCCTTGATGGTGGCCGGCATACTCTGGCAGACGCTCGGCAAGTCATTCCCTGGGTTGCTGCCAACTTCTGCGGTCCCAACGTTGATGTTCGTAGAGCAGCCGCTGTCAGTGTCCAACCAGCCAAAACCTCCAGGCGCGTATCCGTTATCAGCCGCGCAACCAGGAAAGGTCGGGACGTTCTGGTCGTAGCGAAGAAGGATGCGAGTAGGATCCGGATTACCCGTGAACGTCCCTGTCGAGTTCAACTCCGCAAGCTGGCTAGGGGTCAGAAAACTTTCGAAAACGCACATGCTGATGGTCCACGGAAGCGTTTTGCCCCCGGACGGAGGGCCCCAGGAAGCCTCGGCTGTGGCTGTGATCTGGCTCGTGTCGATGCCCAGGACTCGCGCGAAAAACAGTGAAAAAAAGTTGTTGCCGGAAGTGTCGCGTGAGTTGGTAACTACCCGAACCGTGTTGGGGTTGGGTTGGGTTACTGACTGCACACCTGTGGAGCCGTCGTTCGCGTTGTTGTCGGCCAACCTATTCGACGAGGCCGCCATTGCGGTGGTGCAGTTGACTCCCTTGGCACAGTCGGCTGCTATCGCTAAGGCGGTTGCGTCGGCACCATTTTGTACTTGCGCTTTTTCTGCGTACATTGCCCCGACGTCGACCGCGATAGCTGCGAACCCAAGTACTGCCACCATGAGCACTGCAACAATGATGGCTGCGGCGCCGCGTTCCGAGTCATGCTGTCCAGCTGCCCTTGACTTGATAGGAGCCAACAGTGCTACCCGCCGCATCTCATTACCCCTACTCCTGTCATAGACAATGGAAAAATGCGCGGCGCTCCGAAGAAGCCGGCATCGAGAAAGCCTGTCAGTGACGGCAATGAAACCTTAGTCGTCACTTGTACGTTGGACCCTGATGAGCAACTGCTGGCATTGTCGGTGACGTTTACTGTCAGTCCCGATAGTGATGGTGCAGCTGCGAGGGCAGCTGCTTGAACGTTTAGTCCAGGGTCGGCGTGATGAATGGCTGCATAACGCGCACCCTCACGGGCTGCTTGTGTAAGGGACACCTGGACGTTATAGGCCCTGCCGAACTCGATAATTCCTAGAAGAATGAGCAACAGCAGCGGGAGGACGATTGCCATCTCGACTGCTACGGCGCCTTTTTCCTTCCTAACTGACTTCATGACCTCTCCTGGTGTCCCAGAAATCTTTATAGGTTTGTAAGTTGCAGCGACTGGCGCAAGTGCCGCCGCTGCAACTATTGGAGTTAGAGAGCGTTCGAAACAGAGGTGAAGAGGGCCGCGATCTGTGGACCCAGGATGACGACTGCTGCGAGGACAAGGACTGCGATAAAGGCGACCATGATGCCGTACTCGACCATGGTGGCGCCCTTTTCTTCGTTGACGAAGCGCGCCTTTGCGGTGTAAAGAAGGGAGCCGATCGTCGCGATAAATGCGTTCATTTCTGTTATATTCCTTCCGGGTATTTGGGCGAAAATGTACGTATACAAGCCCTTAGCCGACGACAGGCGAGGACCTCGTTGAGTTCCTCGCCTGTCATCAGCTAGACCTACAGGGCGTTGGAGACCCGGGTGAACAGGCCGGCGATCTGCGGCCCGAGGATGATGACGGCTGCCATAACAAGAACAGCGATAAAGGCGACCATGATGCCGTACTCAACCATCGTGGCGCCCTTTTCTTCGCGAGTGAAGCGATCCTTGACGCCAGCGATGAAAGCAGTCATTGAGACCATCAGAGAAGTCATTGTAATTTCCTTTAATTCGGTGAAATGGATTATTGGATTTCAACGAATTTCCAGCTGCCCCCATAAATCTTTAGCGGCTGGACTTCGCTAAGAAGAGATTGTCACTGGGGGGTATGAGTCAACAATGCGTAGTGGTACTCGACTTTTTCGGGCAACGCCAAAAGTACGTACTCGAAGATCTGGGCTGGTACTCAGTCGCCGTTTGCAGGTACCCGGCGGACTACTTGCTGCCGCTGATGCGCTGGCGCCGCCTTGGGACAGGGATGAGGCAGGTTTTGCTAGGCGATGAAGAATGTGACGGCTGCGACGGCGCCGAGCATCGAGGGGCCATGGGGTACTTCTGTGGCTCTATTCCGGCCTTTTCGGCTGAGCACAAGCGCGGTGACGATGCCGTTCAAGATGAACCCGAGGAGCCCCCCATAAAGGAGCTGGCTCCAGCCTAGGTACCCCAGGTAAAGGCCAACGGGCGCGGCGAGCTTCACGTCGCCCATCCCGATGCCGCCGGGCGAAATAAGTCCCAAAATCAGGTAGCCAGCAAACAAAATGAGGGCTCCGAGGGCGGCCCGGAGCAAATCGCCAGACTGCTTACTGATTATTCCAGGCACTAAAAGCAGTAAAAGACCGCCGGCAAGCAGCATTAACACGAGAGGGTTGGGCAGCAAGTGGAGTGCAACATCGATCCGCGCCAGCTGCACGCCTATTACCGCAAGGAACAGGAAGGCGGGGAGGGTGGAAGTAATTCCAAAATGGAGGGCAAAGGCGACGCACGCAAGGCCGGTGAGTGCCGCCGTCGTAATTCGTGCCTGCAGGCGAGGCGCTTCGCCGAGCCTGGGAAGCAGTTTTGCGATCAGCGCCTCGGCGACGGGGGAGAGGACGCATCCCAGGAGTCCGGCCCCAAGGACGATCAGCCAAATGGTGGGGTCGCCGTTCGCCGCTGACAACACTGCCTCCCCCTTGTGTAAATGGGCCGGCATGGCCCCAGCGGCCTCCGGCTACCTCATTTTGACCCCGAACCACCTGACGCGCTAATCTTGGTAGTCGTTGTGCGTGTCCTATTCCGATGGTGCGTGCCCGCTTGAGGATCCGGTTGCAGGATAACTACTCAACGTGCACATTCGGAACTTCAGGATGACTGGTTACATGGAGCCCTCACCTCTGTTCCGGTAGCGCGCAGACAGTAGGTGCGCGAGCTAGCGACACCTAAACAAGAACGCCAGAACAAGAACGAGGCAAACACCGTGCGTACGTACACCCCGAAGCCCGGCGATATCAACCGCCAGTGGCACGTCATTGACGCCACCGACGTTGTCCTTGGTCGTCTTGCAAGCCAGACCGCAATCCTGCTGCGCGGCAAGCACAAGGCCACTTTCGCATCCCACATGGACATGGGCGACTTTGTCATCATCCTCAACG
Source organism: Arthrobacter sp. SAFR-044 (assembly GCF_059414985.1). Classification (NCBI taxonomy): domain Bacteria; kingdom Bacillati; phylum Actinomycetota; class Actinomycetes; order Micrococcales; family Micrococcaceae; genus Arthrobacter; species Arthrobacter sp. SAFR-044. The sequence continues at coordinate 250,187 of NZ_JBPFDN010000002.1, read as the reverse complement.
CTGAAAAGGTAGCCCTAACCGGCGCCAAGCTGGAGCAGAAGCGCGCATACCGCCACTCCGGCTACCCGGGCGGCCTGACCTCCGTCAACTACGCGGAACTGCTGGAATCCAACCCGGTCCGCGCCGTTGAGAAGGCCATCAAGGGCATGCTCCCCAAGAACTCCCTCGCTGCCCAGCAGCTCGGCAAGCTGAAGGTGTACCGCGGTGCTGAGCACCCCCACGCCGCCCAGCAGCCCAAGACGTTCGAAATCACCCAGGTCGCCCAGTAGTCCTGGCCACCAAACAACTTATCTATACAAGGAGAATCGTGGCTCAGAACGAAGAGACCACCGAGGCCGTCGAGGCCGAGGAAAACCTGACCAGCTACACCTCTGAAAGCTCAGCTGCCGAAGCTGCGCCCAAGAAGGAGCGCCCGGCCCTGACCGTTGCCGGCGCAGCTGTTGGCCGCCGCAAGGAAGCCGTTGCACGCGTCCGCGTTGTGCCCGGCTCCGGCAAGTGGACCATCAACGGCCGCGCGCTGGACAACTACTTCCCCAACAAGCTGCACCAGCAGGACGTCAACGAGCCCTTCAAGATCCTCGATCTCGAAGGCGCCTACGACGTCATCGCCCGCATCCACGGCGGCGGCATCTCCGGCCAGGCCGGCGCCCTGCGCCTCGGCATCGCCCGTTCGCTGAACGAGATCGACGTCGAGAACAACCGTCCCACCCTGAAGAAGGCCGGTTACCTGTCCCGCGACGCTCGTGTCATCGAGCGTAAGAAGGCCGGCCTCAAGAAGGCCCGTAAGGCCCAGCAGTACTCCAAGCGCTAAAACCGCTTGCACAGAAGCCCGTCCCACCGCTTGGTGGGGCGGGCTTTTGCATTTCCGCCGCTAAGCGGGTCTCCCAAATCGAGATTTCGGCGTTCGGGATGCTCGAGGTGTCGCCTACTCTTTTGACTGACCGGCCGTGTTCCCGCGTCTATAGCGGCGATGGAAGGCGGGACAGCACCCTGGTGGCAATGCGGTGGACCGGTCGGTGTCGGACCACGGTCAACGGTACCTACCAACACTGCATCAACCTTTCCTACGCCACACGGGGTCTGCTCGAATTGGCTGACTCATTCCCCTTGGCCATGGGCACGGGCGGATGGGCACCAAGATCTACGCCCTGGTTGGAGATTTATGGTTGATGCGGCAAAAAGTTGTAGTAGGTGGCGCCTTCGATTTGTTCGGCGGTGAAATTGTCGCTAACCCACTCAACTATTCTTGCTGATTCACCCCGCCCCTCCAACGTCAAAGGGGGCAAATTTTGGATCACGAGCGAACCCAGCTTTCCGTCACTAACCATCGCCCGGAATTCCTCCAGAGTTGGAAAAGGATCAGTTCCATCGAAGCCGCCGATCGGAAGCACCGGTCGCCCGCTTTCAAGCTGGTAGTTGGCTGCTGTCTCCGATCCCACCATTGCGGAGGGCCATAGCACCGATGCTGGAGCCGCGCGGAGCCGGGAGACTACTTCTTCCTCGGGGACGTCCCCGAACATCACTGCGATAAAGCTTGGCGGGACGTTAGACCCCACCTGCTTCCGATCAGGATGGTCTGTGCGCAGGCCGAGAATGCTGGGTCCGGCTACAACACCAGCCCCTATGTGGGGACTCAACACCGTGTTTACCGACCACACGACAGGGCCGAGAATAAGCGCCACCGCGAGCGACCCTGTAGAGATTGACCGCATGATTTCCGTCGGCGGAGGAAGAAGCTGAAGGGCTATTGCGATGGACCACAAGCCAAGGGCAACGACAGGACCTTCGGGGAAGTCCGCAGTTGATCGCGCGGTCGTGATGAATCCAAGGATCATAGTTACGAGGAAAACGCCGGCAAGTGCCAGGCGAATGGGCCGGCGATTACGAAGCCGATACATGTGAACCAGGCATATAGATGCTAGGGAGCACAGTGGAGGAACAAGTGTCAGCGAATAGTAGGGGTGCACAATTCCTGACATGAAGGCCAGTACTGCGGCCGCGCAGGAGAACCAGACGCTGGACAAGAGTAAAAGAGCTCGGTATTGCACAGTGCCGCTACGTCGTTTCAGGTGCCAGATGGCAAGAATGAGCCCTCCAATGGCAAGGGGCAGGAACCATCCGAACTGCCCCGAGAATTGCGGCTGGAGAAAACGCTGAAATCCAGGGTCAAGTTTGTCGGCTAAGTCTGCGGCTGCCGGGGACAGCGTGCGGCTGGCATCCTCGCCGGTGAGTCTATCCACCCCGTTGTAGCCGAGAGTCAACTCCACTGCGCTGTTGTGACGCGACCCACCGACAAAGGGACGATTGGACGCGGGGGTCAGTTGCACGACAACGAACCACCATCCCCCCACAACCGCTGCTGTAAGTAGGGCGGCTGCAAGATGCAGCAGGCGCTTTGCCAACGGTCCGGTGGCGAAGGCAAGGTAGGTCCCAGCAATGGCAGGCAGTATGAGCGCGATTTGGAGCTGTTTCGTTAGGAGGGCTGCCCCAGTTAATACGCCCGCCACCAGGAGCCACCGAAGGGAACCGTGACGAATAGACTCCAGCGTTGCATAGGCAGCACCGATCATCAGCAAGGTGAGCAGTGCATCGGGATTGTTGTAACGAAACATCACCGTCGCGACAGGAGTTATTGCTAGAGCTGCAGCAGCAAGAATGCCGGCGGCTGAGCTGGCATGAGTCCTGACCATGCGGTACAGCAAATAGACACTTGCTACACCCATCAGCGCCTGTGGAACCAGGATGCTCCAAGGATTTAGGCCGAACGCCCGAACAGAGGCTGCCATGACCCAAAGACTAAGTGGAGGCTTGTCGACGCTTATGGCGTTGCCCGGGTCCGACGACGAGAAAAAGAAAGCCGTCCAATCGCGTGAACCTGCCATCGCGGCTGCCGAATAATACGAGTTCGCCCAGCCGTTCCGGTCTAAGCCCCAACTGTATAGAAGGCTTGTTAGTGCTAGCAGCGCCCAGACGGCCCAGCTTTCGGTCCTACGTCCAATGATTCGGCCGGACCGCGTCGCCACACGCCTTAAAGGCAAAGCTATCTGACTTGTAGATTCAGGGGACTCCAGGGGGCCGTCGGTCGCTGCCTTCAAACGGCGCGCGCCAATCTCATACGGGAAAGTTCGGCTTGTGCCGCGCTCTCTGACTTACGGACTCGGAATACCCAGATCCGCAGCAGGACAAACCGCATGAGCGTGGCAAGGATGTTCGCAGCAGTCAGGGTCATGAGCTCCATCGTAGAGGAAGAGTCCGGAGCTAAGGCATGCAGGACCAGTAGTGACGATGATGTGATCGACCAAGCCAATCCAAACACAACGAGCCCTTGAAATTGCTGGGTGAACAGCCTTTCAGGGCCGTTGATACCAAAGGTGAAGCGCCGGTTTGCAGCGGTATTAGCTACAGCTGTTACGAGCAGGGCCAAGAAGTTTGCTTGCTGAGCTCCGAACGGCCCCTGCAAGAGTAGATAAAGCAGGGCGAAGGCCACAGTGGAAATTCCTCCCACCATGCCGAACCGGATAACCTGGCCGAAGAAGCTTGGCCGCGATTGCGGGACAATGGGACGACGTCCAAGTTCTGCGTATATCGCTTGGAGGGGTATCGAGCCCCTAACTAAGGATCTTGCGACGCGCATCAATCCGCGGATATCGTCGATAGCTGTCTGTCGGATGTCCACTGTGCTGTCCGGGTCATCGACCCAGTCAACTGGTATCTCATGAATCCGCAGACCCGAGCGTTCCGCGATAATCAGCAATTCGGTATCAAAAAACCAGCCATTGTCCTCGACGTGCGGGAGGAGCCTTTTGGCCACCTCTGCGCGGATGGCTTTAAACCCGCATTGCGCGTCGGAGAAGCGAACCTGCATTGTGCGCTTCAACAAGAAATTATAGGAACGCGAAATGAACTCCCGCTTCGGGCCTCGGCTGACACGGGAACTTTGTCCAAGTCTTGTGCCGATGGAGATGTCCGAGTGACCGGACAGAAGGGGTGCCACCAACGGCGGCAAGGCGGCAAGATCCGTCGAGAGGTCGACGTCAACGTACGCCAAGACTTCTGCTTTCGAGGAGTTCCACGCATCACGAAGGGCACGACCTCGACCCTTAACCTCCAGGCGTCTATATGCAACGTGAGTCATTGTCTCGGCCAAGCGCGTGGCGATAGCCCGTGTGTTGTCTGTACTGGCGTTGTCAGCAATGGTTATTTGCCAAGATGCCGGCATTTCCGCTTTTAGGTAATTCGCAAGCTCTGTGATGCTCTTTTCGAGTACTGATTCCTCATTGAAAACCGGTACAACAATTTCAAGCGCCAGGCCCCCATGGCTAAGTTCCATGCTGTGTATGCTATAGACGCGTGTGGCAGACTCGCTAGCGCGGGGCCGGATCTTAGGCAATTACTGAGGGAAAACTTGGGGAATCCTTGATGGAGTGGTTTATTGCACTGCCAGGCCTTGCGTGGGCGGTCGCTGTCTTAGTAGCTCCGGGGCTCCTCTTGGCATGGGTGCTGGGCTTTCGGCATATCTGGCTGGTTTCACTCGCGCCCGTTCTGACGACGACTCTTGTTGCAGGATCGACATTGGTCCTCAAGTGGTTGGGAATCCCTTGGAACTTGGGAACCTTCACAGCCTCGGCCGCGGTGACGGCTGGAATCCTTTTCGTTGTGGTCCGGATGGCGCGCAAGCGGTGGCCAGACAGGTTCGGTTGGCGGCCAGAGGGACAAACTCTCGGCGGCCCTTACGTTGCGGCGCTCCTGGCGGGCGCGCTGCTGCTGACAGCTCGTTATATCCAAATTGTGGAACACCCTGGCAACATAAATCAGGGCATTGATACCCCGTTCCATGTCAATTTTGTTCAACAGATCCTCGATTCAGGCGACGGCTCGCCCTTCTCAGTTCAGGCGCTGATGGGTGAGTCGTCCGGGTTCTATCCCCAGATTTGGCATGCATTGGCGGCTCTGACCGCACAAGCGGCCTCGTTGCCGGTGGTTCAAGCAGCCAATGCCCTTAATCTCGCGATTGTCGCCGTTGCTTGGCCGCTCGGGGTTCTCCTCTTTGTCTACATGGTCATCGGGCCGAAGCCCGTAGCACTCCTGGCTGCTGCCATATCCAGCGCGGGCTTCTTCGCGTTTCCGTTCACCGTGATGCAGAGCCAGAAAAGCGATTTCGGTCCCCTGTTTCCCTACATGCTTGCTCTGACTCTTCTTCCGCCCGTTGTTGCGGTGTTGGCAACAACATGGAGATTCGGAAAAAATACGCCAATGCCGTGGCCCCTGGCTTCGGTCACGCTGGCCCTGGCGCTTCCCGGACTCGTTTGCACACATATGTCAGGGTTGGTGGCACTCGTCGGACTGTCAGCCTTCTTCGCCGCTATGGCTGCCGGGCGCTCTTTTGTTCAGCTCCGAAGGAGACACTCCGACGCCTTTGGCTACCTCCGGTGGACTGCGCTTTGGCTTACTGCGTTTGCGGCCGGTCTTATCATTTGGGCTGCAGTCCGTCCCTGGACTACAACCTGGGATCCAATCGATACGCTGCCGGCTGGCGTAGGGAGTGTTCTTCTGACCGCGCCCACCCACGGGCAGGTGGCGTGGGCCCTAGCTGCTCTAACCCTGGTAGGAACGGTTCTGTTCGTATTCAGGCGGAGTGACCGCTGGTTCTTGGCATCGTATTTAGGTGCCGTTGTCCTTTACCTCGTCGCAGCGGTGGTTCCAATTCCTCTAGTGCGTGAAATCATCATCGGAGCGTGGTATGGCGATCCACCACGTCTTGCTGCCCTCTTGCCAATGTTTTGGGCCGTGTTTGTTGGGGCAACCTGTGCGTCGATCTTCGAAGGTCTGGTTAAGTTCAGGATCAGGTGGATCGTTCCCGTCGGTGTAGCAGCCTTAGGGGTATCCCTCGTCATATGGCCAACAAACTCTGAGACCGCGCCTGGCCGGGAACGCACCTACTCCTTTGGTGTCACCTCGCCGCTGCTGAGTCCCGATGAGCTTGAGTTAATGAACCGACTAAGGCTGAACGTCCCCCAAGATGCAGTCATCGCCAACAACCCATGGGATGGAAGTTCAACTGCCTACGCTATTGCCGACCGACGCGTGCTCTTCGCACACGCTTACACGGGTTCTAATCCTGATCGCTTACTGGCGGCGCGGGAGCTGAATCAGGCAAAGCCAGGGTCCGAAGTGTGCCAGGCAGCCGAAAGGGAACACATTCAATTCCTCTTGGATCTGGGCGGACAGTACATTGACCCGAAACGCAAGGAAGTCGATGATTTTCCGGGACTAAAAGTCCCCGATGGCTCGAAGGAATTTGTTAAAGTCGACCAGCAAGGGCCCGCGGTGCTGTACAGGTTCGTCGGATGCGACTCATAGTCGCGGACCGGAGTCGGAGCTATCCTCTACACTTGACCGGTGTCTAGATTATTTGGAACTGATGGTGTCCGGGGGCTGGCCAACGGCCTGCTGACAGCAGAACTGGCCCTGCAGCTGGCCCAGGCGGCCGCCGTCGTGCTTGGCCACGACCGCAACTCCAACGGCTCCCGGCCACGCGCTGTGCTGGCCCGTGACCCGCGCGCCAGCGGTGAATTCATTGCCGCCGCCGTGGAGGCCGGGCTCTCCAGCTCCGGCATCGACGTCTATGACGCCGGCGTCCTCCCCACCCCCGCCGCCGCCTACCTGGTCGCGGACCTCGACGCCGACTTCGGCGTCATGATCTCCGCCTCCCACAACCCGGCGCCGGACAACGGCATCAAGTTCTTCGCCCGCGGCGGCCAGAAGCTGCCGGACGACGTCGAGGACGCCATTGAAGCCCAGATGGGCAAGGAAGCCGTCCGCCCCACCGGGCCCGACGTCGGACGCATCCAGCGCTTCTCCGACGCGGAGGACCGCTACATCGTCCACCTGCTCCGCACCCTCCCGCACCGCCTGGACGGCCTCCGGGTGGTACTGGACTGCGCCAACGGTGCCGCCAGCGGCTGCTCGCCCCAGCTTTTCAAGGACGCCGGCGCCGACGTCATCGTCATCGGCGCCGACCCTGACGGCCTGAACATCAACGACGGCGTGGGCTCCACTCATCTGGGCCCCCTCAAGGAAGCAGTGGTCAAGTACGGCGCCAACCTGGGCATCGCCCACGACGGGGACGCTGACCGCTGCCTGGCCGTGGACCATGAGGGCACCGAGGTGGACGGCGACCAGATCATGGCCATCCTTGCCGTAGCACTCAAGAAGTCCGGCAGACTCAAGGACGACGTCCTGGTGGCCACCGTCATGAGCAACCTGGGACTCAAGATCGCCCTCCGCGATGCCGGCATCACCATCGTGGAGACCGCCGTGGGGGACAGGTACGTCCTTGAAGGCATGCGCGACGGCGGCTACAACCTGGGCGGCGAGCAGTCAGGCCACGTGATCTTTTCCGACCACGCCACCACCGGCGACGGCCTCCTCACCGGACTCCAGCTTGCCGCTCAGGTGGCCCTGACCGGCAAGCCGCTCAAGGAGCTCGCCACCGTCATGACCAAGCTCCCGCAGGTGCTAATCAACGTCAAAGGCGTGGACCGCAGCCGCGTGAGCAGCAGCGATGTCCTGGCCCAGGCCGTGGCCGCGGCGGAAGCCGCCCTCGGCGACACCGGCCGCGTCCTGCTCCGTCCCTCCGGCACCGAGCCCGTGGTCCGAGTGATGGTAGAGGCCGCCGACGAAGAGACTGCCCAGTCCATCGCCGAACACCTGGCCCAAGTGGTCCGGACCGAGCTCGCACTGGAACTCGCCTCAAACTAGGCACAGCAAGAAAAGTGGCCCGCCTCCCAACAGGGAGACGGGCCACTTGCATTTGGAAAAACTCAGATAGCGCGGTCCTTCAGCGCGTCCCGGATCTCGGTCAGCAGCGCAACCTGCGGGTCCTCGGCAGCGTCCTTCTTGACATCCTTGTTGATCCCCAGGCGTCGGTTGCGGCGCTCGATCATGATGTTCATCGGCATCACCACCACAAAGTAGATGGCTGCTGCGATCAGCAGGAAGTTCACCAGGGCGGTCAGCAGCACCCCGAATTCGATGGCGTTCCCGTTCAGTTCCACGCGGGCGAAGCTGTCAAAGTTAGGAGCCCCCACCAGGCCTGAGACGAAGGGCATCAGCACCTTGTTCACCAGCGCCGTGACCACTGCTCCGAACGCGGTACCCATGACGACAGCCACGGCAAGGTCAACAACATTGCCCTTCATAATGAAGTTCTTGAATCCACTAAGCATGGGAACCAACCTAGCGCACCCGGATTACAGGTACGCCGGTGCCGCTTCCAGGCCGAAGTATTCCTCCAGCGTGCCGATGCCGCGGTTCAGCATGTCCGTGGCCGCCTCCACCCCCACGTACCGCAGGTGCCACGGCTCGTAGTAGTACCCCGTGATGGGGTGCAGCATCCACGGATACCGCACCACGAACCCGAACCGGTGCCCGTTCTCCTTTGCCCAGGTGGCAGCTGGCTGCTCCGCGAAGCACGGCTGGAAGCTGCACGCACCCCCGCCGTCGCCGATGTCGAACGCCCACCCGGTCTGGTGCTCTGAGTGGCCGGGCCGCGCGCTGGCCGTGTCGGCGTCGGCCTGTCCGCGCGCCGCGACGTAGCCGTTGTAGGTGGTTACCTGCGTGTTGTACGAGCGGTAGCCGCTGGCCAGCACCATCGCCACACCGTCCCGCGCGGCCGCCGCGAACATCGCCTCAGCAGCCGCCGCCGTCGTGCTGTTCAGCAGCGCCGCCTCACCTGCGGCGGAGATGGCGACGGCGGGACGCGCCAGATCGGCCGGCACATAGTCCGCCGGCTTCAGCGGCCGGTGCTTGTTCACGATGACCCAGGGGCTTGCCGGATCATCGAGCGAAAACTGCCGCGCCAACGTTGCCGATGCCGACGGCGTGGGGGACGGCGCCGCCGGCGACCCGGCCGCCGTGGCCGTTTCCGCCGTCGGGACCGTTTCCGCCGTCGGGACCGCTGACGCCGTGACGGCTGCCGGTGAGGGGGAAGGGGAAGGAACAGCGGACGACGGCGCCGCCGCCTTGGGTGCCTCAGGTGTGCAGGCAGCCAGGACGGTCAGTCCGGCCCCCGCCGCGAGGAAGCGCGTGAAGCTGCGCCGGCTGGTGGAACCGCAATCGTAGCACACCTGTGCTACACCTTCCGGAGCAGCATGCGGCGGATGGAGTGGTCCGCCTCTTTGGTCAGCACCAGCTGGGCACGGCCGCGCGTGGGCAGCACGTTCTCCTCCAAGTTGGGCTCGTTGATCCGCTTCCAGATGTCCCTGGCGGTACTCTCGGCCTCCTCGTCGGACAGGGTGGCGTAGCGGTGGAAGTAGGACTCCGGCTGCGCGAACGCCGTGCTCCGCAGCTTCCGGAACCGGTCCACGTACCACTCCTCGATGTAGGAGGTCTTGGCGTCCACGTAGATGGAGAAGTCAAAGAAGTCGCTCAGTGCCAGGCCCTGGCGGCCGTCGTGCCGGGGGCGGGCGGGGGCCAGCACGTTCAGGCCCTCCACGATGAGCACATCCGGGCGGCGGACCACCACTTCCTTGCCGGGCACGATGTCGTAGGTGACGTGGGAGTACCACGGCGCGCGCACTTCCTCGGCGCCGCCCTTGATCTCGCTCACGAAGCGCAGCAGCGCCCGCCGGTCGTAGGACTCCGGGAAACCCTTCCGGTCCAGCAGTTGCCGGCGCTTGAGCTCAGCCAGGGGGTAGAGGAACCCGTCCGTGGTGATCAGCTCAACGTTGGGGGTGCCCGGCCAGCGGCGCAGCATCTCACGGAGCACGCGGGCGATGGTGGACTTTCCCACGGCAACCGAGCCCGCCACGCCGATCACGAAGGGGGTGCGCTGGGTCTGCTCGCCCAGGAACGTGGTGGTGGCCGCGTGCAGCTGCCCGGCAGCTTCCACATACAGGTGCAGGAGCCGTGACAACGGCAGGTAGACATCCCGGACTTCAATAATGTCCAGGGGGTCGCCGAGCCCGCGAAGGCGCAGCACATCCTCTTCATTAAGGGGCTGTTCCATCTGGGCTGCGAGCCGGGACCAGGTTTGCCTGTCCAGCTCCACGAACGGCGAGGCACCCTCCCCGTTCGCTTCATTGCGTTGCGAAGTCACGGTAAAGATTCTGCCCCGCGCCCGGCCCATCGCGAAATGACGCCCCTGCTCAGTGCGGCGGCGCCCGTCACGGAGGCACTGCCCGGCAGCCCTCCGGTTTAATGCAAGTGGCACGCTGCCGATAGTCTTGTGCCTATGTGTGGAATCGTGGGTTACGTAGGCCGTTCGGTTGACGGTGCAATTAATGGTCACAGTGCGTTGGATGTTGTCCTTGAGGGGCTGCGGCGTCTGGAGTACCGCGGTTATGACTCTGCCGGTGTGGCTGTGGTGTCCCAGGGGGCTATTGAGTCGCGGAAGAAGTCCGGGAAGCTGAGCAACCTGATCGGTGAGTTGGAAGCCCACCCGCTGCCGGAGACCCTGACCGGTATTGGCCACACGCGGTGGGCCACGCACGGCGGCCCGACGGACCGCAACGCGCACCCGCACCTGGCCGACGGCGGCAAGCTCGCCGTGATCCACAACGGCATCATTGAAAACTTCGCCGAGCTCAAGCTCGAGCTGCTGGAAAAGGGCGTGACGTTCCTGTCCGAAACGGACACGGAGGTCGCCGCGGCGCTGCTGGCTGACATCCTGCGCAACCAGCTGGGCGGGGACCCGGCCAACGGGGGCCTGACCCGGGCCATGGAGCTGGCGTGCCAGCGCCTTGAGGGTGCCTTCACGCTGCTGGCCGTGCACGCGGACCAGCCCGACGTCGTCGTCGCTGCCCGGCGTAACTCACCGCTGGTGGTGGGCCTGGGCGAGGGGGAGAACTTCCTGGGCTCGGACGTGTCCGGGTTCATTGATTACACCCGCCGCGCGGTGGAGCTGGGCCAGGACCAGATCGTCACGATCACCGCTGACAGCGTGACCATCACCGATTTTTACGGCAACCCGGCCCAGGGCAAGGAATACCACGTGGACTGGGACCCGGCGTCGGCGGAAAAGGGCGGGTTCTCCTCGTTCATGGAGAAGGAAATCAATGACCAGCCCGATGCCGTGGCGCAGACCCTGCTGGGCCGGTCGGACCTGGACGGCAAGCTGACCCTGGATGAGCTGCGGATCGACCCGGAGTTGCTGAAGCAGGTCAACAAGATCATCGTGCTGGCCTGCGGCACGGCCGCGTATGCGGGCATGGTGGCGAAGTACGCGATCGAGAACTGGTGCCGGATCCCCACCGAGGTGGAGCTCGCGCATGAGTTCCGTTACCGGGATCCGATCCTGGACGAGAAGACCCTGGTGGTGTCCATCTCCCAGTCCGGTGAGACCATGGACACCCTGATGGCTGTCCGGTACGCCCGGGAACAGGGTGCGAAGACCATCTCGATCTGCAACACCAACGGCTCCACCATCCCGCGCGAATCCGACGCCGTGCTGTACACGCACGCCGGCCCGGAGATCGCGGTGGCCTCCACCAAGGCGTTCCTGGCCCAGATCACCGCCGCGTACCTGCTGGGCCTGTACCTGGCGCAGCTGCGCGGGAACATCTTCTCGGGCCAGATCAAGGACGTCCTGGCGGACCTGAACAAGATCCCCGCGAAGATCCAGACCATCCTGGACAACGCCGGTCCGCTGCGCGAGCTGGCCCGGTCCATGGCCAACGAGAAGTCGGTGCTGTTCCTGGGCCGGCACGTGGGTTATCCCGTGGCGCTCGAGGGCGCGTTGAAGCTCAAGGAAATCGCGTACATCCACGCCGAAGGGTTCGCCGCCGGTGAGCTCAAGCACGGCCCCATCGCCCTGATCGATGAAGGCCAGCCCGTGTTCGTCGTCGTCCCGTCCCCGAGGGGGCGTGACTCGCTGCACGCCAAGGTGGTCTCCAACATCCAGGAAGTCCGTGCCCGCGGCGCCCGGACCCTGGTCATCGCCGAGGAAGGCGACGAAGCAGTGAAGGCCTACGCCGAGTACGTCTTCTACGTCCCCGAGACGCCCACCCTGCTGATGCCCCTGCTGACCACCGTCCCGCTGCAGATCTTCGCCGCGGAACTCGCCGCAGCCAAGGGCTACGACGTGGACCAGCCCCGCAACCTCGCCAAGAGCGTCACCGTCGAATAGCCGGCACACATAACCGGCGCACCGCAGGACAGCTGAAGCCCCGGGCCCCACGGCCTGGGGCTTCTGTTTTGCCTAGCGGTTTTTGATGCTGCTGAGTCGGAACTGGATGATCCGTTCCGGGTCGTTCTCTGCCAACTTCAGCACCCGGACCTCAACGTCGTAGCCGTCCAGCACTCCGGTTGCGCTGCAGGCCACATACATTCCGGTGACATTCGACGGAAGAGGGGACGTTTCACAGTCCCCGGCCACCTTCCCGCCCAACCCTGCTTCAACGCTTATTCTGCGAATATCGGCGGGCCCAGGCGGCTGCTGCGTCCTGTACTGGCGCCACATGCTGTCACAGGGAACAGCGACGGGGGTGCAGAAGATGCCGCCGCTGACGTTTTCACCATCCGGTTCCCACCCGGCCAACGGGTGGAGCTTGTCGGCGAGGGACACCATCCGGGCCGTTCCCAGCACGTAGGAGGCTTGGAACAGAAGAAGCGGAGTGGCGATCACAGCCAGTGCGATCAGTATTCCTTTAAGAGCCGTTCGCCAAGGTCTTCTCCTCCGTGGCGGCTGGGAGCCCGTAGAGTTGTCCATAGGGCATTATCTCCAGCGAATGGAAAAACGTTAACGCCTCGGGGTGAGCGGGTTTGCGTAACTTTTGGCCCTCCCCGGCCACTGAGGCCCTGGGCTTTCAAGGCTCGCTCTGTGCGATCAGCCTGTAAGTGACGCTTTTCCGCTCATGGCGGACAGGGCGAATGACCGGCGTGCGTCGCCTTCCCGCCGGGAGTGCCGCCGTAGAATGGCACCCATGATCGTTGGCATTGGGGTAGACGTAGTAGACATCGAGCGGTTCGGCCGCCAGCTGGAACGGACGCCGGGCCTGAGGGACCGCCTGTTCGTGCCCGCGGAGCGGGAGCTGAACACCCGCTCCCTGGCCGCCCGGTTCGCCGCGAAGGAAGCGGTGGCCAAGGTCCTCGGTGCGCCCGCCGGCATGAACTGGCAGGACTGCTGGATCGGCCTCGACCGGAACGGGCCCACCGTGCAGGTGAAGGGGACCGTCCTTGCAGTTGCCGAGGCCAAGGGCGTCAAGCGCTGGCACCTTTCCATCAGCCACGACGGCGGCATCGCCACGGCCACGGTCCTGGCCGAGGGCTGACCCAGGCTTCCGCCGCATGATCAGCGCCTACACCGGAACGCAGGTCCGGGCCGCAGAGGAACCCCTCCTGGCCGCCGGACAGGGGGACGCGCTCATGCAGCGCGCCGCGCACGGACTGGCCAACGCCGTCGTCAATGAACTCAAGTCCCGCGGCACGCGGCTGAACGGTTCGCGGGTGCTGGTGCTGGCCGGCAAGGGCAACAACGGCGGCGACGGCCTGTTCGCCGGTGCCTTCCTGGCGGCCCGCGGAATGCGTACGACGGCGGTCCTCACCGGGGATGCGGCCCATCCGGCCGGCCTGGCCGCGTTTGAGCGCGCGGGCGGCCGGGTGCAGCGGCTCACTGAAGCGGCACTTCAGGAACTGGGTGCAGAAGCCGCCCGGGCCGACGTCGTCATTGATGCGGTACTGGGGACCGGCGCCAAGGGCGGGCTGCGGGGGATTGCCGCGGACCTGGTCAAGGCTGTCGCGGACGCAGACCGTCACGGCCTTGTGGTGGCCTGCGATCTTCCCAGCGGCGTCGATGCGGACACCGGTGAGGCCGCCGCCCCCGTCCTGCCGGCTGACCTGACCGTGACGTTCGGGGGAGCGAAGAACGGGCTGCTGGCCGACCCCGGCGCAGACTTTGCCGGCCGGGTGCTGGTGGTGCCTATCGGGATTGAGGAGCACCTGCCGCAGCCGTCCCTGCGCCGCCTCGAGGATGCAGACATGGCGCGGCTCCTGCCGCACCCGGCCCGGCGGGCGCAGAAGTACTCCCGCGGCGTGCTGGGCGTGGTGGCCGGCTCCGAGGACTACCCCGGCGCTGCCGTCCTCGCATGCCGCGGCGCACTGGCCGCCGGAGTGGGCATGGTCAGGTACCTCGGGCCGCCGTCGGTGGCCCGCCTGGTCCGCCAGTCCTGCCCCGAGGTTGTCTGCAGCACGGGAACCGTTTCGGAAAACCGCGTGCAGGCCTGGCTGGTGGGCTCGGGCATGGGGCCACGGGATCATGAGCAGCTGACCCGGGCACGGGACGCGATTGCGTCGGACCTTCCGGTCGTGGCCGACGCCGGCGCGCTGCCCGCGCTGCCGGCCATCCTCGCCCCGCACGTGGTGCTGACGCCGCACGCCGGGGAGCTCGCCTCCCTGTTCCAGCGGCTCGGCCGCGGTGAGGACCGGGAAGCTGTGGAAGCGGGCACGCTCGCTGCCGTCCGCCACGCGGCTGACCGCACCGGCGCCACCGTCCTGCTCAAGGGTGCCACCACCCTCGTCGCCGTACCCTGGGGCGCCACCTTCAGCCAGGCCGACGGCACGCCCTGGCTCGCCACTGCCGGCAGCGGGGACGTGCTGGCCGGCGTCATTGGTGCGCTGCTTGCCCAGGCGGGGTCCGACGTCGGCCGCTTCAGTAATCTGGGCGTCGATGCAGACGGGCGGTGGGGCGCCATCGCCGCGCTGGGTGCTGCACTGCACGGCCAGGCGGGGCGGGCGGCCTCGGAGGCTGTGTCCGGCGGCCCGATCGCCGCTGGCGGAATCGCGGACGCCCTACCCGAAATCTGGGGTAAAGTCAGCATGCTTAGTAACTATGGAGCCTGGAAACGTAATAGTCACAGCCAACCACTACGGTAGGCATTAGTTCGCACCAGCAGTAGGGGCGTTCCAATGCCGTCTGCTGCTGACAAAATAATGAGGAGCACGATGGAAGTCTGGCCTGGAAACGCCTACCCGCTGGGAGCTACCTTTGACGGCACCGGCACCAACTTCGCCCTGTTCAGCGAACGGGCGGAACGGGTCGAACTCTGCCTCCTGGCCGACGACTTGACCGAGACCCGGATCGAGCTCACTGAAGTGGACGGCTACGTGTGGCACTGCTACCTGCCCCACATCCAGCCAGGCCAGAAGTACGGTTACCGGGTGCACGGGCCCTACGACCCCGCAAGCGGCAACCGCTTCAACCCGAACAAGCTGCTGATGGACCCCTACGCCAAGGCCATCCAGGGCCAGATCGACTGGGACCCTGCCCTGTTCTCCTACGAGTTCGGCGACCCCGATTCCCGCAACGATGCCGACTCCGCGCCGCACACTATGCACGGCGTGGTCATCAACCCGTTCTTCGAATGGGACGGCGACCGCCAGCTGAAGATCCCGTACCACCAGTCGGTCATCTACGAAGCCCACGTCAAGGGCCTCACCGAGCTGCACCCGGAGATCCCCGAAGAGCAGCGCGGCACCTATGCCGGCGTGGCGCACCCGGCGGTCATCGAGCATATGAAGAAGCTTGGCGTCACCGCCATCGAGCTCATGCCCGTCCACCAGTTCGTCAACGACGGCACCCTGGAGGAGAAGGGGCTCAACAACTACTGGGGCTACAACACCATCGGTTTCTTCGCGCCGCAGAACAGCTACAGCGCAACAGGCGATGTGGGGCACCAGGTGCAGGAATTCAAGGCCATGGTCCGCGACCTGCACCGCGCCGGCATTGAAGTGATCCTCGACGTCGTCTACAACCACACCGCGGAGGGCAACCACCTGGGCCCCACGCTGTCCTTCAAGGGCATCGACAACCAGGCCTACTACCGCCTGGTGGACAACGACCTCAAGCACTACATGGACTACACGGGTACCGGCAACTCGCTGAACGTCCGCCACCCGCACTCCCTGCAGTTGCTCATGGATTCCCTGCGCTACTGGGTTACCGAGATGCACGTGGACGGCTTCCGCTTCGACCTTGCCTCCACCCTGGCCCGTGAGTTCTACGATGTGGACAAGCTCTCCACCTTCTTCGAACTCATCCAGCAGGACCCGGTAGTGTCCCAGGTCAAGCTGATCGCCGAGCCGTGGGATGTTGGTCCCGGCGGCTACCAGGTGGGCAACTTCCCGCCGCAGTGGACGGAATGGAACGGCAAGTACCGCGACACCGTCCGCGATTTCTGGCGTGGCGAGCCCTCCACCCTGGGCGAGTTCGCGTCACGCCTCACCGGCTCCGCCGACCTGTACGAAAGCTCGGCCCGCCGCCCGGTCGCGTCCATCAACTTCGTCACCGCCCACGACGGCTTCACCATGCGGGACCTGGTCTCCTACAACGAGAAGCACAATGAGGCCAACGGCGAAGGCAACAACGACGGCGAATCGCACAACCGGTCCTGGAACTGCGGCGTGGAGGGTGACACCGATGACGACACCGTCCTGACCCTGCGGGCCCGCCAGCAGCGGAACTTCATCGCCACGCTGCTGCTCTCCCAGGGCGTCCCCATGCTGCTGCACGGCGACGAGCTGGGCCGCACCCAGCAGGGCAACAACAACACCTACTGCCAGGACTCCGAGCTCAGCTGGATCCACTGGGAAGCCATGGACCAGCCGCTGGTGGAGTTCACTGCCTTCGTCAACAAGCTCCGGCACGACCACCCCACGTTCCGCCGCAGCCGCTTCTTCGACGGCCGCCCAGTGCGCCGTGGCGAAGGCGAAAAGCTGCCGGACATTGTCTGGCTGAAGACTGACGGCACCGAAATGCTGCCGGAAGACTGGGGGAGCGGCTTCGGCCGGACCATCGGCGTGTTCTACAACGGTGACGGCATCCAGGAACAGGATTCACGCGGCCGCCGGATCACCGATGACAGCTTCATCATGGCGTTCAACGCGCACGACGACGTGGTTGACTTCTGCCTTCCCTCCGACGAGTACTCGCAGTACTGGGAGGTGCTCATCGATACGGCCAAGCAGGCCGACGCCTACGAGCCCCTCAAGGCGAAAGCGACACTGACCCTGGAGGCGAAGTCAATGGTGGTGCTGCGCGCCTACTCCGGCCCCGAGGAAGAAGTGGACCTGTCCGCCGCGGCCTCGCTGGCCTCCATGGCCGAGCATGAGGAAGCCCAGGAGGAAATGGTGGACGCCCAGACCAAGGCGGCCGAAGCCAGCGAGGCAAGGGCAACGGGCGCCGAAGCGGACACGAAAGCATGAGGGCCCCGGTCTCCACTTACCGGCTGCAGATCCGCAGCAGCTTCACCCTGTTTGACGCCGCCGCCACGGTTCCGTACCTGAAGGACCTTGGCGTGGACTGGGTGTACCTGTCGCCCATCCTCACTGCGGAGAAGGGCTCGGACCACGGCTACGACGTGACCGACCCCTCCGCCGTGGATCCGGACCGCGGCGGTCCGGGAGGCCTGTTGGCCCTCTCCAAGGCAGCCCGCGAGCACGGCATGGGCGTCCTGGTGGACATCGTGCCCAACCACGTGGGCGTGGCCACCCCGATCCAGAACCCCTGGTGGTGCTCCCTGCTTAAGGAAGGCCGCGAATCGCCCTACGCCGAAGCGTTCGACGTCGACTGGGACCTGGGCGGCGGAAAGGTCCGGCTGCCCATGCTGGGCTCGGATGCCGACCTGGACAAGCTGGAGATCAAGGACGGCGAACTCCGGTACTACGACCACCGCTTCCCGCTGGCCGAGGGTACGTACAGCGAGGGCGACTCCCCGCAGGACGTGCACAGCCGCCAGCACTACCAGCTGATGGACTGGCGCCGCGCGGATGCCGAACTGAACTACCGGCGCTTCTTCGCGGTCACCACGCTCGCCGGCATCCGCGTGGAGGAGCCCTCCGTCTTCGAGAAGGCCCATGCCGAGGTGGGCCGCTGGTTCACCGAGGGCCTGGTGGACGGGCTCCGCGTGGACCACCCGGACGGGCTGGCTGATCCCGCCGGCTACCTCCGCTGGCTCAAGGACCTCAGCGGCGGGGCCTACGTCCTGGTGGAGAAGATCCTTGAACCCGGCGAGGTGCTGCCGCAGGACTTTGCCTGCGAAGGAACCACCGGCTATGACGCACTGGCGGACGTGGACCGGCTCTTCGTTGACCCGGCAGGACAGCAGGGCCTGGACGCCCTGGACGCCTCGCTGCGGGGAACGCCTGAGCCGGCCGACTACGCAGAGATGATCCGCGGCACCAAGCGCATGATCGCCGACGGCATCCTGCGCTCCGAGGTGCTGCGCCTGGCCCGGCTGGTTCCCGAGTCCTACGGCATCACCGTGGACCAAGCCGCCGACGCCATCGCGGAGATCATCGCGTCCTTCCCCGTCTACCGGTCCTATCTGCCCATCGGCGCGGATGTCCTCAAGGAGGCCTGTGAGTCGGCCGCCGCGCACCGGCCGGACCTGGAAGTACCCGTGGGAACCCTCCTGCCGCTGCTGCTGGACCCTGCCAATCCCATCGCCATCCGGTTCCAGCAGACCTCCGGCATGGTGATGGCCAAGGGCGTGGAGGACACCGCGTTCTACCGCTACACCCGGCTGGGCACCCTGACCGAGGTGGGCGCCGAGCCCACCGAGTTCGCCGTGGCGCCGGAGGAATTCCACCGGCGGATGCAGCGGCGCCAGCAGGAGCTGCCGCTGTCCATGACCACCCTGTCCACCCACGACACCAAACGCAGCGAGGATGCCCGGGCGCGGATCTCGGTCATGGCCGAGCTGCCGGAAGAGTGGGCGGAAACGTTGGCGACGCTCCGCGGGCTGGCGCCGATTCCGGACGGACCCTACGAGAACCTGCTGTGGCAGGCGATCGTCGGAGCCTGGCCGGCAAGCCGGGAACGGCTCCAGGGCTACGCGGAAAAAGCGGCCCGGGAGGCCGGCAATTCCACCAAGTGGACCGATCCCAACGAGGACTTCGAGTCCAAGGTCAAAGCTGCCGTGGATGCGGTCTTCGACGACGCCAGGGTCGCCAAGGTGGTTGAGGGTTTCGTCGCCCGCATCGACGATTTTGCCGCCGCCAACTCCGTCTCCGCCAAGCTGGTCCAGCTGACCATGCCCGGCGTGCCGGACGTTTACCAGGGCAGCGAGTTCTGGGAACGCTCACTCACCGACCCGGACAACCGCCGGCCCGTGGACTTCGGTGCACGGCAAGCGGAGCTGGCAAAGCTCGACGCCGGCACGTTGCCGGACGCGGGCACAGAGGCCAGCAAGCTGCTGGTCACCTCTCGGGCCCTGCGCCTGCGCCGCGACCGTCCGGACCTGTTCCAGGGCTACACCCCGGTGGCAGCAACCGGCGCAGCCGCCGGACACCTGCTCGCGTTCAGCCGCGGAACCGACGCTTCCTCCGGCGCCCTCACGCTGGCCACCCGGCTGCCCGCCGGACTGCAGGCCGACGGCGGATGGCGGGACACCGCCGTCGACCTTTCCACTGCCATGCGTGACGAACTCACGGGAGCCGGCTACGGACCCGGCCAGGTTTTGGTGGCGGACGTCCTGGGTACCTACCCGGTGGCCCTGCTGGTACCCGTGGATGGAGAAAAGGCATGACCCTGGTCAACGTAGGACCCGAGCGCTTCGATGTGTGGGCGCCGGACGTTTCATCGGTGGTTTTGCTGGCTGGCGGCCGGCAATACCCCATGCAGAAGAAGGACACGGCGCCCGGCTCCGAAGGGTGGTGGACAGCACCTGACGCCCCGGCGGACGGGGACGTGGACTACGGCTACCTGCTGGACGGGGACACCACCCCTGTCCCGGACCCCCGGTCCCGCCGCCTGCCCGCCGGCGTCCACGAAAAGTCCCGCACCTACGATCCCGCCGCCTATGCCTGGCAGGATTCCGGCTGGCGCGGCAAGGACCTGCAGGGGGCCGTCATCTACGAGCTCCACGTGGGCACCTGCACCCCTGAAGGAACCCTGGACGCTGCGGTGGACAAGCTGGGCTACCTGGTGGACCTGGGCATCGATTTCGTGGAACTGCTGCCGGTCAACGGCTTCAACGGAACGCACAACTGGGGCTACGACGGCGTCCAGTGGTACACCGTGCACGAAGGGTACGGCGGGCCGGCCGCGTACCAGCGGTTCGTCGACGCTGCCCATGCCGCAGGCCTTGGCGTCATCCAGGACGTGGTCTACAACCACCTGGGACCAAGCGGCAATTACCTCCCCAAGTTCGGCCCGTACCTGAAGCAGGGCGACGCCAACACCTGGGGCGACTCGGTGAACCTGGACGGGCCCGGCTCCGATGTGGTGCGTGAATACATCCTGGACAACGCCGCCCTGTGGCTGCGCGATTACCACGTGGACGGGCTCCGGCTCGACGCCGTGCACGCGCTGCGGGACGAGCGGGCCGTGCACATCCTGGAGGACCTTGGCGCCCTGGGCGATGCCGTTGCGGCGGAAACCGGGCTGCCCAAGACCCTCATCGCGGAGTCGGACCTGAACAACCCCCGCCTGATCTATCCCCGGGACGTCAACGGGTACGGCTTGGCAGGGCAGTGGAGCGACGACTTCCATCACGCCGTGCACGTCAGCGTCAGCGGCGAAACCACGGGCTACTACTCGGACTTCGAGTCCCTGGCCGTGCTGGCCAAGGTCCTGAAGGACGGGTTCCTGCACGACGGCAGCTACTCCAGCTTCCGCGGCCGGCACCATGGCAGGCCCATCAACGCCTCGCTGGCCCAGCCGGCGGCGCTGGTGGTGTGCAACCAGAACCACGACCAGATCGGCAACCGAGCCACGGGGGACAGGCTCTCGCAGTCGCTGTCCTACGGGCAGTTGGCCGTGGCCGCGGTCCTCACGCTGACCTCCCCGTTCACGCCCATGCTGTTCATGGGCGAGGAATACGGGGCCTCCACGCCCTGGCAGTTCTTCACCTCCCACCCGGAACCCGAGCTCGGGAAGGCCACCGCGGAAGGCCGCATCAAGGAATTTGAGCGCATGGGGTGGGATCCCGCCGTCGTACCCGACCCGCAGGACCCGGAAACCTTCCGCCGGTCCAAGCTGGACTGGGCCGAGGCCGCCACGGGCGACCACGCGCGGCTCCTGGAGCTGTACCGGTCGCTGACAGCGCTCCGCCGCTCGCATCCTGACCTGGCGGGGCTTGGGTTCGGCGAGACAGAGGTGTCGTTCGACGACGACGCCGGCTGGCTGCGCTTCCGGCGCGGTTCCGTCGAGGTGCTGGTGAACTTCTCCGACTCGAAGGTCCGGCTGGACGATGCCTCCGGCAGCGTCCTGCTCGCTACGGACGACGGGACCGGGCTGGACGGCGGGGCCCTGGCCATGGCGCCCTGGAGTGCCGCGATCATTGAAAGCGATCAAGAGGGACAGAACGCATGACCTATACAGCAGCGGACAACCGCTACGAAACCATGCCCTACCGCCGTGTAGGCCGCAGCGGGCTCAAACTCCCGGCCATCTCCCTGGGCCTGTGGCACAACTTCGGCGACGACAAGCGCTTCGATGAACAGCGGGACATCCTCCGCCGGGCCTTCGACCTTGGCGTCAACCACTTTGACCTCGCCAACAACTACGGCCCGCCGGACGGATCCGCGGAAACGAACTTCGGCCGGCACCTGCGGGACGACTTCAAGCCCTACCGCGACGAACTGGTCATCTCCACAAAGGCCGGCTACTACATGTGGCCCGGCCCGTACGGCGAATGGGGTTCCCGCAAGTACCTGATCTCCAGCCTGGACCAGTCGCTGCAGCGGATGGGCCTGGATTACGTGGACATCTTCTACAGCCACCGCCCGGACCCCGAGACGCCCATGGAGGAAACCATGGGCGCCCTGGACTACGCCGTGCGATCCGGGAAGGCCCTGTACGCGGGGATCTCCTCCTACACCCCGGAGCAGACCCTCGAGGCCGCCCGGATCCTCAAGGAACTCGGGACGCCGCTGCTGATCCACCAGCCCAGCTATTCCATGCTCAACCGCTGGACCGAGGACGGCCCGCCGAACCTGTACGAGGTGCTTGACCAGGTGGGCGCCGGGTCCATTGCCTTCTCGCCCCTGGCGCAGGGGATGCTCACGGACCGCTACCTCCATGGCATCCCTGAGGACTCCCGTGCAGCCAAGGCGCGGTTCCTCTCCGAGGACTCCATTACGGAGGAGAAGCTGGACCGGGTGCGCGGACTGCGGAAGATCGCCGAGGGCCGCGGACAGTCCCTGGCCCAGATGGCCATCGCCTGGATCCTGCGGGACCAGCCCAAGGGTTCACCTGTCACCTCGGCGCTGGTGGGAGCCTCCAGCGTCCGGCAGTTGGAGGACACACTGTCCGCCATCAACAACCTCAACTTCACGGATGAGGAGCTCACGGCAATCGACGAATTCGCCGTGGAATCAGACATCAACCTGTGGAAGCAGAACGTCTGAGCTGGCTTTCTTTACGGGGCGGGACCGGGCGTGACAGCGCCCGGTCCCGCTCCTTCGGTAGTATGAAAAAGCGCCGTGTGGCGCAATGCCAGCCGGCCGCCGTCGTCCGTTCTTCGGAGGCCAACCAGGCCGGCTGACGTTTGTCCCCAAAGGAGTTCTGTGTCTTCACATCCCATCCGTGTTGCAATCGTGGGCGTCGGCAACTGCGCCGCCTCGCTGGTGCAGGGCGTCCAGTACTACAAGGATGCCGACCCCAACGAGACCATCCCCGGCCTGATGCATGTTGAGTTCGGCCAGTACCACGTCGGTGACGTTGAGTTCGTTGCTGCGTTCGATGTTGATGGCAAGAAGGTCGGCGTTGACCTTTCCGATGCCATCCTTGCCAGCGAGAACAACACCATCAAGATCGCCGACGTTCCGCCCACCGGCGTCACCGTCCAGCGCGGCCACACCCTGGACGGCCTGGGCAAGTACTACCTCGAGACCATCGAGCAGTCCACCGAAGAGCCCGTGGACGTTGTCCAGGCGCTCAAGGACGCCCGCGTGGACGTCATGGTCTGCTACCTGCCGGTCGGCTCACAGGAGGCTGCCGAGTTCTACGCCCAGGCTGCGATCGATGCCGGCGTCGCGTTCGTCAACGCCCTGCCCGTGTTCATTGCCGGCACCAAGGAATGGGCCGACAAGTTCACCGCCGCTGGTGTTCCGATCGTTGGGGACGACATCAAGAGCCAGATCGGCGCCACCATCACCCACCGCGTCATGGCCAAGCTGTTCGAAGACCGGGGTGTGACCCTGGACCGGACCTACCAGTTGAACGTCGGCGGCAACATGGACTTCAAGAACATGCTGGAGCGTGACCGGCTGGAGTCCAAGAAGATCTCCAAGACCCAGGCCGTGACCTCCAACGTGGAGGCCGAACTGGCTGCCAAGGACGTGCACATCGGCCCGTCCGATTACGTCCAGTGGCTCGATGACCGCAAGTGGGCGTTTGTCCGCCTGGAGGGCCGCAACTTCGGTGACGCCCCGGTGTCGCTGGAGTACAAGCTGGAAGTTTGGGATTCCCCGAACTCCGCAGGTGTGATCATCGACGCGATCCGCGCCGCCAAGATCGGCCTGGACCGCGGCATCGGCGGCCCGCTGCTCTCCGCCTCCAGCTACTTCATGAAGTCCCCGCCGGAGCAGTTCAACGACGACCTCGCCCGCGAAAAGGTCGAAGCCTTCATCCGCGGCGACGTAGAGCGCTAAATCCGGCACGCTCCCTCACCCGCCCGGGTGGGGGAGCGTCCCGCGTTAACACGCCCGCTCACTTTTGACCTGCCTTTCGCAATCCCCCGCTCACCTTTGGCATGTTTTTCCGGATCGCCCGCTCACCTTTGGCATGTTTTTCCGGATCGCCCGCTCACCTTTGGCATGTTTTTCCGGATCGCCCGCTCACCTTGGGCGGGCACGCAGGGCCTTCCCTACTGGGTCAGTGCTCCTCTGCGAACCCAGAAGCCACCGTGGAGGCGGCCACCGACGTCCTGAAAGCTCTTTTGATTTTCTTGATCGCGGCAGCGAAACCATCTTCCTGATCCGAGTTGTCGACAATGATGACTGTCCAACCGGCCGCCTCAAAGGCCTTGTCCCTGCGCCGATCACTCAGCCGCTGCGGTTCCAACAGGTGATGGCCGCCGTCGTACTGGACAGCAACTTTTCGCTGTCTGAAGCCGAGGTCAGCGGACGGCGCACGTGGATCCCCGGGGCGAAGCCCGACCTGCAACTCGGGTTCGGGAAGGCCGGCGTCCAGCATGGCTAATCGAAGGAACGTCTCTGGCGCAGAGTCCGATCCGACCCGCATCAGGTCCAGTGCTTGCCTGGCACGAACAACGCCTTGAAGATTTGGATGTCGGGCGACCAAACCCCGCAGGTCCTCAACTGTTGAGTATGCGCCCTCCCTGCCCTCAAGTTCCGGGCGGGGTATGCGGATGAGTTCGTCTCCCATAGCGACCAAGTCGTTCAAAGGCAGTTGCCGTGCCATGTCCAACCACGTTCGTGCCTTGGTGCTGATCCATATCCCCTCGACGAACTCGACCTCACCAGGCTTCACTATGACTCGATGGCCGTAGATTCCTCTTCTCCGGGCTCCGGGAAAGGCAGTGGGTTTGCTGATATGCAGCTCGTTGGAGTCGGAGAGCCAAGGGGGCAGGCGAGAGCCTCGGAGCCTCGCTGCTGTCACGTGTGAAATCCAGGCTCCGGGCGTAGCTTCCGACAAGGCCGGGCGGCCTCCGCCAGACAGAAATCCCAGCCTGCCGGACGGTAGAGTCCGCGGCTGACGTGCTGAACATCTGTGCGTCGCAAGCGGCTGCGCTGGACTCCTGCGCTCCTCGAATTCTCAAGCGTAAAAGGACTGCTGGCGAGGCGGTCAGGTAGAGGCGGGCGGGATCGCATACTGCATTCTCATACAAGCAGTGGGCGTCCGTCGGAAGTTATCCACAGGCGCTCATTAAGCGGTCCAGAGGTGAGCGGGGGTTGCTGGAAGGGCTGCCAGAGGTGAGCGGGGGTTGCTGGAAGGGCTGCCAGAGGTGAGCGGGGGTTGCTAAGTGAGGCCGATGGGGTTGCCGTCCGCGTCCACGTCCATTCGCAGCGCAGCCGGGACCGGGGGCAGGCCCGGCATGGTCATCACCGCCCCCGTCAGGGCCACGATGAAGCCCGCGCCGGTTTTGGGCAGCAGGTCGCGGACATGGATGGTGAAGCCCTTGGGGGCGCCCAGCCGGGAGGCGTCGTCCGTGAAGGAGTACTGCGTCTTGGCCATGCACACTGGCAGCGAACTCCATCCGTTCCGCTCAATATCGGCGAGCCGCTTCAGGGCCGGGACGGAGAAGTCCACACCGTCCGCGCCGTAAATTTCCTGCACAATCGTCCGGATCTTGTCCTCTATTGAGAGGCCCAGCGAGTAGAGGTGCCGGAAGCTGTTCGGCCCGGCCACCGCCTCGGCAACCAAAGCCGCGAGTTCGTCACCGCCGTCCCCGCCGCCGCCCCGGCCCCACACATCCGCCACGGCCGCCGGCACACCCTCAGCCGCACACCAGGCAAGCAGCCAGTCCAGTTCCTCGGGCGAATCGGAGGAGAACTTGTTGATGGCCACCACGGGGATCACGCCGAACTTCTCCACGTTGCGGATGTGCCGGCGCAGGTTCTCCACCCCTGCTTCCAGCGCGGCCAGGTCCGGCCGGGTCAGCTCGGCCTTGGCCAGCCCGCCCTGCATCTTCAGCGCGCGCACCGTGGCCACCACCACCACAGCGGAGGGTGCCAGGCCGCCGACCCGGGCCTTGATGTCCATGAACTTCTCCGCCCCCAGGTCGGCGCCGAAGCCCGCCTCGGTCACCACAATGTCTGCCAGCCGCCGGGCGGTCTGGGTGGCGATCAAGGAGTTGCAGCCGTGGGCTATGTTGGCAAACGGGCCGCCGTGGACCAGGGCGGGGGTGCCCGCGATGGTCTGCACGAGGTTCGGTTTGATGGCTTCCTTCAGCAGCAGGGTCAGGGCACCCTGCACTCCCAGGTCCGCCACCGTGACGGGTGTGCGGTCGTAGGTGTAGCCGAAGGTGATCCGGCCCAGGCGCTCCCTAAGGTCGGCAATATCCGTCGCAAGGCAGAAAACGGCCATGATTTCGGATGCCACGGTGATGTCGAACCCGTCCTGGCGCGGGACACCCTGGGAAGGGCCGCCCAGGCCGATCACCACTTCCCGCAGGGCACGGTCATTCATGTCCAGCACCCGCTTGAAGGTCATCCGCCGCGGGTCGATATTCAGGGCGTTCCCCTGGTAGATGTGGTTGTCCACCAGGGCCATCAGGGCATTGTTGGCCGACGTAATCGCATGGAAGTCACCGGTGAAGTGCAGGTTGATCTCATCCATGGGGAGCACCTGGGAATAGCCGCCGCCGGTGGCACCACCCTTCATGCCCAGCACCGGGCCAAGCGACGGCTCCCGCAGGGCGATCATGACCTTGTGGCCGGCGCGGGCCAGTGAGTCTGCCAGCCCTACCGTGGTGGTGGATTTGCCTTCGCCGGCCGGTGTTGGGGACATGGCCGATACCAGCACCACCTTCCCGGCCGGAGGCGGGGCGTCCAGGCGTGCGGGGTCGATCTTGGCCTTGTAACGCCCGTACAGCTCCAAGGCGTCGGGGTTGATTCCCGCGGCTGCCGCGATATCCGCGATCGGTTGGATCCGTGCAGCACGGGCTATCTGAAGATCAGATGGGAGAGCAGACATCCTTGTCCTTTCCTGCACGGGCCAGCGCCGGCATCTGTCCCTAAGCTAACAGCACGCGGGCTGGGCACGAAGGGTTGGGGACGAAGGAAAAGGCAGGCGGAGGAGTGTCAGGAAGCTGGAACTGCCGGTGCCAGGCGTCGGCCTACGAAGTTGTCGACGGCGGCGTGGTAGCTTTCCAGCGTGATGGCGGCAGTGCGCTGCCAGCCGGAGTTCTGGGCCCGGATGGCGGCGGCGCGGCCAAGGTCTTCGCGGGTGGCGGGGTCGTCGTACAGGGCCTCCAGGGCATCGGCCCAGTCGGCAGCATGGTGGCCGTCCACCAGGAGCCCGGTCCGGCCGTGGAAGATGGCGCGGGAAAGTCCTCCCACGCGGGTGGCCACCACGGGCGTGCCGCAGGCCTGGGCCTCTAGTGCCACGAGCCCGAAGGATTCGCTGAAGGAGGGCATCACCACGACGTCGGCCGCGCGGAACCAGGAGGCAAGCTCCGGCGCCTTCACGGGCGGAAGCTGCGTGACGACGTCGTCCATTCCCGCCTCTGCCACCAGGCAGCGGAGGTTGAATTCCTTGTTGCCGCTCAACGCACCAAGGATGGTGACGCGCAGGTCGATGTCCGGGCGGCGTTTCCGCAGCAGCGCCGCGGCTTTGACCAGGACCTGGGGGCCTTTCAGCCGCTGGATGCGGCCGGCGAACACCAGGTGGAACGTGTCCGGGCTGACGTCGTGCCCGGCCCTGGACCGTGCCCGGAAAGCCGGGGTGAACGTGGCCAGGTCCACGCCCGGCGGTGCGATGTCGATCCGGTCGTAGGTGGCGCCGTAGTGGGACACGAGTTCGGCGGCCTCGGAGCTGGTGTTGGCGATCAGGCGGGCAGCGCCGTCGACGATTCGGTGCTCGCCCAGTTCGCGGCGCCGGGGCTCGGGCTGCTCACCGGACTCCAGCAGCAGGTTCTTGACCTTGGCCATGGTGTGCATGGTGTGCACCAGCGGCACGCCCCACAGCTCGGACAGCTCCAGCCCCGCGATCCCGGACACCCAATAGTGCGAATGGATGACGTCGTACCGGCCGTGCGGCTGGCGGCGGCGGATCTGCTCGATTTCGGCGACCATGGCGTGCAGCAGCCCGGGAAGTTCCTCTTTGGGGATCTTCCTGGGCGGACCCGCCAGGACGTTGTGCACGCACACGCCGGGATCGGGATGCTCGACGACGGGCTGGTCGGCGGAGGTGGCGCGCGTGAAGATCTCTACCTCAACGCCTGCCTCCGCCAGCGCCGAGGCCAGCTCGCGGATGTAAACGTTCATTCCGCCCGCGTCACCGGAACCTGGCTGTTCCATGGGGGAGGTGTGGAGGGAGAGCAAAGCGACCCTGCGGATCAGTGCCACGGGACCTCCTTCCGGCCGCCGGCGCGTGTCAGGGGAGCCGGCTCAGTGCGCATTCGATAAAACACTACTCCTTCCGCTAACGCTCACCGCCCTCCCACATCTTCCCTAAAGCCGGGAACGCCTGCTCATAACCGGCCATCAGCTTCGCGGCCAGGTCCGCCGAATCCACGAGCGGGTGCCGGGCGAAGGCTTGGACGGCGGCGTCACGGTTGCCGGTGGCCGCGGCCAGGACAACGAACCGCTCCACCTCCTTGACCCGCCGGAGCAGCCCCAACTGCGGTTCCGACGGCGCCTGCTGGGGCAGTGCCACGGCGCCGGTTTGGGTGACGGTGCAGGGGACCTCGACGACGGCGTCCGCCGGCAGGCCGGGAATGGCGGGTTGGAGAGGGGCAGGGGCAACGTCGGTTGGCCCGGGTGCCGGCGGCACCGGCAGCGCGTTCCGGGTGTTGAGGATCAGTTGGGTACCGCCGCTGCCGGCCAGGGCCTGCATGGCGGCCAGCGCCACCCGTTCGTAGCCACCCCCGGCCAGGTCCTCCTCGTTCCGGCGCTCGCCCTCGCCCCGGGCCTCGGCCAGGTACCCCTCCTCCCTCGACAACCGGGCCTCCTCCCACAGCCGGTATGCTTCGCGGCCGGCGGCGGCCAGCCGTGGATACAGCTCCTGCTGCTGGCTGTGGATGGTTTCCCCCCGCGTCTGTGCCATGGCCCGCATCGCCCGGCGGGCGGCGTCGCGCTGGTAGTAGTAATAGAGGTACTCATTGGGCAGCAGGCCCAGCGTGGCCAGGAATGGCTGCGGGAAGAGCCTGCCCTCCTCGAATGACTGCAGGGCGCCGGCGTCCGCCAAAAGGCCGGGCAGCGCGTCCCGTCCGCCGGACTCCAGCCGGTACACCCAGCCCAGGTGGTTCAGCCCGTAGTAGCCCACGCCGTCGAGCCTTCCCTCCGGCAAGGGCACGCCCGCAGCACGCGCTGCCCGCTGCACCAGCCCGCCCGCGGAATCGCAGATCCCGATGACCCGGTCTCCCAGGACGGGAAGCAATGCCTCGGTGACCATCCCGGCCGGATTGGTGAAGTTGATCAGCCACGCGTCCGGGCAGCATTCGCGCATCAGCCGGGCAAGGTGCAGCATGTGCGGAATGGTCCGCAAAGCGTATGAAATTCCGCCGGCCCCGGTGGTTTCCTGTCCCAGCAGCCCGAGGTCCTGCGCCACCTTCTCATCCGCAACCCGGCCCGCGGTGCCTCCGGGCCGGATGGCGGCGAAGACCATGGAGGCGCCGGACAGGGCTGCGGAGAGATCTGAGGTGGCGTGCACCGGAAGGTGCGCTCCCGCGCCGGCAGGCATACTGCGCAGCACGGCGGTGACGGCATCAAGGCGGGCGGGATCGACGTCGTGCAGAACCAGTTCGCTGACCAGCCCGGAGAAGCGGCCGGACACCAATGCCCGGTATATGAGCGGCACCCGGAAACCCCCGCCGCCGGCAATCAGAAGCCGCATGCATGCAGTCTAGGACCAGCCGCCGACAGCTTGTCTATACAATTCCAACGCCCCTACCGGAGTCCTGTCCCGCGGCGTATCGTGCGCACTATGGACGCGATGCCAGCCCGCCCCTTCGATCCGCTGTCCGCCGTCCGATCTCCGGTGGAACCTGGATTCGATCTCCTGCTGGCCGGCACCGTTTTCCAGGACATCATCTTCACCGGCCTGCCGCACGGGCCCGAACCCGGCACTGAAATCTGGAGCGACGGCATGGGCAGCTGCCCCGGCGGGGTAGCCAACCAGGCCATTGCCGCCGCCAGGCTGGGGCTGCGCACCGGGCTGGCCGCAGCTTTCGGGGACGACGGCTACGGTGACTTCAACTGGAAGATCCTCTCCGGCCAGGAACATGTGGACCTCAGCCTCTCCCGCCGCGTCCCGGGCTGGCACTCTCCGGTGACCGTGTCCCTCTGCGTGGACCAGGACCGCTCAATGGTCACCCATGGGCATGCAGCGCCGGTGACCAACTCCGAGCTGATCGGAAATCCGCCCAGGACGCTCGCCGGCATCACAGAGGTGGGCCTGGAGATGGAACCATGGGCCCGGGCTGCGCACGCTGCCGGCGTCAAACTGTTCGGGGACGTGGGGTGGGATCCCAGCGGGGAGTGGGCGCCGGTGCGGCTCGAAAACCTGCAGTACTTCTACGCCTTCCTGCCCAACCAGCGAGAGGCCATGGCGTTTACCGGCAAGGACAATCCGTGGAGTGCCCTTTACGCATTGGCGGACCGCGTGCCGGTGGCCGTGGTGACCCTCGGGGCGCAGGGGGCCATGGCAGTGGACTCGGAAACAGGGGAGGAAGAGTGGGTGCCGTCGCTTCCGGTGAAGGCACATGACCCCACGGGAGCCGGTGACTGCTTCGACGCGGCGTTCATCGTGGGTACCCTGGCCGGCTGGCCGCTGGGGGACAGGCTGCGGTTCGCCAACCTGTGCGCGTCCCTGGCCGTGCAGGAGGTTGGCGGCTCTTTGGCGGCCCCTGGCTGGGGGGACATCGCCGACTGGTGGAAGCGCGCCAACGCCCGCCCGGAACGGCAGATGAGCCAGTGGCTGCGGCGCTTCGGGTTCCTCGCTGACATCATCGAGGACGTGCCGCTGGCCGCCCAGCGCCGGGCGGCAGCCACCATCGCGCACCTGTCCGACGCGTGAGGAACACCCGGTGCCCCGATTATTCGGCGCGAAGTGCCCGCACTAGAATCAATTAGGTGACCTACCCCGCAACAACCGGTGAATTCAGCGCTGCCCCCGGGCCGGACCCCCGCCATGAGCGGTCCGCCGTGATCGACCTGGAGGCGATCCGGCACAACGTCCGCCGGCTTGCCGCCGCTGCTTCCCCCGCGAAAGTCATGGCCGTGGTCAAGGCCGACGCGTACGGACACGGCGCCGTTCCCGTGGCCCGTGCCGCCCTGCAGGCCGGCGCGTCCTGGCTCGGCGTGGCGCACATTTCCGAAGCCCTCTCGCTCCGCGCCGCCGGCATCGATGCACCCCTCCTCGCCTGGCTCCACACCACCGACAGCAACTTCGGCGCCGCCGTGGCTGCCGGCGTCGATATCGGCTGCTCGGGCTGGGAACTGGAACGCATCGTGGCTGCGGCCCGCGAACAGGAACGCCCCGCACGGATACACCTCAAGGTGGACACCGGGCTGGGCCGCAACGGCGCCACTCCCGAAGCCTGGGACCGCCTGGTGGGGGAGGCCGTGGAGTACCAGGACCAGGGACTGCTGCGCGTGGTGGGCATCTTCTCGCACCTGGCCGTGGCGGACGAGCCGGAGCGGCCCGAAACGGACCAGCAGGTGGCCGCTTTCCGGGAGGCCCTGGCTATCGCCGAGGACGCGGGCGTGGATCCTGAGGTCCGGCACCTTGCCAACACCCCTGCCACCCTTTCCCGCCCGGACACCCACTTTGACATGGTCCGCGTGGGCCTGGGTATCTACGGGCTTTCCCCGTTCGAGGGGCAGACATCCGCAGAGCTGGGCCTCCGCCCCGCGATGACGCTGCGCACGCTGGTGTCGCAGTGCAAGGAGGTCCCCGAGGGCCAGGGCGTCTCCTACGGGCTGCACTACCGGACCAGGGAAGCGAGCACGCTGGCGCTCATTCCGCTCGGCTATGCCGACGGCGTCCCCCGCGTTGCCACCGGCGGTCCCGTCCGCGTTGCCGGGAAGACCTATCCCGTGGTGGGGCGGATCGCCATGGACCAGATGGTCATCGACCTGGGTCCGGAGGCATCCGGCGCGGCGCTGCAGGGGGCAGAGGCGGAGCTGTTCGGTAACGGGGCCGATGGCGGACCCACAGCTGACGACTGGGCACACGCCGCCGGGACCATCAACTACGAGGTCGTGACCAGGATCAGCCCCCGCGTTCCCCGCTGCTTCATCAACGAAGACGAGCCGGCGGACACCAGCCAGGGCCTGGTGGGCGTGCCCCGGAAGGCGGGAGCCGCATGAGCGCGCCCGAAGAACTGCCCGCCAACTGGGAAAAAACCTTCAGCGCGACGACGGCGGAGCAGACCCACGCTATCGGCGCACGCGTGGCGGAGGTGCTGCAGGCCGGGGACCTGCTGGTGCTGTCCGGCGAGCTGGGTGCCGGGAAAACCACCTTCACCCAGGGGCTGGGCGAGGGCCTGGGCGTCCGCCCGGGCATCATCTCGCCCACGTTCGTCCTGGTCCGGATCCATCCCAACCTGCCGGACGGTCCGCGTCCGGGCGGCCCGGACCTGGTGCACGTGGACGCCTACCGGCTGGGCTCGGCGGCGGAGATTGACGACATCGACCTCGAAAACACCATGGATTCGTCGGTGACGGTGGTGGAGTGGGGCCACGAGCGCGTGGAGCACCTGAGCGACAGCCGGCTGGAAATCGACCTGCACCGTGCAATCGGCCTGTCCGGCACCCCGACGGGCACCTCCGGGAGCCTGGACTTCGATGGCGAAGACACCGACGAGCCCCGCTCCATCGTGATGCGCGGCTACGGGCCCCGGTGGACAACCGTTCCCGAACTCGCGGGCCCGGACGGGGGAGCGGCGTGCTGATCCTCGCTATCGACACCTCTGCCGTCGCCAGCGCAGCGCTGGTCACCGATGATGCCCCGGAAAGCGTGCTGGCCAGCTTCGCCACCGAGGACACCCGCAGCCACGCGGAGGTGCTCGCCCCGGGGATCCACTCCATGCTGTCGTCGGCGGGGGTGACAGGGCAGGACATCGATGCCCTGGTGGTGGGCGTTGGTCCCGGCCCGTTCACCGGGCTGCGCTCCGGCATCGCCACCGCCCGCACCCTGGCATTCGTGTGGGGCAAGCCGCTGCACGGGGTAGTCAGCCTGGACGCGATGGCCCTGGAAGTTGCCGAGTCCACCGCCGCCGTCTCCGAATTCCTGGTGGTGACGGACGCCCGCCGCAAGGAGGTCTACTGGGCCCGCTACAGCTTGGCGGATGGTCAGCTGCCCGTGCTGGAGGACGGCCCCCACGTCACGTTCGCCTCAGACCTCCCCGGCCTGCCTGCGTTCGGCGCCGGTGCGGGACTCTACGCCGGCGTGCTCCAGACCCACCCGGATTTCGCCGGGGAGCAGCCGGACGCCCTGTACCTTGGCCAGTTCGCCCTGGCACGGCTGGCATCCGGAAACACCCTGCTGGACTCCACCCCCCTGTACCTGCGCGAATCCGACGCCCAGGTCCCCGGACCACGGAAGCGGGCATTGTGAGCAGCACCCCGGGCCCACACGCGGCGGACGTCACCGTTCGCGACATGACACTGGACGATGTGCCGGCCGTCGGCGCACTGGAACACCAGCTCTTCCCCATTGATGCTTGGCCCGTGCAGATGTTCCTGGACGAGCTCTCCCAGCCGGAGACCCGCCGCTACCTGGTGGCGGAGACCCGCGATGGCATCGTGGGCTACGCCGGCCTGATGTGCATCGAGCCCATCGCTGACGTCCAGACCATCGCCGTCGTCCCCCACTACGAGGGCCGCGGCATCGGCAGCAGGCTCCTCACCCAGCTGATCGACGAGGCCCGGCGCCGCGGCGCCGCCGACGTCCTGCTCGAGGTCCGCGCCGACAACCCGCGGGCGCAACAGCTCTACGTCCGGTTTGGCTTCGAACAGATTCACATCCGTCCCCGCTACTACCGGGACGGCGTGGACGCCCTGATCATGCGGCTCCAGCTGCCCGCGCCACACCCCGAAGGACACGAAGCAACGGAAGCAGGCCAGGCATGAACCGTACGCAGCCCCTGGTGCTGGGGATTGAATCATCCTGCGACGAAACCGGCGTCGGTCTCGTCCGCGGCACCACCCTCCTGACCAACACCGTCTCGTCCTCCATGGACGCGCACGTCCGCTTCGGCGGGGTCATTCCCGAGATCGCTTCCCGCGCCCACCTCGATGCGTTCGTCCCCACCCTTGAACAGGCACTGGCGGACGCCGGCGTGACCCTGGACGAGGTGGATGCCATCGCCGTCACCTCCGGGCCCGGACTGGCCGGCGCGCTGATGGTGGGGGTGTGTGCTGCCAAGGCGCTCGCCGTCGCCACCGGAAAACCGCTGTACGCCATCAACCACCTGGTGGCCCATGTGGGTGTGGGGCTCCTGGACGACCGCGCCACCAGCCGCAGGCGGGAACTGCCGGAGAACCTGGGCGCCCTGCTGGTCTCCGGCGGCCACACAGAGATTCTCCGGATCAACAGCATCACCAGCGACGTGGAACTGCTGGGCTCCACCATCGATGACGCCGCGGGCGAGGCCTACGACAAGGTGGCCCGTATCCTGGGGCTCGGCTACCCGGGCGGACCGGCCATCGACAGGATGGCCCGCACCGGCAACCCCAAGGCGATCCGCTTCCCTCGCGGCCTCAGCCAGCCCAAATACATGGGCACGGCCGACGAACCCGGCCCGCACCGGTACGACTGGTCCTTCAGCGGGCTGAAGACGGCGGTGGCCCGGTGCGTGGAGCAGTTCGAGGCCCGTGGGGAAGAGATCCCGGTGGCCGATATCGCCGCAGCCTTCCAGGAAGCTGTGGTGGACGTGATCTCGTCCAAGGCGGTCCTGGCCTGCCGCGAGCACGGCATCAAGGATGTCCTGCTGGGCGGCGGCGTGGCGGCAAACTCCCGCCTGCGTGAACTGACGGGTCAGCGCTGCGCCTCGGCCGGCATCCGGCTGCACGTTCCGCCGCTGGACCTGTGCACCGACAATGGTGCCATGGTGGCCGCCCTCGGCGCCCAGCTGGTGATGGCCGGTGCGGAGCCAAGCGGGATTGGCTTCGCCCCGGACTCCTCACTGCCCGTCACCTCGGTGTCGCTCCCGGCCTGACGGCCGGCAGCCCGGCGAGCCGTCTCACTTGCGGGCATCGCCGTCGTAAATTACGACGGCGGGCGGCGTGTCCGCGTGGATGTGCCCCCTTTCGGCACGGGGCACCTCAGGCGGTGGGGCCGTTGCGCATCTGCTTGACCAGGTCCAGCACCACGGCCTGCAGGTTTCCGCCGTTTTCCTCAGCGACGCGGCGCTGGCGCTGGTACCCGGCACCGCGGCGGATGATCTTCTCGACGTCTGCCAGCTCGTCGGAGCAGCGAAGATTGGCCGCCACGGGCTCAATCCGGTTCAGGGTCTCCAGCAGGTGGTCCGTGACCAGCTGCTCCTTGCCCGCGGCGTCCAGGATGATGATGGCGTCCAGGCCGTACCGGGCAGCACGCCACTTGTTCTCCTGCACATGCCACGGGGGCATGGTGGGGATGGTGCCGCCGTTGTCCAAGGTGGTGGAGAACTCATCCACCAGGCATTGGGTGAGGGCCGCGATGGCACCCACTTCCTCCAGGGTGGCCAGCCCGTCGCAGATGCGCATCTCGATGGTGCCCAGGGCGGGCACGGGCCGGATGTCCCACCGGATTTCCGAGATCGTGTCGATGACGCCCGTGGTGAACATGTCCTGCACGTAGGACTCGTACTCTTCCCAGGACGTGAACTGGAAGGGCAGCCCCGCCGTGGGAAGCTGCTGGAACATCAGGGCCCGCTGCGAGGCGTACCCGGTATCCTCGCCGCCCCAGAACGGGCTGGACGCGGAGAGCGCCTGGAAGTGCGGGAAGTAGTTGACCAGGCCGTCCAGGACCGGCAGGGCTTTCTCCCGGCGGTCCAGGCCCACATGGACATGGACGCCGTAAATGACCATTTGCCGGCCCCACCACTGGGTCCGGTCGATGAGCTTTGCGTAACGGGCCTTGTCCGTCACCGGCTGCAGCTGCGGCGGGCTGAACGGGTGGCTGCCGGCGCAGAACAGTTCCACGCCCATGGGGTCGGTGATCTCCCGGACGGCAGCGACGGACCTGCTGAGGTCCTCCTTGGCCTCGGCTGCCGTTTCGCAGATCCCGGTGACCAGCTCAACCGTGTTCAGCAGCAGTTCCTGCTTGATGTGCGGATGTTCGTCGTCTTCGTTGAGTTCCGGGTGG
The DNA here is from genome assembly GCF_059414985.1 of Arthrobacter sp. SAFR-044. Classification (NCBI taxonomy): domain Bacteria; kingdom Bacillati; phylum Actinomycetota; class Actinomycetes; order Micrococcales; family Micrococcaceae; genus Arthrobacter; species Arthrobacter sp. SAFR-044. Next base: position 214,267 of record NZ_JBPFDN010000002.1, on the reverse strand, counting down.
CGGGATGCCACGCCGCGGAGCACCTGGTTGGCCACGGAAGCGAGCTCGCCCGTCTTCCCGTCCACCAGTGCAAGCTCCCACTCAACACCGAGGGTGGATTGCCTCGATGACGCGAAGTCGATCTTCACACGTTTCCTTACTGTCCGGTTTGCCGCTGGCTGATGCCGCTCACAGGCTGGTGCCGGCAGGCGAACGGGTGGTTCAAGTCTAGTGCAGGGGTAGCATCGTATTGATGGCACCGTTCCCCCTGCGTCACAGTCCTGCCAAATCCTTCCCCCTCCTCCTGGCCCTGTCTGTCCTGGCCCTGGCCTCCTGTTCTGCGTCGCCAAGTGCCGCCCCGCCATCGTCCTCCACGACGCCCACCGGGGCGTCCCCGTCCGCATCAGCACGTACGACGCCGGCACCTCCTCCGGCTACCCCGTCACCTGACCCGGGGTCCCGGCCTTTGGGGTGGGGACCGGAGCAGCGCGACCAGGACGCCGCCGCAGCGGCCGTGGCGGCGATGTCGCCGGAGCAGAAGGCCGGGCAGGTCCTGCTCCCGTTCTTCAAGGGCAACCAGGTGGAAGCCCACGCCGCGCTCATCCAGCGCCTGCACCTGGCCGGGTCCATCATCATGGGCGACAACGTCCCACGCGACCCGCAGGGGAAGGTGGACGTGGCCGCCATGGGCGCCGTGAACCAGCGGCTGCAGCAGGCCGTGGCCGCCGACGGCAGGCACTGGCCAGGAATCATGAGCGTGGACCAGGAGGGCGGCGCCGTGGCGCGCCTGGGGCCGCCGCTTACAGAGTGGCCCACCCCCATGAGCTACGGTGCCGCCGGCAACCCCGACCTGACGCGCAAGGCAGGCAAGAGCTTGGCGGGTGAGCTGGTGCCACTGGGCTTCGACCTCGACTTCGCGCCGGACACGGACGTGACCATCGGCCCAGCGGACCCCACCATCGGCGCGCGCTCCATGTCTGCAGACCCCGCCGCCGCGGCCGTCCAGGGGACCGCCTTCTCCCAGGGCATGCTGGACGCCGGCATTCTCCCCACTGTCAAGCACTTTCCCGGGCACGGCTCGGTGACGGCGGATTCCCACCTCAGCCTCCCCGTCCAGCCGGCAGGCATCGACGTGCTCCGGGGCCGGGACTGGAAACCCTTCGAGGCTGCCGTCGCTGCGGGCCTCCCGGTCGTCATGACCGGGCACATTGCCGTGCCCGCGCTGGAACCCGGTGTCCCGGCGTCGCTCTCCGCCCCGAGCTACGCAGCGCTCAGGGGCCTGGGCTTCAAAGGCGTTGCCGTGACGGACGCCCTCAACATGGGCGCCGTGGACAAGCAGTACCCGGCCGGCGCCGCCGCGGTGAAGGCGCTGGCCGCAGGCGCCGACCTGCTGCTGATGCCTGCCGATGTGGAGCAGGCACACGCCGCCATCGTCCAGGCCCTGGCCGCCGGCACCCTTCCCGCAGCACGCCTGGATGAGGCAGCGCAGCGCGTGGCCACCATGATGGTCTGGCATGCCCGGACCACCCCGCCAGCCGGAACAGCCGGCGCAGGTGCGCCGGCAGGAAGCGGCACGGCCCTGTCGGCCCAGGTCTCGGCGTCGGCCGTTACGGTTGTGGCCGGCCCCTGCAGCGGGCCGCTGGTGCCCGGGTCGGTGCGCGTGGCCGGCGGGGGACCGGGGGACCGGGAGCGGTTCGAAGCCGCCGCAGCCCGTGCCGGGCTCGTGGTGGGATCAGGGCCGCTGGTCAACCTCATTGGGTTCGGCGGAAAGCCCGGGGGCGGGGACATTGCTGTTGCCCTCGACGCTCCCTGGCTGCTCCAGGGCTCCGGCGCGCCGGTGAAAGTGGCACTGTACGGCCGTACAGACGCCGCCTTCGACGCACTGGCCGCCGTGCTGGCAGGAAAGGCGCCTGCCCCGGGGAAGCTGCCCGCCGCCGTCGGCCCTTTTCCGGCGGGAACCGGCTGCCCCTGATTCCCCGGGCGCCCACGCCGGCTGGAACGCGGGTTTAATAGTCTGGTGCCCATTCTGAATAAAGACATGACCCTCTGCATCTCGCTCTCGGCCCGTCCCAGCAACAACGGGACCCGGTTCCACAACCACCTTTACGGGCAGCTGGACCTGAACTGGATCTACAAGGCGTTCGCGCCCACCAACCTGGAACAGGCCATCGCAGGCGTGCGCGGGCTGGGCATCCGTGGCTGTGCCATCTCCATGCCGTACAAAGAAGACGTTATCGCGCTGGTGGACGAGATGGACCCGTCCGCCAAGGCCATCGACTCCGTAAACACCATCGTGAACACCGACGGCCACCTCAAGGCCTACAACACCGACTACACGGCCATCGAACAGCTCCTGGCGTCCAACAACGTGCCCACCGGCTATTCGGTGCTGGTCCAGGGCGCCGGCGGCATGGCCAAGGCCACGGTGGCCGCCCTCCGGGATGCCGGCTTCAAGAACGTTACGGTCATCGCCCGGAACGAGGCCGCAGGGCGCGCGCTCGCGGACCAGTATGGGTTCCAGTGGCGTGCGGCGCTCGACGGCGGGCCGGCTGACCTGATCATCAACGTCACCCCCATCGGCATGGCGGGAGGTGCGGAAGCTGACAGCCTGTCTTTTCCTGCCGGGGCCATCGACGCGGCCCGCCTGGTGTTCGATGTGGTGGCGCTGCCCGCCGAGACGCCGCTGATCCGCGCTGCCCGTGCTGGGGGCAAACCGGTGATCACCGGGGCCGAGGTGGCCACCATCCAGGCCCTCGAGCAGTTTGTTTTGTACACGGGGGTCCGGCCCACCGCGGACCAGGTGCGGGCGGCCGAGGAGTTCATGCGCGCCCAGTAGGTACTGCTAGACGGGTTCCACCACGATGGCCACCCGGTCCTCGCCGATGCGGGTCAGGACCAGGGTGGCCGTTTTGCCGCCCTTCCTGGCATTCTTTCCGCCGGGCAGCAGCTGCTTCCGCAGCTCTTCCGGAGTGACTGCAGTGCCGCGCTTCTTGATGTCCAGCACGGTGATGCCCTCCTGCTTCACCCATGCCTTGAGCGCCTTGACGTTGTAGGGCATGACCTGCAGGACCTTGTAGGCCCTGGCGAACGGGGTGTCCAGGAGGTCCGGAGCGCAGATGTAGGCAATGTGTTCATCCACCAGATGGCCGCCGAGCTGCAGCGCCACGTCCGCCACCAGCCCGGCACGGATCACGGCGCCGTCGGGTTCGTACAGGTACCCCTCCACGGGTCCCACCGGCGCGGATGGGCCGGCGCCGAAGTCCTCGGTGCTGGTCAGCTCCGCGGGGGCCTGTGGTCCCAGGACCAAGGCAGCGCGGCGAACCCCCGGCCGCCGCACGGCGTTGAACCACAGGGTCACCTCTGTGACGTCCCCGGCCACCGACACCCACTGGGCCTCGCAATCCGCGGGCACGGACTCATGCGGCATGCCCGGGCCCATTTTCACGCCCACTGCCTTGCCCGCCGCCGCGAGCGATTCCACGAAGGACAACGGCGGCGAAAACGCCTCGGGATCCCAGATCCGCTTGGTGCCGGAGGTGGAGGTGACCCGCCGGGCAGGATCCAGCCAGACCCCGTCCACCCCGTCCAGCGGAACGGAAGCTGCGTCAGCGTGGACCACGGTGGCGTTGGGGAACGGGATCAGGTTCACCGTGGCGCAGGCGGCGGTGGTTTCGTCCATTTCGACGGCGGTGACATTGATGTCGAGGGAGGCCATGGCAAGGGAATCCGCGCCGAGGCCGCAGCCCAGGTCTGCCACGTGGCTGATCCCGGCAGCGGCGAACCGCTGGGCGTGGTGCGCGGCGACGTTCAGGCGCGTGGCCTGTTCCAGGCCGGCCTGGGTAAACAGCATCTGGCGGGCGAACTCGCCGAATTTGGCCTGCGCTTTGGTGCGCAGCCGCGATTGGGTCAGGACGGCGGACACCAGCGTTGCGGGATGTCCGGCCTTCCGGAGCGCGGAGTTGAGCTCGAAGGAGTCTTCGTCCCGGTAGGGGCCCAGGGATGCCAGCAGATCCCAGCCTTCCGGGGTCAACAGCGGTGCGATCTGGTCCTGTGCTATTTGGTCCTGGGGAGCGTGAGCCATGGGTTCCAGCCTAGTGGAGCAGCGCGTCGCCGGGATGCGGATAGTGTTGAATCCATGGATGAGAGCGCAGCCCCCCGCGAGCCCGATGACCACGAATCGAGGGACCGCGGTCCGGCCAGGTTCGCCCGTCCCGTCCTGATCGGCGCCGCGGTGGTGGCCGTGGTCTGCATCGCACTGCTGGTCATCATCTTCCTGCTGGACACGTTCAACGCCACCGTTTATTCGGTGGGCGGCAACGACATCCAGGACAACACCCAGGAGTCCAGGGACATCCGCGGGCTGTACGACGGCGCGCGGGCGGGAAGCATTGTCTTCCTCGTTGCTGCGCTGCTCGCCGCAGCCGTGTCCGGCTGGGTTCTCTACCGGGGCCGGAGGCAGGGCGGCAGCGACGCCGACGGCGGCGAGGACGTGGACTTCGACGACCTGGGCCGTTAGCGACTGGGCTGCCAGGGGCGGTGCTTCTTCCGCCCGGCTGCCAGGGGCCCTGCTTGCCCGGCCGCGCGCCGTCGTCCAGCCCGAAACGGCGTACGCCCATGACGAAACGTTGGCACTCACCTTGACCGAGTGCTAACCCGCACATAGAGTCTTCATTAGCACTCTCCCTAGGAGGGTGCTAATACATGAAGAGCTGCCAGCCAGGCTGCTGCCGGCACCGCGACGACGGTTTGCCAGCTATGGCGGAAAGCTTTCCAGTCCACGAATTTGCTGACGAAAAGGAGAGGTCCGAGTGTCGGTCTCTATTAAGCCTCTTGAGGATCGTATTGTTGTCCGCCCGCTCGAAGCCGAGCAGACCACGGCTTCCGGCCTGGTCATCCCGGACTCCGCACAGGAGAAGCCGCAGGAAGGCGAAGTTGTCGCCGTAGGCCCCGGCCGCTTCGAAGATGGCAACCGCGTTCCCGTTGACGTAGCCGTTGGCGACGTCGTCATCTACTCCAAGTACGGCGGAACCGAAGTCAAGACCGGCGGCACCGAGTACCTCGTGCTGTCCGCCCGCGACGTCCTGGCAATCGTCGTCAAGTAACTCTTCCGGATCCCCGTGCTGCCGGCCATGCTCACGCTGGCCGGCGGTGCGGGGTTCTGTCTTTGAAAGGACAAAACCATGGCAAAGCAGCTTGCGTTTAACGACGCTGCCCGCCGGTCCCTTGAGGCCGGCATCGATAAGCTCGCGAACACCGTCAAGGTGACGCTCGGCCCCCGCGGCCGCAACGTCGTCCTGGACAAGAAGTGGGGTGCCCCCACCATCACGAACGACGGCGTCACCATCGCCCGCGAGGTCGAGCTGGACGATCCCTACGAGAACCTTGGCGCCCAGCTGGCCAAGGAAGTAGCCACCAAGACCAACGACGTTGCCGGCGACGGCACCACCACCGCCACGGTCCTGGCACAGGCCCTGGTCAAGGAAGGCCTGCGCAACGTTGCAGCCGGCGCTGCCCCCGGCCAGATCAAGCGTGGCATCGAGGTTGCGGTTGAGGCCGTGGCTGCCCGCCTGCTGGAAAACGCCCGCCCGGTCGAGGGTACCCAGGTGGCCAACGTTGCCGCGATTTCGGCGCAGAGCGACGAAATCGGCGAGCTGCTCGCCGAGGCCTTCGGCAAGGTTGGCAAGGATGGCGTCATCACCATCGAAGAGTCCTCCACCACCCAGACCGAACTGGTCCTCACCGAGGGCATGCAGTTCGACAAGGGCTACCTGTCCCCGTACTTCGTCACCGACGCGGAGCGCCAGGAAGCAGTCCTCGAGGACGCGCTCATCCTGATCAACCAGGGCAAGATCTCCTCGATCCAGGAATTCCTGCCGCTGCTCGAGAAGGCACTGCAGAGCTCCAAGCCGCTGTTCATCATCGCCGAGGACGTTGAGGGCGAGGCCCTGTCCACGCTGATCGTCAACCGCATCCGCGGCACCCTGAACGTTGTAGCCGTCAAGGCTCCCGGCTTCGGCGACCGCCGCAAGGCCATGCTGCAGGACATCGCCACCCTCACCGGTGCGCAGGTTGTCTCCCCGGAACTGGGCCTCAGCCTGGACTCCGTGGGCCTGGAGGTGCTGGGTACCGCCCGCCGCATCACCGTCACCAAGGACAACACCACCATTGTTGACGGCGCCGGTTCGGCCGAGGACGTAGCTGCACGCGTTGCCCAGCTGCGCGCCGAGCTGACCCGCACCGATTCCGACTGGGACCGTGAAAAGCTCCAGGAGCGCCTGGCCAAGTTGGCCGGCGGCATCGGCGTGATCAAGGTTGGCGCTGCCACCGAGGTTGAGCTGAAGGAAAAGAAGCACCGCATCGAGGACGCCGTATCCTCCACCCGCGCTGCCCTCGAAGAAGGCATCGTTGCCGGCGGCGGCTCCGCCCTGATCCACGCCCTCAAGGCACTCGATGAGGACGCATCCGTCAAGGCACTCGAAGGCGACGCCGCCGCAGCTGTGGGCATCGTCCGCCGCGCACTGGTGCAGCCGCTGCGCTGGATCGCCCAGAACGCTGGTTTCGACGGCTACGTCGTCACCTCCAAGGTTGCAGACCTCGAGACCAACAACGGGTTTAACGCCAAGTCCGGCGAGTACGAGGACCTGATCGGCGCGGGCGTCATCGACCCCGTCAAGGTCACCCGTGCAGCCCTCCGCAACGCGGCTTCCATCGCCGCCCTGGTTCTCACCACCGAGACCCTGGTCGTGGAGAAGCCGGCCGAAGAGGACGAGCACGCAGGCCACAGCCACTAACGCTGCGCCCTGGCGGCTTGCCGCTGAAAAGGCTGGTCCGGCATCTGCCGGGCCAGCCTTTTGCGTTGCTGCCTGTGTCAGGGGGCAATCAGCCGGCGGGCATCTCCTGCGTCTCCACGCCTCCCGCGCGCTCGTACACCAGCGACACCGCGCCCTTGGGAAAACTGCGGGCCGGTTCGGCCAGCGTGAAGGTGGAGGGCACCGTTCCGGCGTCGAACAGGCGCTTTCCCTGGCCCAGGACCACCGGGTACAGCCAGAGGTGAAGCCGGTCCAGCACTCCTGCCGCCATGAGGGACCGGATCAGGACCCCGCTGCCAAACATGTGCATCTGCCCGTACTCTTCCCGGAGGCCGCCCGCCGCCGCGGCGTCCGGCAGCACAGTGGTGCCTGCCCAAACGGGGTTAGCGAGCGTGCCGGAGACAACGAATTTGGGGACCCGGTTGAGGGCGTCGGCGATCTCACCGGACTGGTGGGGCCAGTACGCCGCAAAGATCTCATAGGTCTTCCGGCCGAGCAGCAGGGCATCCATCCGGCTGATCTCGGCCGCTATCGAGGCGCCGGCTTCGTCGTCGGATACCGGTGCCTGCCAGCCGCCGAAAGCGAATTCGCCTTCCGGGTCTTCTTCACGGCCGCCGGGCGCCTGGTAGACGCCGTCGAGGGTGATGAACAGGTTCGCAACGATGATCCCCACGCGCCCATTGTGGAGCAGCACCGGGGCGCTGTCCAGTGTCCCGTCCAGTGCCCGTGGCAGGATGGGTGCCATGCTGCTCCTTGAGCTCGTGGAAACCACCAAAGAGGTCGCATCAACCCGGTCCCGGCTGGCAAAAGTTGATGCCCTGGCCCACCTTCTGCGCCGCCTCGAGCCAGCGGAGATCCCGACGGCGGTGGGCTTGCTCAGTGCCAAACCCCGGCAGGGACGTGTTGGCGTGGGGTGGAGCGCTGTGGCGGCGGCCAAGGAAGAACCAGCCGCGGAGCCCAGCCTCACTGTGGCAGATTTTGATGAAGCGCTGGACCGGCTGCTGGCAACAGCGGGCAGCGGGTCGGGCGCGGAACGGGCCGCCATCCTCGGGACGCTCATGGCCGCCGCCACCGAACCGGAGCAGTCCTTCATCGCCGGCGTCCTGCTTGGGGAATTGCGCACCGGTGCCCTGGAAGGAGTGCTGACGGACGCCGTCGCCCGCGCCTCCGACCGGCCCGTCGCCGCCGTGCGGCGGGCAGCGATGCTTTCCGGCGACCTCGGCGGGACCGCCCTCTTGGCGCTCACCGGCACTCCGGCCGAGCTTGACGCCGTCGGCCTCGTGGTGGGCCGTCCGGTGCAGCCGATGCTCGCTGCTACCGTCGGCAGCACCGCGGCAGCTTTGGAAGCCACAGGGGAGGCCTCGGTGGAGTACAAGCTCGACGGCGCCCGCATCCAGGTGCACCGCTCCGGCAATGACGTGCGCATCTACACCCGCAACCTTGCGGAGGTGACCCATCGGCTTCCCGAGGTGGTTGACCTGGTCCGGGGGCTGCCCGTGCAGGACGTGATCCTCGACGGCGAAACCCTCGCACTGGATGAGGACGGAGCGCCCCGCCCCTTCCAGGAGACCATGTCCCGCTTCGGCGCCGACGCGGTACGGGAAACGCTGCTGCATCCCTGGTTTTTCGACGTGCTGCACATCGACGGACGTGACCTGCTGGACGAACCGCTGGCCACCCGCATCGATGTCCTGGAGCGCGTGGCACCCGCACGCCGGATCCCGGGGGAGGTCACTGCCGATCCCGCAGTTGCCGAGCGCGTGTCGCAGGATGCACTCGCCGCGGGCCACGAGGGCGTAGTGGTGAAGGCCATCGGATCCGCCTATGCCGCGGGCAGGCGCGGATCCAACTGGGTCAAGGTGAAACCGGTCCACACGTATGACCTGGTGGTGCTCGCCTGCGAATGGGGCTCCGGACGCCGCACGGGAATGCTCTCCAACCTGCACCTGGGTGCCCTTGACCCCACCGGGGAGTTCGGCGAACCCGGCGGCTACGTCATGGTGGGCAAGACCTTCAAGGGCCTCACCGACGAACTGCTGCGCTGGCAGACGGCGAGGTTCCAGGAGCTTGAGGTGCGGCGCACGGCCGGCACCGTCTGGGTTGAGCCGGTCACCGTCGTCGAAATAGCCATCGACGGCGTGCAGCAGTCCCCGCGGTACCCCGGCGGGATCGCCCTGAGGTTCGCCCGCGTCAAGCGCTACCGGGACGATAAGGCCCCAGCGGAAGCGGACACCATCCAGGCCCTGCGCGCCCTGCTGCGACCGTAGCCCCGAGGCGTGGATCAGGCGCGGCCCCGGGTTCCGCTCCGCTGGCGTTTCAGGCTCCGTGCCACCCGGTCCGGCAGGCGCCTGGTCACCATCCGGTAAAAAAGCAGAACCGCGACGGCGGCCACCACGATGCCCACGAGGTTGAGCAGCAGTTGAAGCGCTGATCCGGCCGCCTTCTGGTATTCCCCCAGCACCAAAGCCACGGCCACATATCCTGCGGCCGGCACCGTGGTTACGGAGATGAAGACGCCGATCAGTGCTGCGGAACGCCTGCCGATGATGGACAGCATGCCGGCGATCCCCGCCAGCACGGCAACAATCAATGAATACGGCCCGGGGTGGTAGATGAACTCCACGGCCGAGCCTTTGTCCAGGGCATCGCGCGGAAAAAGTCCGAGCGGAACCGAAAGCCATGCCGTCAGTGCCGCCAGCAGCATGGCGAGGGGGAAGCCGATGCCCAGGGCAACTGCGGCGCGGCGTCCAAGCTTCCACTTCCGTGTAACAAGCGAGACGGCGAGGGCGGCCAGCGGACCGAACTCAGGCCCCACCGCCATGGCACCGACAATCGCAATGGGGGAATCTGTCACGATGCCGATGCCGGCGAGCTGGGTTGCGAGCACCAGGAAAGCAAGGAAGTTCCAGGTCAGCCGGGAGTCTTCGCCGGTCTGCCGCGTCACGTCGTCCCAGATCACCGCGTCCGCGCCGTCCCCGGGGGCGGCCCGTTCCGCGCGATCGGCATTCCTGGAAAGGACGAATTCCGGTGCGCTCATGGCTATGGAGCCCACGTCGGAGACCTTCAGGACTTCCAGCTTTTCAAGCAGTTCCTCCACTGCCTCCCGTGCGATCAGCACCTCAATGACATCGCCCGGCGGAACAACGGCCGCGCCCGGAACCAGCACAACTTCCGCCGTTCCCCGCTGGTCGCGGCAGGTCTGCACGGTGACGGCGGACAGCTCCCCGGGCACGCAAATCCGCAGCTGGACAACCACGTCCGCTCCCTTCCACGACTGGGGCCAGCATAGTCTGAACAGGAGCGTTGATTAGCCGATGCAGACGGCGTTGGTTAGGCTTGATGCTTTGGTTGGCGGGCGTTGTGAGAGGTTCTAGTGTCGGTAACGGAAACCCCGAAGGCACCCGAACCGGGCACAGGCACCGCACCCCGCCCACGTAAGCCCACCTTCCGGCCCGAAGTCCAGGGGCTCCGGGCCCTCGCTGTCCTGATGGTGGTGGCATACCACGTCTGGCTGGGCCGAGTCTCCGGCGGAGTGGACATCTTCCTGCTCGTTTCGGCTTTCCTGCTCACTTTGTCCTTTGTCCGCAAAGCTGAGTCAGGCAACCCCTTCCGGCTCCTGGCGCACTGGCTGCACCTGTTCAAGCGCCTGCTGCCCGCCGCCGTCGTAGTGATCCTCGGAGTGCTGGCCGGCACCTGGCTAATCCTGCCGCAGGGGCGGTGGCCGCAGGTGCTCGACCAGGCCTGGGCATCACTGCTGTACCGCCAGAACTGGCTCCTTGCCGACTTGTCCGTGGACTACTACGCGCAGGACCACGCCGGTGCCAGCCCCCTGCAGCACTTCTGGTCCTTGTCCATCCAGGGGCAGGTCTTCATCCTGTGGCCCCTGGTATTTGCCGCCGCCGCTGCGGTGCTGGCCGTGCTGCACCGCGTCCCCCGCCTGCAGGGGCTGACGTACCGCGGCCTGCTGGCAGTGGTTTTCGGGCTGGTTTTCGCGGCGTCCCTGGCCTACTCCGTTGACCAGACCGCCTCCGACCAGGCCTATGCCTACTTCGACACCCGCGCCCGGCTCTGGGAGTTTGCATTGGGGTCCCTGCTGGCTTTGGCGCTGCCGTACCTGCGGCCCGGTCGCGTGCTGCGCATCGCCCTGGGCTGGGCCGGACTGGCAGCAATGATCTCCTGCGGGCTGGTCCTGACCGTTGACCGTTCCTTCCCGGGGTACGTGGCCCTGTGGCCCACGCTGGCGGCAGCCGCGATCATCGTGGCGGGGCAGACCGGAAGCCGCTTCGGGGTGGACCGCCTCCTCAGCAGCCGGCCCGCCGTCGCGCTGGGTGACAACTCCTACGCCCTTTACCTGTGGCACTGGCCGGTCCTGGTGCTGGCGCTCGCGGCCACCGGCGTGGAAACCCCGAACCTCAAGCAGGGCCTTGGCATTGTTGCAGCCGCGATCGTCCTCGCCGTCCTGACCACGCGCTTCGTGGAAAAGCCCCTGCGCGACTGGCACTGGCCCAAACTGCGCGCCTGGCGGACCGCCGTCGTCATTGTTGCCTGCGGCGCCGTCCTGGCCGGGCCCGTCGCGGTCTGGCAGACGTCGCTCACCGCAGAGGAAAGCGCGACGGCGGCACAACCGCGGGAGCTTACGCCCGGTGCGTTGGCGCTCACCCCGGAGAACGAAAACTCGCCGGCACCGCGGGCCCGGACCATCCCCGGACCCACTGCACTGGACAACGACTGGGCCGGCATCGACTCGCCCTGTACGGGTGCCAATGCCACCGACGATCCCATCCTGGAGGGCTGCCGACAGGAGCTCCCCGACGAGCCGGCCAGCAAGCGCATCGTAGTCCTGGGGGACTCCCACGCCCAGCAGTACCTTGCCGCCCTGGCGCCGGTGGCGGCCGCACGCGGCTGGGAACTGGTGACGCTGCTCATGCCCGCCTGCCGTTTCGGGGCCGAATCGGAAACCCGGAACGCCGAATGCAACGCCTACAACAGGGCAAGTTCCGCCTATGTCCTGGAGCACCGGCCGGACGCTGTGTTTACGGTGGCGTCACTGACCCACGAGGATGCCCCGTTCGAAACCGAAGTGCCGGGATACCTCGAAGGTGTGAAGCCGTTTGCGGACGCGGGGATCGAGACGGTGGGAATCCGTGACAATCCCCGTTTCACCTTCAACATGCCCCAGTGCGCCCAACGGAACGGCGCCAACGCGCCGGCCTGCAACCCGTCGCTGGCCGAGTCCCTGGCGGAGCCATCGCCGCTGGAAAATTACCGCGGCAAGCTGCCGGGGCTGCACCTGATGGACATGAGCGACTTCATCTGCGCGCGCGGCGTCTGCCCGGCCGTTGTGGGGAACGTGTACGTCTACAAGGACGACAACCACCTCACCAGGACCTATGTGGAAACCATGATCCCCATGTTCGAGCAGCGGCTGCTGGCGGCCACCGGCTGGAGCTGAACCAGTCTGCCTGCCCGGCCGTGGGGTTCCTCACATTGGCGGCGTGGAATAGGGGGATCGGCGCCGAGGTTCTAATATTTACTCAACACTTTCTGCCCCCGGAACGCCGTGCTGCACGGTGCTCCTGCAGGATCGTCTGCACAGGCCAGTTCCGTAATCACGGGCTGGTCATCGGCTGCAACCCCTACCCGTGACCCAGCAACCAAGGTAAGAGGCGCACTCATGACCGAGCCCGAACACAACCCCTTTGGCTTCATCGGCCTGACCTACGACGACGTCCTTCTCCTTCCGGGCCACACCGACGTCATCCCGTCCGAGGCAGACACGTCCTCACGAATTTCCAAGCGCATCACCGTTCAGACCCCGCTGCTCTCCGCGGCGATGGACACGGTCACCGAGTCCCGCATGGCCATCGCCATGGCCCGCCAGGGCGGCCTGGGCGTCGTGCACCGCAACCTGTCCATCGCCGACCAGGCGGACCAGGTGGACCGGGTCAAGCGGAGCGAGTCCGGGATGATCACCAACCCGCTGACCATCCGCCCCGAGGCAACGCTGCGCGAACTCGATGATCTCTGCGCCCACTACCGCGTCTCCGGCCTCCCCGTGGTGGATGAGGACAACCGCCTTCTGGGCATCGTCACCAACCGCGACACCCGTTTTGTGCCGGAGTCCGATTTCCCGCTGCGGCTGGTCAGCGACGTCATGACCAAGATGCCCCTGGTCACCGGACACGTGGGGATCAGCCGCGAGGAAGCCTCCCACAAGCTGGCCACCAACAAGATCGAAAAGCTCCCGCTCGTGGACGAGCAGGGCCGGCTGAAGGGCCTGATCACCACCAAGGACTTCACCAAGGCCGAGCAGTACCCCCTGGCCACCAAGGACGATGAAGGCCGCCTCCGGGTGGGTGCCGCCATCGGCTTCTTCGGCGACGGCTGGGAGCGCGCCATGACCCTGGTGGACGCCGGCGTGGACGCACTGTTCGTGGACACCGCCAACGGCCACTCCCAAGGGGTCCTGGACATGATCCGCCGGCTGAAGTCCGATCCCGTCGCCGCGCACGTGGACATCATCGGCGGCCAGGCTGCCACCCGGGAAGGCGCCCAGGCTCTGATTGACGCCGGCGCCGACGGCATCAAGGTGGGCGTTGGTCCCGGATCCATCTGCACCACCCGTGTGGTTGCCGGCGTTGGGGTCCCGCAGATCACGGCCATCTACGAATCCGCCAAGGCCGCCATTCCGGCCGGCGTGCCGCTGATCGCCGACGGCGGCCTCCAGTACTCGGGCGACATCGGCAAGGCCCTGGTGGCCGGCGCCGACACGGTCATGCTGGGCTCCCTCCTGGCAGGCTGCGACGAGTCCCCGGGCGACCTGATCTTCGTCAACGGCAAGCAGTTCAAGTCCTACCGTGGCATGGGCTCTTTGGGCGCCATGCAGTCCCGCGGCAAGAACACGTCCTACTCCAAGGACCGCTACTTCCAGGCCGACGTTTCCGGCGACGACAAGCTGATCCCAGAAGGCATCGAAGGCCGCGTGGCCTACCGCGGGCCGTTGTCCTCCGTGGCGTACCAGCTGGTCGGCGGCCTGCGCCAGACCATGTTCTACACCGGCGCGCCCACCATTCCCGAGCTGAAGATCCGTGGCAAGTTTGTCCGGATCACCTCCGCCGGCCTGAAGGAATCGCACCCGCACGATATCCAGATGACGGTCGAGGCGCCGAACTACGGTTCCCGGTAATCGGCGAACGGTTTTATTCACGCCCACATGCGTGAAAGAGGAGGCGGGTTATCCCGCCTCCTCTTGTTTTGGGCCCCGGATGGCGCTCCCGGTCTGAATGTCGGACCCCCGCTGCATGATGTTCTTATGGGAATCGGCGGTGGTGCTGGGGTGGCTTTGGAGGGTGTCCTTGCCTCTGCTGCTGCCCTGGACGCCCTGGGAAAAGAGGACGTTTTCCTGGCTTCCGGGGCTCATGTTGGTGCCGGCGTGGATGTGATGCAGCGGCGGTACGAGATCCGGCTGGAACGGCTGGAAGCCGCGTCCCGCCTGGAAGCGCAGCTTGCCGCGGTGAAGGCACGGGACGCCGCTGAGGCCATCGATTTCCAGCAGGCCATGACCCCGCCGAATGCCCCGGTCCAGGAGCGCACGTACGCGGGGATATCCGTGGTCGAGGAGATCGCGGGGGTCCTGACCATCAGTTCCGCGGCCGCGGGCGCCCTGGTGGACCAGTCCCGCCGGGTCTGCTCCCTGCCACACTTGTTTCAGGCGCTGTCCGCGGGCGCGATGTCGTGGCAGCACGCGAGGATCTTCGTCGACGAAACCGAAGGCCTCGATGCCGTCGGTGCCGCCGGGTTGGTGACGCATTTCTTCGACCCCGACGCACCCAATGCTTCACGGGGTGCCGCGCCGGGGGACCTCATTCCGTCCCGGTTCCGGGCCAAGGTCCGTGGCTGGCGGGAACGCCATCATCCGGAATCGATCGAGAAGCGACACGCCAAAGGGGTCGCTGATCGACGGATGGAATACGCCCCGGACCGGGATGGCATGGCCTGGGTTTCGCTTTACCTTCCCGGGGACACCGCGTGCGCGATCTGGAACGGCACCACCGCTACCGCCCGCGGACTCCAAGGCCCCGACGAAACCCGCACCCTCACCCAACTCCGCCCCGACATCGCAGCCTCACTGCTGCTGGGGGCTGGAACCGCGACTGAACTCAGTAAAGTCCCCACCCCGCGGGCTGATGTCCTGGTGATGGTGCCGGTGTTCTCCCTGTTCGGCCAAACCGACGAACCCGCAATACTGGATGGTTTCGGACCCATCCCGGCATCCATGGCCAGGAAGTTGGTCGCCGACGGGGCGGACTCCTTCTATCGGGTCCTGGTCGACCCAAGGGACGGGGCACCATTGGAGATCGGGCGCAAAAACTACCGGCTCACCGAGGCCATCAAACGCTGGATCAGGATGCGCGATGGCAAGTGCACGTTCCCCGGCTGCAGCAACAGGACCAGCGACAACGAAGCCGACCACCTCATCGCCAGGGAACACGGCGGCACCACCAACGCCAGCAACCTGGCACAGCTCTGCCCCAAACACCATCGACTCAAGCACCGCAGCAGGTGGACACCCGACCCGGCCAACAGGAATGAACCACCCGGCTGGACCTCACCCGCTGGACGCCGCTACAAACCCGAGCACCCCGACCCCGAACCAACCCACTGGCCGCAATGGCTTTGCCCGGAGTGGATGAGAGCGGCGTACCCCAGCGGGCGGGCAGATCGATTGGCAGGCGGGCGCCCGGACTTCCACTACATGGCACGCTCTCCAGGCGAGGATGCCCTGGTGCGTTATCTCCACTCCACATCATGACGGCCTGCCCAGCACTAGGCTGATTCCATGTCCCAACCGCGCCATCCGGCGGAACTGACCCCTAAACGCGACCCGCAAAAGCGGCTTGCCCTGCGCCCGTATGCCAAGGCCGTGGCCCAGGTACTCCGGGTGAGCTTCCGTGCCTCCCCGGGCGCCGTGGTCATGAAGGTCCTCGGATCCCTGATCTCCGCTGTGTTGCCGCTGGTCACCACCTTCTACGCGTCCCTCACCACCACAGCATTGGCGGCAGCGTACGCGGGCGACGGCGGAGCGGGGCGCCTTGCCATCGTCTACGTCATCGTCACTGCCGCGCTGGGTCTGTTCTGGGGCGCCTTCAACAGCGTGGACCGCTACATCCAGCAGCTGATGAGTTTCAAAGTGGGCGCCATCGTGGGGGACCAGATGTATGAGCGCTTCCTGTCACTGGAGTTCTGGCGCTACGACGACAAAGAGACGGTGGACCTTTACGACCGCGCCAAACGGTTCTCCGACTCCTACGCCCGCGTCCTGGACCGGATAGCCGCCATCTTCACCCAGCTCGTCTCGGTCATCCTGGCTGTGGGCGCCCTGCTGCTGGTCAGCTGGTGGATCGCAGTCATCGTCCTGGTAGCCATCGTGCCCAGCGTGTACCTGCAGTTCAAGCTGTCCAGGGAACAGATTGCGCACTGGAACACGCAGGTGGACTCGCGGCGCCAGCGCCGCATGATTGAAACCAACCTCCTCCGCCCCCAGCACATCGCGGAAATGAGGCTCTACGGCATTGTCGGTTTCCTCATGGACCTTCGGTCCCGGCTTCGGGACGCCGATGAACGGCGACGCCTCGATTACCAGCGGCGCTACATTCCCAGGCAACTCGCCGCAGACGCTCTCCAGTACGGCGCGGAAGTGGTGTCGCTGATCTGGGTGGTGGGCCAGATCATTGCCCGCGCAGCCCCGGTCGGGCAGTTCCTCTACGTCCAGCAGATCGTCAGCCGTGCTCTGTCCACCGCAAACAACCTGGTGTCCTCGCTCAGCTCCATTGATGAAGACCTGGCAAACCTGAAGGATTACGAGCTGTTCATGGCCATGCCCGTGCACTCGGAACATTCCCCACCCCTCCTGGAGGCGCCCAGGGAAGTGGAGCTGAAGGATATCCGGTTCACGTACACAGGAAGCGACATCGAGGTGATCAAGGGCATCAGCCTCACCGTCCGCCGGGGCCAGCACATCGCCATCGTGGGGGAGAACGGTGCAGGGAAGTCCACACTGATCCGGATCCTCGCCGGGCTCTACCGTCCCGACGCAGGTCAGGTACTGCTCGACGGCGTGGACCTCGCCGCAGTCGATGTCACCTCCTGGCACCGCCACCTCGCCGTGCTCAGCCAGGAGTTCCTGAAGTACGAGTTCGCCACCGCGGCGGACAATATCTACTTCGGCGACGTCCGGAATCCGCGCGACGATGACCGCGTCCGCAAAGCTGGCGCCGATGCCGAGGCGCTCGACTTCATCAACAAGCTGCCTAACGGCCTGGACAACCACGTCAGCAACTGGATGGAGGATCCGCGCGGCCGGAAGGGGAGCGGCCTGTCCGGAGGCCAGTGGCAGCGCCTTGCCATGGCCCGGAACTTCTACCGGGACGCATCCTTCATGGTGATGGATGAGCCCACGTCGGCCATCGATGCCCTCGCTGAGCACCGCATCTTCACCCGGCTCTTCGCGGATCGGAGCAGCACCATCATCGCCATCAGCCACCGCCTCGCCACCATCGAGAAGGCGGACATTGTGTACATGCTGGAGGATGGCCGCATCGTGGAGCAGGGAACCCATGCGGAACTGGTGGCGCTGCGCGGCCGCTACTTCCGCATGTTCGAATCCCAGATCCCCGCCAGCCCCCTAACCTCGCAGGCCCTGCCGGGGAATCCTGCTGGCGCGGGCCCTGGGGAACCGACAGGAACCTAGGCCTCCACCACGGTGGTGCGCACCCGGGCCAGGCTGGGTTGCGGTGGAACACTGCTGAAGCCGAATGTCACTGGCGGCGTGATGGGCGCCAGCGCTCCGGCGTCGCCGTCTTCCCACGTGACGGTGGCGGAAGTTAAGTGGTGCAGGTCGCTGACCCCGTAGTACTCCGCCCGGCCGCTGCCGGCACTTCCAAAGGTGCGGGCGCCCGGGGCCGCGAAGGCGGCGATCGGATTGACCGCAGCCAGCCAGCGGGGATGGGCTGCAAGGCGCCGGGGTACTGTGCGAAGCGCCGAACCCAGGAGGGTCCTGGCTCCTATGGCGGCCCTGACCGCCAGCGGGCCTGCATCAACCTTGATCGTCCCGCCGGCCAAGGCAGCGCGGACCTCCACCACCTGCACTTCATCGAAGCTGTAGGTTTCGGAAATAAAGCAGGCGACTTCGGGTGTGGGTGCCAGCAGCAGCCGGTGCCCTGAAGGCTGCTGCACCATGACGTCAGAGAAGGACCCAAAGGGGGAGTCATGCCAAACGCCCACCACCGTACGCAGCCCGGAGACGGTACCTATGCCGGCGATGTGCCCGTCGAAAATCCAGCGTCTGCCCATCACGCCACTGTAGCGAAGGACAGTGCAGTCACTGGGATAACCTAGAGCAGTGACTTATGAGATCGAGATCGGCCGTGGCAAGCGTGGGCGTCGTGCCTACTCCCTGGATGACATAGCAATCGTCCCCAACCGTCGTACCCGTGACCCAAAGGATGTCTCCGTCTCCTGGCAGATCGACGCTTACCAGTTCGACATGCCGGTGATCGCAGCCCCGATGGACTCAGCCATGTCCCCGCAGACGGCCATCGCGCTGGGTAAGCTGGGCGGCCTGGGTGTGCTGGACCTCGAAGGTCTCTGGACCCGGTATGAGGATCCGCAGGCTGTCCTTGATGAGATTGCGGCGCTGCAGGACGAGACCAACAGCCCCGCAGTAACCGGGCGCATGCAGGAGCTGTACCAGGCACCCATCCAGCCCGAGCTCATCACGTCCCGCTTGGCCGAAATCCGCGAGGCCGGCGTCACCGTTGCCGGGTCCCTGACCCCGCAGCGCACCCAGGAGCACTACAAGACGGTCCTCGCGGCCGGCGTCGACATCTTTGTCATCCGCGGAACCACCGTGTCCGCCGAGCACGTCTCCAAAGACCATGAGCCGCTGAACCTCAAGCAGTTCATCTACGAACTCGACGTCCCCGTCATCGTCGGCGGCGCGGCGGGCTACACCCCGGCACTGCACCTCATGCGCACCGGCGCGGCAGGCGTGCTGGTCGGCTTCGGCGGCGGCGCAACCACCACCACGCGCCGCGCGCTGGGCATCCACTCGCCCATGGCCTCGGCCATCTCCGACGTCACCGCCGCCCGCCGCGACTACATGGACGAGTCCGGCGGCCGCTACGTGCACGTTATTGCCGACGGCGGCATGGGCACCTCCGGTGACATCGTCAAGGCGATCGCCATGGGCGCCGACGCCGTCATGCTGGGCAGTGCCCTGGCCAGGGCAGAGGAAGCGCCGGGCAAGGGCTGGCACTGGGGCCAGGAGGCACACCACCTGGAGCTGCCGCGCGGCGATCGCGCCAACGTGGGCACTGTGGGCCCACTGGAGGAGGTCCTTTTCGGACCTGGCCACCACACCAACGGCACGTCCAACCTCATTGGCGCCCTGCGGCGCTCCATGGCGACCACCGGCTATTCGGACCTGAAGGAATTCCAGCGGGTTGACGTCGTCGTGTCGCCGTATGCAGGGAACTGACACGCTGGGGCAGGGCGGCAGGGCAGGCGCCCTCCCGCCCTGCCCAAAGCATGCCACCAGCAAGTAGTGTGGGTTTACTACCGGCACTAGAGGCACTGGAGGCGTTCAATGAAGAGTGTTCCTGCAAACGGCGGGGTTCTTGGCCCGGAAGCCAGGGAAGCATCCATCCAGCGGCTGCGCGCCACCACGGAGCCCGGCAAGGAACTGGACATCCTGATCGTCGGGGGCGGCATCGTTGGCACGGGCGCGGCGCTTGACGCTGTGACCCGCGGGTTGAGCGTTGGCATCGTCGAGGCAAGTGATTGGGCGGCAGGCACGTCCTCGCGGTCTTCCAAACTTATCCACGGTGGTTTGCGCTACCTGGAAATGCTGGACTTCGCCCTGGTTAAGGAGGCCCTGCAGGAACGCGGGCTGCTGCTCTCCGAGATTGCACCCCACCTGGCCCGGCCGGTGCCGTTCCTGTATCCGTTGACCAAACCCTTTATTGAGCGTCCCTACGTTGGGGCCGGCATCGCCCTCTATGACGCGATGTCGGTTTCGGCCGGCCACAGCCGGGGTGTGCCGTTCCACAAGCACCTGAGCCGCCGGGGAACCCTCCGGGCCGCCCCCAGCCTGAAAGACGATGCCTTCATAGGGTCCATCCGGTATTACGACGGCCAGGTGGATGACGCCAAATACTGCGCCAACCTGGTCCGCACGGCTGCCTACTACGGCGCCCATGCCGTGAACCAGATGAAGGTGGTGGACTTCCTCCGCGAAGGCGAACGCGTTGTCGGGGCGAAGGTGGAAAACCGTGAGGACGGGACACAGTTCAGCATCCGCGCCAAGCAGGTCATCAACGCCACGGGTGTCTGGACCGACGAAACCCAGGCGATGGTGACCGACCGCGGCCAGTTGAAGGTCCGCGCCTCCAAGGGCATCCACCTGGTGGTTCCCCGCGACCGCTTCCAGTCCACAGTGGGACTGATCCTGCGCACCGAGAAATCGGTACTGTTCGTTATTCCGTGGGGACGGCACTGGATCATCGGCACCACTGACACTGACTGGCACCTGGACAAGGCCCACCCGGCCGCGTCCAGCAAGGACATCGACTACGTCCTGGAGCACGTCAACAAGGTGCTCAAACGGCCTCTCACCAGGGAGGACGTCGAAGGGGTCTATGCCGGCCTGCGGCCGCTGCTGGCCGGCGAAAACGACTCCACCGCCAAGCTGTCCCGCGAGCACGTGGTGGCGCACCCTGTTCCCGGCCTGGTGGTGGTGGCCGGTGGAAAGTGGACCACCTACCGGGTCATGGCCAAGGATGCCGTCGACGAGGCCACCCGCACCATGGACGAACGGGTCCCGCCCAGCTGCACCGAGACCATCCCGCTCCTGGGTGCCAGCGGCTTCCGGGCCGCCTGGAACCGCCGGAACCGCACCGCAGAGGAATCCGGTGTCCACGTGGCACGGATCGAGCACCTGCTCAACCGGTACGGATCCATGACGCCCGAGGTGCTGGCCATTATTGAGCAGAACCCGGAGCTGGCGGAGCCACTGCCTGGTGCTGATGACTACCTCCAGGCCGAGGCGGTCTACGCCGCAAGCCATGAAGGCGCCCGCCATGTGCAGGACGTCCTGACCCGTCGCACGAGGATCTCCATCGAGGCGTGGGACCGTGGAGTGTCTGCCGCCCCCGTTGTCGCTAAACTGATGGGTGACGTCCTTGGCTGGAGTGACACGCAGCGTGAAAATGAAGTCCGCCACTACCTAGCGCGCGTGGAGGCCGAACGCCTTAGCCAGCAACAGCCGGACGACGAATCCGCAGACGCTGCCCGCCTGGGCGCGGAAGATATCGTGCCCTTGCGTTGAGGGGCCGTTTGCCCCACTGCTGACCGAAGGGATACGCCTTGGCGGAACCACTGGACCCGTATGACGCCCACCTGACCACCGCCGACATGGTGATCCTGGAAATGGAGGCGAAGGACAAGACTGACGCCACCAACCAACTGGCAGAGCGGCTCCATGCCGCCGGGCGGATCTCGGATCTGGACGGGTTCCTCAAGAACGTCAATGCCCGGGAGCACCAGCTGGCCACCGGGCTTCCGGGCGGCATTGGGTTGCCGCACGCCCGCAGCGAATTCGTCTCCCAAACATCCATCGCCGTGGGGATCACCAAGTACGGCCACGCGCTGGACTTCGGAGCCACCGACGGCCCTGCCACGGTCATCCTGCTGATTGCCACCCCGGCCAGTTCTTTCTCCGACCACCTGGAGGTGCTGGCCACCCTGGCCCGGTCCCTCTCCAAGGAGTCATTCCGGGAATCGCTGCGGCGTGCCTATGACGCCGAAGTCATTGCCGAGCTGATTAACTCCAGCCTGGTGTTCTTCGACCACTAGGCACATTCCCGGTCCCGCGTCCGGGCCCGGACGCCCTTGGCGTTTAGTTGTTCTACAGAAGTACGAAGTACGGTTAAGACGTGTGGAAAACAGCCCTTAAGCCCCGATGGATCGCAGGCTTTATTTTCGCGATCGCTCTCTCCGGGGTCTTCGTGCTGCTGAGCCAGTGGCAGTTCGGCCGCTCCACCCAGCCCGAGGTGCCGGTCAATCCGGCCACGGAACAGGTCCGGCCGCTCACCGGCACGCTGCAGCCGGGCGAATTCTTCCACGGCAGCGTGGCTGACCAGATGATCACCGCCCAAGGCACCTACAGTCCCGACAAGCAGGTCCTGGTTCCGGGGCGGCTCCATGACGGAAAGAGCGGCTACTGGGTTGTTTCGGCCTTTGCCGTCAACGGTGCCCCCGCCCTCACTGGTGCAGGCGCCTCGCCACAAACGTGGATCCCGGTTGCACGCGGGTGGGTTGCGGAGCCCGGGGACGCGGCAGCACCGCCGTCGGGCGTTGTTGAACTGACCGGGCGGCTGCTGCCGTCCGAAGCGCCGGTGGCGGGGAAAGCTCCGAAACCGGGGGAGGCCTCGGCCGTTTCCGTGGCGGAGCTCATCAACTACTGGGAGGTCAGCAGCTACCCCGGTTTCGTGTCGGCCACCGCAGAGGTGGTGGGCGGCCAGGACGTCAGTGCTGCTGCAGTACCAGGGAAGCTCCTCCCGCTGGACATCGGCCCGCAGCCGCCGGCGCAGCACATCAACTGGCTCAACCTCTTCTACTCCATCGAGTGGGTTGTCTTCGCCGGGTTCGCCCTCTTCATCTGGTGGCGCCTGGTCAAGGACGACTACCACCGGGACCTTGAGGAGGCCCTCGACGATGCCCAGGATGCCGCCAATGACGGGCAGCACAAACCGCACCAGCTTCCACAGCAGCAGCCTGACCAGCACCAGCAGCCTGACCAGCACCAGCAGAAGGTACAGCCATGATTGATCCGAAACCGGCCACCCCCTCGTCGCAGGCATCCGGGAAGACATCCGGAAAGAAGCGCCGTTTCGGCGGTACCGAGGCCCAGATCCGGTCCGCCCTGAAGTTCTACAAGGTCATGGCCTACCTCACCGGCACCATGCTGCTCCTGCTGTGTGCGGAACTGGTGGCCCGGTACGGCTTTGGTCAGTATCTGTTCGCCGGCGGCACCAGCGCGCTCACCGGCCAGCCGTTCGGCTTCGGATTCGCCGACGCCGAACCGCCGGGCGTGCTCAACGGCATGAACGTCTCCGTCACCGTGCTGATCGTGCACGGCTGGATGTACGTGGTGTACCTGATCTCCAACTTCCGCTTGTGGTCCCTGATGCGCTGGCCGTTCCTGAAACTGGTCCTGCTGGCACTCGGCGGCGTGGTGCCGTTCCTGTCCTTCATCGTGGAGAAGAAGTTCCACGCAGAGGTGGAGGCCGAGCTGGCCGCCAACCCGCAGGCTCCGCAGCGCTACTGAACCGGGCCTGACACGGGAGCTTGGCCCTGGGGCCGGCCACCCGCCGTCGGACGTCTGCTCCGTCACAGCGCGGCTTCTCAAGGTGCGCCGGTGCAAGGGCGCAAAGTAGGCTATGACGGTGACTACTCCCACTGCATCCCAGACTTCCCAGAAGCCGGTGCTGGTTGTTGATTACGGTGCCCAGTACGCGCAGCTGATTGCCCGCCGCGTCAGGGAAGCGAATGTGTATTCGGAAGTGGTTCCGCATACCTACTCCACCGAGCAGCTTCTGGCCAAGAACCCCGCCGCCATCATCCTGTCCGGCGGACCCTCCAGCGTCTATGCCGACGGCGCCCCCAGCGTGGGTGCCGACCTCTTCGAAGCCGGCGTCCCCGTCTTTGGTATCTGCTACGGGTTCCAGGCCATGGCCAACGCCCTGGGCGGCACGGTGGACAAGACCGGGCTGCGGGAGTACGGATCCACGGAGACCACCATCCTGGGCGACGGCCGCTCTGTGCTTGAAGGCATGCCCCAGCACCAGAAGACCTGGATGAGCCACGGCGACTCCGTGCACGAAGCCCCTGCAGGCTTCGATGTCCTGGCCACCACGGCAGGCGCTGAGGTAGCAGCCTTCGCCAACGAGGAGAAGGGCCTCTTCGGCGTGCAGTGGCACCCTGAGGTCAAGCACTCCGCGTATGGGCAGCAGGTGCTGGAGAACTTCCTGTTCAAGGGCGCCAAGCTGGAGCCCAACTGGACCACCGGCAACATCCTCGAAGAACAGGTGGAGCGCATCCGCCAGCAGGTAGGGGACGCCCGCGTCATCTGCGGCCTCTCCGGCGGCGTCGATTCCGCCGTGGCGGCAGCCCTGGTCCAGCGCGCCGTGGGCGATCAGCTCACCTGCGTGTTCGTGGACCACGGACTGCTGCGTGAAGGCGAAGCGGAGCAGGTTGAACGCGACTTCGTGGCCGCCACCGGTGTGAAGCTGTACGTGGCCAACGAACAGGAACGTTTCCTCTCGGCCCTGGCCGGCGTCAGCGATCCCGAAACCAAGCGCAAGATCATCGGCCGGGAGTTCATCCGCGCCTTCGAAGAAGCCGAACTGGCCATCATCGCCGAGGCCGCAGCCCACGGCGAGAAGATCAAGTTCCTGGTCCAGGGCACCCTGTACCCGGACGTCGTCGAATCCGGCGGCGGCGAAGGTGCAGCCAACATCAAGAGCCACCACAACGTGGGCGGCCTCCCCGAGGACCTGCAGTTCGAGCTCGTTGAGCCGCTCCGCGCCCTGTTCAAGGACGAGGTCCGGGCCGTGGGCGCCCAGCTGGGCCTGCCGCAGGAAATCGTTGGCCGCCAGCCGTTCCCCGGCCCCGGCCTCGGCATCCGGATCGTTGGCGAGGTCACCAAGGAGCGGCTGGACCTGCTGCGCAAGGCGGACGCCATCGCGCGTGCCGAGCTGACCGCAGCCGGACTGGACAACGAAGTATGGCAGATGCCCGTGGTCCTGCTCGCGGACGTCCGCAGCGTCGGCGTAATGGGCGACGGCCGCACCTACGGCCACCCCATCGTGCTCCGTCCGGTGTCCTCCGAGGACGCCATGACCGCCGACTGGTCGCGCCTGCCGTACGCCCTGCTGGCACGCATCTCAAGCCGGATCACCAACGAGGTGGACGGCGTCAACCGCGTCGTGCTGGACGTCACCAGCAAGCCGCCGGGAACCATCGAGTGGGAATAGCATCCTAGTGGCCGGCCTCCGTCAGCGGGGGCCGGCCATTGCTTTTTCCCAGCGAATTCCGCCGCAATTTCCCGTGCCCCAGTGTTGCGGTCTCTCAAGTCCGGCACTGAAGCGGCTACTCTCGAATCTATGCCGGTATGGTCCAGGGCGTCACGTGCAAACGCAGAAAAGAAGGCAGAAGTGTCAGTTGGTCAAGGCCACCCGGAAGGCTCGGAAGAGCTTCGTAAATGGCTGTCAGGGCTCAAACCCGTCACCGGCGCGGACACGATGCTGCGCTTCACCAAGACGCCGGAAGGTTCCATCGACCTGACGTCGGCACACCCTTCGGGACTGGCCCAGCTCATGGCAGGGCGCCGCACACGCCTGTCCACCCTGATCCGTGACCGGCAGCAGTATGTGGTGGCCGCCAGGGCGTCGCGCAACATCCGGTCCAAGATCTTCGAACTCGCCAACGACCGCGGCATCGACGCGGGATACCTGTCCGCCGGCACCGTGGTGTGGACCTCCGCCGTTGGAGGCAAACCCCAGCGCGTATCCGCTCCGGTCATGCTGACCGCCATCTCCCTCACGGTGCGGCCGGGGGAGGATGACTTCGAACTGCAGCTCACCGAACAGGCGCAGATCAACCCCGCCCTGGTGCGGCACCTGAAGAACATCCACGGGATCGTGTTCGACGTCAACGCCGTGACACGTCTGGCCTACAGCACCGCGCGGTTCGACCCCCAGCCCGTACTGGACCGGCTGGCCACCCTGATCCGGCCCATCCACGGCGCTGAAACCCAGCACAACCTGCTGGTCTCCACGTTTGCAGACCTCTCCGGCAACCTCGACGACCCCTGGATCAACGATTCCCACCCCATCGTCTCCTCGCTGGCCACCGCCGCGGGAGGCGAAGTGGTGGATGTCCAGGAGCCGGACCCGTCCCGCTTCCCGCACCTGGATGACAGGCACCCCAAGGACGAGTTGCTGCTGCTGGATGCTGACACGGACCAGCAGTACGTGGTGGATGCTGCCCGGGCCGGGGACTCCCTGGTGGTCAGCGCCCCGCCGGGCACCGGCCAGACCCAGACCGCCATCAACACCATCGGCGCCCTGGTGGATGCCGGCAAGACAGTGCTGGTGGTGGGCGATCGCCGCGCCAGCCTTAACGAGGTTTCGGGACACCTGGAGACGTTGGGGCTGGAGTCCATCCTGTTCCAGCTGACCGGGAACGTCACAGCCCAACAGCTGAAGGGGCAGCTGGTCCGGGCAATCGTCCGCAATGAGAAGTCCTTGGAACCGCAGCTGGGGAACCTGCACACCACCCTGACGGAGCACCGGCACGCCCTGATGGACCACGTGGCATCGCTCCACAATGTCCGCGAGCGTTGGGGCTGCTCGCCGTACCAGGCCATGCAGTCACTCGCCGAGCTCACGTCCATCCACCCCGCCCCGGCCACCACCGTCCGGCTCAAGCGCAGCGTCCTGGACAGCATCCGGGACCGTGAGGAGCTGGCCGGCAGGCTCCGGCGCGCCGCCGAGCTGGGCAGCTTCAGCAAGGCTGCCACCACCAGCCCGTGGCACGGTGCCAGGCTGCTGACCCGCAAGGAAACCGAGGAAGCCCAGGACCTGGTCCGTTCCGTGGCCAAGAGCCTTCCCGTCCTGTGCAACCGCATGGACGCCGTCGCGGAGCATGCCGAAATCCGCCTGGGCGAATCCTTCGCGGAGTGGGGCGAGCAACTGGAGCTGCTGGTTGCCGTCCGCGGCAGCCTGGACAAGTTCACCCCCGACATCTTTGACCGGCCCGTCACTGACCTGATCTCCGCCACGGCACCCTCCGCCTGGCGGCGGGAACGCGGCATCGAGCTGACGGCCATGCAGCGCTCCAGGCTGCGCCGGGTGGCCAAGGAATACGTGCGGCCGGGTGTCCACATCGCTGACCTGCACTCGTCCCTGGTGCTGGTCCAGGAACAGCGTGCCCTCTGGGCGGATTACGCCACTACGCAGCGCCATCCCGCCGTTCCGTCCGGCCTGGCCGAAATGAACGAAATGTACCGGTCCCTGGACCAGGAGCTGGCACAGTTGGGCGAGGCGCTGCGGCACACGGAGGATGGCGGGGCCCTGTCCACCGTTCCCTACGCGCAGCTGATGGACCGGCTGGAACGCCTGGTGGCGGACACCGACACGCTCAAAACCCTGCCTGAACGCACCCTCCTGATCGAAAACATGCGCGAACACGGCCTGGGCGAGCTCCTGGCCGACCTCGCCGAACGGGAAGTGCCGGAAGGATCAGTTACCGCGGAGCTGGAGCTTGCCTGGTGGCAGTCCGCGCTCGAAGCCATGATCAGCGGCGATGACTACCTGGCAATGTCCGACGGCGACGCCCTGCGCCAACTGGAAGCGGAGTACCGGCTGGCGGACAATGCCCACGTCGCCAGCGGTGCCGCCCGGCTGCGGTGGGACCTCGCGGAGCGGTGGCGCACGGCCATCACTGCCCAGCCGCGCCAGGCAGACCTCCTGCGCAGCCTGCTCAAAGACGGCCGGGTCTCCCTGCCCTCCCTGACCGCGCAGGCACCCGAGCTGATCGGCACACTTGTCCCGGTCTGGTCGGTCAGCCCGTACCTGATGACGGGCCTGCTTCCGGCCGAACAGCACTTTGACGCCGTCGTCATCCTCGACGCGGAGGCCACCTCCCTGCAGGCCGTCCTGCCGTCGATTGCCCGGGCACGCCAGGTGATCGCCTTCGGTGACCCGCGCATCGCCACGCCGCGGACGTTCACCGTGGGTGTGGAGCGGCTTGCGCCGGGGGAGTCGGCCCACCACCGCGTCGAGAGTGCCTTCACCGCCCTCTCCGCGGTACTGCCGGTCTGGCGGCTTAACGTGGTGTACCGCGCGGTGGATGAGGACCTGGTCCTGCAGCTCAGCAAGAATTTCTACGACGGTGGCCTGCGCCGGCTTCCGGAAGGCCAGTCGGCCACGGGCCTGGACCGGTCCCTGCTGGTTGAATACCTGCCGGACGGCACCGGCCTTCCCAGCGCCGATCACGAGGGCGTTGAGTCCGTGGTCGCCGAGGTCAACCGGGTGGTGGAACTGGTCTTCGAACACGCCCGCCTGCGTCCGCGGACCTCCCTCGCGGTGGTCACCGCCAGCCTGCGGCACGCCGCCAGGATCGGCGAGTCGATCAGGCTCCAGCTGTCCAACCAGCCGGGCCTGGCCGGATTTTTCGGCGCCGGCCCGGAGTCCTTCCGCGTGGTGGACCTGGAACGCGCGCAGGGCCTGGTCCGCGACCATGTCATTTTCTCGCCTGGGTTCGGGCGGACTCCACACGGCCGTGCGCTCCACAACTTCGGGCCGCTCTCCGCGGAAGGCGGCCGGGAAAAGTTCGCCCTGGCCATGACCCGGGCACGCCGTTCCCTGCACGTGCTCACCTGCTTCCGGCCCGAGGACCTGGACCACACCCGGCTCACCCACGGGGCAGTGGACCTCTACGCTCTGCTTGACCGGGAAATTTCCGGGAACACGGACCTTGGCACCCCCGCGTCCCGTGCCGCCGCCAGCGAACAGGCACTCG
The DNA here is from genome assembly GCF_059414985.1 of Arthrobacter sp. SAFR-044. Lineage (NCBI taxonomy): Bacteria > Bacillati > Actinomycetota > Actinomycetes > Micrococcales > Micrococcaceae > Arthrobacter > Arthrobacter sp. SAFR-044. The sequence goes on along the minus strand of NZ_JBPFDN010000002.1, from coordinate 185,834 downwards.
GCGCGGACCCCTTGGTGGCGGACCTGGGCGACCGGCTGCGTGCCCGCGGCGCCAGGGTGTGGCACCAATACGACGGTGCCATCGACGTGGTTGCAGCTGCCGACCCCCTGAATACCATGGGGCAGGATGACTCCGACATCCCGCGGCCGGTGGCCATCGAGTCCGACGGCACTGCGCAGTACCGCACCATGAGCGTCCGTGAACGCAGCAGGCTGCGCCCGCAGCTGCTGGAACGCCTGGGCTGGCGGTACATGCCGCTGTGGACTATTGAGGTGTTCACGGACCCCTCCTCCTGCGCAGACCGCATTGCCGGCTACCTGGGCCTGGAAAAGATAGTGCTGCCGGGCAGGGCCAGCCACTCCGCCGGCTTCCTTGACGACGACGTTGACCAGGCGCTCAATGGAATTGGCGCCGCGCCGTCCGCCGGTGTTTCCTACCTGCACGCGCAATCGGGCGAAGGCCGGAACGGTGACGCTGGAAACCGGGAGACGGATTACATGACTGAGGAAGAGAAGCCTGCAGACGGCAGGCCTGAGGAAGACGGCCGCGAGGAAGACATGCGCCAGGACGAGAACGGAACCGGGCAGACGGAAACAGGAATGGACGGGGACGCGCCTGGCGGCCCGGCCACACCTGCCCCGGCGTCCCGGACGGCTAAGGGCGGCACCGGGGAGATCCTTCCGAGCAAGGCCGCCGAGGATGACGCCCGCAGCTGGGGTGACCGGGAAGACGACCACGACACGTGGCTGAAGGAACAGAAGCCACCGCACTGGGGCTGACCGCCACAAGGTCACTGCGGGCCAACCAGGACGAAGAACAGCCTGCCCTGGGTGGAGGCTCCGGCCAGGCGCGATGATTGTTCGGCGGTGGCTGCCACCACGATGAGTCCGTCTGTTTCCGTGGTGCCCAGCCATTGTCCGCTCTGGCCGCCCTTGTTGGAGGTCCACAGTACGGGGACGGCGGACGCCAGCACCTCGGACGGACCCTGTTGATCGAACCCGTTGGCTGATGTGAGCACGACGTTGACCAACTGGCCGGGGGAGACCAGCTGGATGGATGAGGCGTCCGCCATCCGCAGGGGGACCGCGGCTGAACCGGGCGGTGTACCTGCCAGGAGTCCTGGGCCCACGAGCTGGGCATCGGTGAGGAGCTGGCCCTTTCGCAGAGGCGCGGCGAGCTGCTTGCCGGTGGCGGCGGCATCATCCTTGAGGAAGCCTTCGGCCACCATGCCCGGCGGCACCTGGACGCGGACCACGTCCGCTTCCGCCACGGTGGTCCCGGCAGGAAGATCCCGGGCAGCGGCCAGTGCGGTGGCGGTGGAGAGCGGGGCAGGAGTGAGCTGCTGGACGGCGAGGGCGGCAGCTGCACAAAACAGCAGCGCAGCGCTGAGCCGGCGGTTGCGGCTCAACCAAGCGGCCACACGGGCGGGCAGGGGACGGTTCCTGGGGCTGCGGCCTATGCCGGCGGCGCTGGTTGGATATCGGAGGCCGGCGCGGCGACGGCGGGAAAGAATGGGCATGCGCCCACGCTAATTGCGGACCAGGGCGCAAGGGAGCCGGGAATGCGGCTATGTGGACAAAAGCGGCGTGGACAAAAGCGGCCGGACGCTGGAAGGCGCCGGCCGCCGTCGTAAAGGCTGTGCCGAAATTAGCTTGCGGCGGCCGCCGGTGCCGCAGCGGCGGGGGCGGCCGCGGGCGCGGCTGGAGCTGCGGCGGGCGCGGGCGAGACGGAGCTGCCCTTGGAGTCACGGGAGTCCGTGCGGTAGAAACCCGAGCCCTTGAAGACAACGCCGACGCTGTTGAACTTCTTGCGCAACGTTCCCTGGCATTCAGGGCAGGACGTCAGGCTGCTGTCCGAGAACGACTGGACGATGTCGAAGGCGTGGCCGCAATCCTTGCAGGCGTAAGCATATGTGGGCACTGGTGCTCCTCCTCATGGGCAAACGAGAGGTCCCGTGCTGCCAGCTGGTAAACCATTAGCAGTCGCAGGGCCTGAGTGCTAATTCTATCATTGCCCCCGGACGGCCCGGGGTCAGGCGCCGCCCGTGAGTGGCTGGTACCCGGACGGCGCAAGGACCGCAGGGACCGGCCGGTCGAACTCCTCCGCAGGAATCCGGCCCGCAGGCAGCAATTCATCGTCGTAGATAACAGCGGCCAACGGTATTTCCTTCCCGGCCGTTGCAAGGTGTCCCAGGAATTTGTCGTAGTACCCGCCGCCCTGGCCGATCCTGTTGCCGGCACGGTCCACCGCAGTGGCGGGAATGAAAAGCACGGCTGCATCACCGGCAGTTTCGGGCCCGTGCCGGGGCCCGGCGGGTTCCAGGATGGGCGCGTATTTGCTGCGTTCGTAGCCGGTATCCGGAGTCCAGAACACCCAGCTCAACTCCCGTGCCGGCTCGCACACCGGAAGCAGCACCTGGTGGCCGCTGTGATGCAGGGCGTTGATCAGCGGCAGGGTGGGCGGTTCCTGTCCCACGCCAAGGTATACGCAGGCTATGCCGGGGCGGCCCTGCGTCACCGATCCAGCCCAGGCTTCCCCGTGGGTGGCCAGGGCCAGGCCGGCAGCCTCCAGTTGCGCCGGCGTCAGGCCCGCCCGCCGGCGCCGGTGGGCCGTCCGGATACCGTCCTTGACGGCGTTCGTCTCTTGCAGCATGCTGTCCTCCCTGCATCGCCCAACGGACCGCAGCCTTGGGCCCGGTGCCGGCCTGCCGTACCGGTGGTTACTGAAATACTTGACGCTGACGTTAGATTAGTCCGGTGAACACCAGTAAACCCAGAGTCCGCAAAGCCGTCATTCCCGCCGCGGGCCTGGGCACCAGGTTCCTGCCTGCCACCAAGGCCATGCCCAAGGAAATGCTGCCCGTTGTGGACAAGCCTGCCATCCAGTATGTGGTGGAGGAGGCCGTCCACGTGGGCCTCAACGACGTCCTGATGATTACCGGCCGCAACAAACGTGCGCTCGAAGACCACTTTGATAGGGTGCCGTCCCTCGAATCCGCCCTTGAGGACAAGGGCGATACGGAAAAGCTTGCATCCATCCAGGCAGCAAGCCAGCTGGGTGACATCCACTACGTCCGGCAGGGCGATCCCCACGGCCTGGGGCACGCCGTGCTCCGGGCAAAGCAGCACGTGGGCGACGAAGCCTTCGCAGTCCTGCTGGGCGACGATCTCATCGATGCCCGCGACGAACTCCTCAGCATCATGATTGACGTTCAGGCGAAAACCGGCGGGTCCGTCGTCGCGCTCATCGAGGTCGAACCCTCCCAGATCAGCGCCTACGGCTGCGCCGACGTCCAGGAGATCGACGGCGAAGATTACGTCCGCGTCAACCGGCTCGTCGAGAAGCCCTCGCCGGAGGAAGCGCCATCCAACCTGGCGCTGATCGGGCGTTACGTCCTGCACCCCGCTGTGTTTGACGTCCTCGAGCACACCGAACCGGGCCGCGGCGGCGAAATCCAGCTGACGGATGCCCTGCAGGAACTTGCAACAGGCGACGGCGAGGGACACGGCGTGTACGGCGTGGTGTTCCGTGGCCGCCGGTACGACACCGGCGACAAGCTCAGCTACCTCAAGGCCTGCGTCCAGCTGGCCATCGACAGTGATGACCTGGGACCGGGGCTGCGGGAATGGCTGCCGGGCTTCACCGCCGGCCTCTCCGGGTAGCGCCGTGCCTACAGGTCCCATCTGGCCGGCCACCCTCGAGTGCGGCGACCTGGTCCTGCGGCCCATCCGGTACCGCGACAAAAAAGAGTGGACTGAAGTACGGTCGCGGAACAGTGAGTGGCTGGCGCCGTGGGAGGCCTCCAACCCGGACCCAACCGGCGGACTTCCCGACTACCGGCACATGGTCCGTTCCCTCAATGTGCAGGCGGCACAGGCTACCGCGCTGCCTTTCCTCATCACCGAGTGGCAGCCGGGCCTGCGGAACCCGGCCATCGTAGGCCAGCTGACCGTGTCGTCAATCGTCTGGGGTTCGGCCATGATGGCCACCTTGGGGTACTGGGTGGACCAATCCCGGGCGGGACGGGGAATAGCCCCGACATCGGTGGCACTGGTAACGGACCACTGCTTCCGGACGCTTGGCCTGCACCGGATGGAAATCAACATCCGGCCCGAGAACGGACCCAGCCTGCGGGTCGTGGAAAAGCTGGGTTTCCGGGACGAGGGATACCGCCCCCGTTTCCTGCACATCAACGGCAAATGGGCGGACCACCGGTCCTTCGCCCTGACCTCCGAAGAGGTCCCTGACGGCCTCCTGGGTCCGTGGCTGGCGTCGCGCCGGTCATAAATCCAACGGTTTGCCAGTGGGGGCACGACACACCGAAGCTAATGCGGCCTGAGCAGGCATGATGCTCATACGGTTTTGAGTGTGGACTTCCCCCTTAGCAGCTCAGTGATCCTTGTGGTTGCCGTCGCGCTCTGGATTGTATGGGTTGCCCCTTACGTCCTCCGGAACCGCCGGCACCAGTTCCAGCCCGCCGTCGACTTCCTGGCAGACGCCCCCGCCGATGACAGGCCGGATCCGCATGCCGGCCTGGTCCTGAACGTCGCCGCCCAGCAGGAGAAAGCCATGGAACCCAGGAAGAGTGCCGCATCCATTGCCGGCACTGCAAGCACCCCACCTGCGGCGCCGTTCCGCATTCGCTACGGCCGGACCGCCCTGGCACTCGCGGGACTGCTGTCCCTGGTCACCGCTTTTATCTCGGGTGTGCTGCTTCCCTTCGGCATCGGTTCGCCGGCCCTGCCGCTCGGCTGCACCCTGGTGACCGTCGCCTCGGTGGCACTGCTGCGCTGGCTCGCCGTCCGCGACCGCAAGGCCAAGGTGGACGCTGCCTTCCGTTCGGCCATGAGTGCGCCGGCACGCCGGCCGGAAGACGCCGTCGTACTGCCTTCGAAGCCCGCAGCGGCCCCCGCGCGGCCGGACAGCCCGCTTTTCGACGCCGAGGCAGGTGCGCCCAAAGTTAAGCCGCTGACCGCCGTGGAGCTTCGTGAAGCAGCCCTCGCCGTCGCTGTAGCTGCAGGGGACACCAGTGTGGCAGCGCCCGCTCCTTCTGCCCCTGCAAGCACCCCGTGGGAGCCGGTGGAGGTCCCCAAGCCTGTCTATGTGGAAGCCCCGAAGGCGGAGCGTCCGGAGCCGAAGCCGCTTGAGCTTCCGGAAGCGCCGAAGGCAGTGGGCAAGCCGTCACTGAAGCAGGGCGCCACTTCTACGCCGGCGGTGGAGGCGGCTGCCGCAGCGGAAGCACAGCAGCTGTCCAAGGCCCAAAGCGCCCTCAGCAACCTCGACGACGTCCTCCAGCGCCGGCGCGCATAGGACCCAGGAAGCGCCTTGCGTTCCTCCATGGCGTACCGCGCGGTTCGATTGGCATTGGGCCGGGAAAATTTGTAGCCTAGGGACACCGGTTCCGCACCGGCGGGCAGCAGCCCGTGAGGGCGCGGATACGTCCGGGGCTATAGCTCAGTTGGTAGAGCGCTTCGTTCGCATCGAAGAGGTCAGGAGTTCGAATCTCCTTAGCTCCACAATTTGCAGGCCCCCGGCCGGTCCCGGCGGGTGGCCGGGCCGCTCCTCAGGACAACAGTGGATTGCCAGGCCTTTCCCCTAAATAGCGGACCAAGTTGGGTGGCCGGTAGGTTGGATCGGCACCCTGCCGCCTCATCACCGAATCTGCCACCCGTTCGTGCGCGGGATCGGTTGAACCTATGGGCCTGACGTAGGCAGGAAGCATTCTCCATAAACCAACGCGGGATTCCTGGATCGGCGGCCACGGGTCGGAGGGCTCCACGGGCTCACCTGTCGCAGCCCCGAAGGCCTCGGGGCGGAAGGCAAGCCCTGCGCTCCGGGTGCGTTCAACGATCCATGCCAAGGCGACGTCGGAGAGCAGGGTGCTCCGGTTCCCGCCGCCCACGTCACCGTGGGTTCCGGTGAACCATACCTGTTCCAGTCTCTGGCCGTCCGCTTCTGCCTGCGGCTGCCAGAGTGCCGGTGCGAACGGTTTACGTTTTTCGTCTATTGCCAGGGCCTGGAATGCGTTGTCGACGCTTATGGACAGCGCAGTGTCGTGGAAGGCAAATCTGCGGTTGAACCTGTCGACGACAGGTACCCCGGTGAGCGGGATGCCGAGCGCGCCCACCGTGTCCCAGACCGCGATGCAATGGATCCGGGCCTCGTGGGAGAAGGACCGGCGGAAGAGCGTGGCTTCAACGGAACGCGGATTGGTGGTGGCAGTCCGGTCCCTGTAGAGGCTGTAGGCGTCGCCCAGCCTTCCCCGGAAACGCCGGCGCAGGATACCCGCGTTCCTGATCAATCCCGCGGTACTGCGGGCTGTGTAGGCTCCCCGGCTGAAGCCCAGCAGGAACAACTCGTCCCCCGGCTGGAAGTTCCCCATAATGAAGCGGTAGGCGGCGAGGATGTCGTAGGAGAGGCCTGCGCCGAAAGCGCCTCCACCGAGACGGTCGTGGCGTCCGGCGCCCACCCCGCGATGATAGAAGACCCTCTGCTCAATGTCAGTGCCGTTCCTGTCCTTGCCGGCAGAGGCGATCCCCAGGGCGAGTTTTGTGACATTGGTAGGGCACGGCTGCCCGTCTTCAGCCTGGTCGGGGGTTGCCCACGTTCCGTCGCAGCAAACTACTATGCGCTTGGCCATTTCGTCTTCCTGGGAATCCCGCCCCTCGACCCGGCCGCGGTCACGGCTGCCCGGGTCCCATCGGTATACACCCGGACGGGCTTCCCGTCCACAGACCACGCAACGCCGTCGGTGGGGGCGTTGTTGTGTGCCCGCTCCGGGTGGCTTAGCTTGGAGGCAGCAGCGGGCGGAACAGTGTCAGGAGCCGCGGGATGAATGGAACGACGGTCGGTAACCTGCGGGATTTCGGAGCCCACGACGTTGCCCTGGCCGGTGGAAAGGGAGCCAACCTTGGCGAACTGGTGCGGGCCGGCTTTCCGGTTCCGCCCGGGTTCGTGGTGACCACCACGGCATACCTCGCCATGCTCGAGGAATCCGGGGTGGGCGGCGAGCTTGGCCGGTTGCTTGAGGCTGGCGCGCCGCCGGCGGAGATCCGTACCCTTTTCACGGAGGCAAAGATGCCGGACCGTGTCCGCAAGGACATTGCCGCGGCTTATGCAAGCATGGGCCGGAGCCCGGTGGCGGTCCGTTCCAGCGCAACCGCCGAAGACCTGCCAGGTGCCACCTTCGCCGGGCAGCAGGACACCTACCTGAATGTCCATGGGGAAACGGCAGTGGTCCAGGCGGTGGCGGATTGCTGGGCGTCGCTGTGGACGGACCGGGCCATTTCCTACCGCCGCAGGCAGGGCGTCGATCCCGCCGGCGCAGCCATGGCCGTCGTCGTCCAGGAAATGGTGCGTGCCGACGCAGCAGGCGTTATGTTCACCGCCAACCCGGTAACGGGTGAGGGCAACGAAGTCCTCATCGATGCAAGCCCCGGCCTGGGTGAGGCGGTGGTTGCAGGCGAGGTCATCCCTGAACGGTATGTCCTTGACCGGGCGGGTGGAATACGCGCCTTTAGCCGGGGCTGGCATGAGGTGGTCATCCGGGCAGGGGCGGAAGGCGGTACCGAGAGATCCGTTGGGACGGGAGATTCCGTCCCCGGTATCGGGAGCGGCCAGGCCGCTGAGCTGGCACGGTTGGCGGTGAGCGTGCAGGACCACTTCGGCCGCCCCCAGGACATCGAATGGGCCATTGCGGGCAACCGCGTTTTCCTGGTGCAATCCAGGCCCATAACTGCCCTGCCCCCGCAGCCATTGCGGCTCAACCCGATCCAGCGCCTGCTGGCGCCCTTTTTGCTGGAGATGTTCCAGGTCCGCCCCTATCCCCTGGACGTCTCCGGGTGGATGCAGCGCGGGATCCTGGTCATGCTCCACGGCATAGCCGGCAGCGTGGGTGTTTCATTCCCGCCCTTGGAGAAGCTGTTGCCCGAAGAAGACGGCGTGGTTGTGCGGCTGATCCCGCCAGTACCCAGGCCCACCCTGCGGACGCTGCTCGCGCCTCTGTCCCTCGTCCGCCGGGCCAGGCGCTACGACCCTGCCCGGTGGACCCTCGACAGCAGGTTCCAAACCTTTCTGGACAACGTCAGCAGGCTTGCCGCCCACGACCCGCGCGCCCTCTCCTGGCAGGGAGTCATTGCGCTTGCCAACGAGGCCTTCACCACCATGCGGGGGATCACCGAGCTGAGGATCTCCTACTTTCCGGGGATACTCCTTCCCCAACTGGAACTGCGCCTGATGCTCCTGACGCTGGGCAAGCTGAAGCTTGCGCCGGCTCTCATCGCCGGTGCGGAAACCCGCACCAGCCAGGCCAACAAGGCGCTGGAGAATCTGGCTGGCCAGGTCAGGTCCAGTCCGGCCCTGAACCGGATCTTCAGCACCCTCCCACCGGATGAATTACTGGCAGCACTGGAGCAGGGAGGGGAATTCGCCGGGTTCCGGTCCTCCTTCGAAGGTTTCCTGGCCGAGTACGGCCACCGCGAAACGGTAAGTGTGGTGCTCAGCAGCGCACCTACATGGTCGGGCGCTCCCGAGGTGGTGCTCGGGCTCATTACGTCGATGATGGGTGGTCGCCCGCCCGTCCGGGACCAGACCGGCGAGGCGCTCGCGGACCTGATGCGGCATCCTGCCCTCCGCGTGCCCGTCCTCCGCCGCCACGCCTTGTCAGTGGTCCAAGCAGCCAAGGCCGGGATGGCGTTCCGGGAGGACAGCCACTTCCATGCCACGAAAGTGCTGCCGCCCCTGCGCAGGGCGCTGCTGGAGTTGGGGCGCCGCCTGGCCGTGGCCGGCGTTTTGGCGGACCCAGGGGACGTCAACCACCTGCGTTTCGAGGAACTGGCCGCAATGCCCGACGGCGGGGCGTTGCCGGCGGACGACCGGGAACGGTACCGCCGCCTGGTGCTGGCAAGGGCTGCCAAGCGCAGGGAGCTTGAGGGTATCCCGCTGCTGGACCCCGTTTCGTTGTTCGCCGGCTCCCGGCGGCCGCGCGGGGTCCTGGCCAGCGGCACGCCTGCCAGCCGGGGCCAGGCGACGGGGGCAGTGCGGATCATCCGCAGCCCGGATGAATTCGGGTTGCTGAGGAGCGGTGAAATCCTGGTCTGCCCCTACACCAACCCATCCTGGACCCCACTGTTCCAGCGGGCTGCTGCGGTGGTGGTGGATTTGGGCGGCGTCGGCTCCCATGCCGCGATCGTCGCCCGGGAGTACGGCATCCCGGCTGTCATGGGCACGGGGAACGGTACCAGCACCCTGGCTGACGGGCAGGCCGTGACGGTGGACGGAAGCACGGGTCGGGTCACCGCGGCCTGAACCAAAGCCAACGGCTGGATCGGAGGCAGACGCTGCGGGTGGTCAACGAGACGAAGCGCCGCTGGGCAAAACGCGGGCCCGATGGGCGCCCCGATCGAATTTCGGGGGCCTAGAGTGGGCCCATGGGAATCATCATCGGCCTTCTGGTCATCTGGCTCATCCTGTCCATCGTCGGCTTCGTCGTCAAAGGCCTCATCTGGCTCGCCATCATCGGCCTGGTCCTGTTTGTCGCCACCGGCGTCTGGGGCTGGCTGAAGCGCAAAACAAACGTCTGACCCACATCCGCCTGCCGGACCAATGGCTACAGGTCCGGCAGGGGCCGAAACCCCTGACGGCCAAAAGACCCTAGCCGCCCAGCGGCAGTCCGCACCATGCTTCTCTGCATGAGCCGCAGAGAGCCAGCCGTCGGTCCTGAGCCGGCGCTTCCGCCTATCCGGAAGAACACCCCCGCCAACCGCGCACTGCACCCTGACCGCCCCTGGATCCGCACTGTCCGGATCCTTGTCGGGTTGTTCGTGCTCGCCGCGCTCGTCCAAAAGACGTTTGACGCCACCCTCCCCGGTAACGATGTGGACATTCCGCAGCTTTACTCGGAGTTCACCATCCATGGGAACCTTGTCTTGGGGCTCGTTTTGATTGTTTCGGGTGTCCGGCAGCGCAGCCGGCTGCCGCTGTGGTGGGACCACCTTTTCGGTGCGCTGGTCCTGTATCTGGTGATGACGGGGATTATCTACGTGGTGCTGGTGGCTCCGCCGGGGGAGCCCTGGTGGAGCTGGGACCTGTATTGGCCCCAGATGGTCCACCACCGACTCGCTCCGCTGGTAACCGCGCTTGACTGGCTGCTGGTCACCAGGACGGTCCGCGGGACGTGGTGGCGGCCCCTTGCCTGGTTGGGCTACCCGGTGGCGTTCCTGGCGTTCTCCTGGATCCGCGGGGGTCTGGACGGGTGGTATGTCTACGATTTCCTGGATCCAACGCTCGACGGCGGGTGGGCAGGAGTGTTCGTTGCCACAGCGCAGGTCCTGGTTGCGTTCCTGGTTGTTTCGGCCATTGTCCATGCGGCGGGCAATGCGCGGGTGGCGCTGGCTGCGGGACGGCCGGCCCGGCCAGAGAGCATCCGGGGCACCACGGGAGTGGCCGCCTGAGCGCTGCCGCCTGAGGTCCGGGCCTGCGGTGCCCGAACCCTGGGATCCCTAAATCCAGCCCTTCTTTTTGAAGATCCCGTACATGGCGGCCCCGGCAGCCACCATGAGGACCAGGGCAAAGGGATAGCCGAGGGTCCAGTGGAGCTCGGGCATACTGTCGAAGTTCATGCCGTAGATGCCAGCCACAAACGACGGCGCGAAGAGGATTGCTGCCCAGGACGAGATCTTCTTGACCTGTTCGTTCTGCTCGGCGCTGGCCTCGTTCTGCCGGTTGGCAGTCAGTGTTCCGTCCAGGGTCAGGGCGTTCTGCAGCAAGTCCCGGAACGAGTCGGCCCGGGAAATCACCCGCTCGACGTGGTCTTCCACGTCGCGCAGGTTGTGCCGCAGTTCAGTTTCCACCTGGTACTTCTCGAAGCCCCGCTTCAGCTGGTCCAGCATTTCCGGCAGGGGGTGGATGGCGCGCTGGAACTGGATCACTTCGCGGGCCAGCTCATAAATCCGGCGTGAGACCGAGGAGTCGCCGCTGAACAGCTGGTCCTCAATCTCGTCAATGTCGTTCTCCAGCCCGGCCACCACCGGCGCGTAGTCATCCACCACCCGGTCCAGCAGGGCGTAGAGCACAGCCTCGGGGCCGTGCTGGAGGAGGTCCGGCCGGGCCTCCAGCCGCTGCCGCACGCGGGCCACGCCGGCCGTTTCCGCATGCCGCACCGTCACTACAAAGTTCTTCCCGGTGAAGACGTGGAGCTCACCGAACTCCACGCTCTCGTCCGCATCCAGGTACCGGGCAGGCCGCAGGACCGTGAAGAGGTTGTCGTCATACCGCTCAAGCTTGGGCCGTTGGTGGGCCGAAACGGCATCCTCCACTGCAAGCGCGTGGAGCCCGAACTCGTTGGCGACCGCGCTCATTTCTTCCGCAGTGGGCCGGTAGAGCCCGATCCATGCCATGCCGCCGTGCCGGGCCAGCGTCTCAAAGGTCTGCTCAAGGCTTTCGGGCTCGGCGTGGCGGACGCCGTTGACGTAGACGGCGTTATCGATGATGGTCATTCAGGAAATCCTAGCCGTGGCTGCGGCACTGCTGAGGCCGCTGATGAGGGGTTCGGTGCGGTAGGGGATATGGGTGTGCAGGGCCAGGACGGTCTCTGTCCGGATAACTCCCTTGATCCTCAGGACCTGCCGCAGGGATGACTGGAGGTTGTGGGTGTCGGTGGCAACCACCCGGCACCAGACGTCGCCCCGGCCGGAGATTTCATGGACTTCCAGGACCTGCGGGATGAGGCGCAGCGCCGCCACCACGCCGTCGAGCTCGCGGTGGGAGACTTCAATCGTTACGAACGCCACCACGTCATAGCCCACCGCCTCCAGGTCCACCTCGCGGCCGCCCGGGCGCAGCACGCCGGCGCGGAGCAGGCGGCGCACGCGCGACTGCGCCGTGTTGCGGGCGATGCCCAGCGAGTCGCTGAGCTCACCGATCTGGATCCGGGGATCCCTGATGAGGGCCAGGAGGATCTTCAGGTCTGTAGGGTCCAACTTGTTCACGATCGTCACTCTCCATCACGCCAGCACCCATATGTTGATGATTTTGCTCAATTATCCGCCAGATATCGGATGGATAGTGCAGCCGTGCCGCACTCTTGAACCAACACAGTTGTATCCGCGCCGGGCTCCCACAAGGACCACCCGCCGCGGCGGACCCCTAAGGCGGCACAATGACGGTCTTCAGCGAACTGCGCATGCGTCCGGTAACGGCCACGCCCAGCGGGTGGAATGCGTCCACCACGGCACGGCTGGTGATTTCCGGGGCGGCCATCTTCATGCTCCTGGTGGGCGCCAACCTCGCCACGCCGCTGTACCCCTTGCTGCAGGCCAACCTGGGACTGTCCAGCCTGGAGGTAACCGCAGCCTTCGCCAGCTATGTCCTGGCGCTGGTGGGAACGCTGCTCCTGGCCGGGCACTGGTCGGACCATATCGGCCGGCGGGCGGCCCTCCTGGTCGCCGTGCTGACCGGACTTGCGGGCGGCTGGATCTTTGCCGGGGCCCAGACGCTCGCGGCCCTGTGCGCCGGCCGGGCCCTGCAGGGGATGGCAGTTGCGCTCGCCACGGGAGCCAGCGCGGCGGCCCTGCGTGAACTGCTTCCGTCCCGGCCGGAGTGGGCATCGCGCTTTACCCTGCTGGCATCCTCAGGGGGAGTTGCGGCAGGCCCCGTCATCGGCGGCCTGCTGTCCCAGCTTCCGGGCGCCACCACGGCTCCCTACGCTGTCCATTCCGTGCTGCTCGCCGGGCTCCTGGTGCCGCTTTACCTGATCCGCGCCCGCCCGGCCATCGTGGTGCCTGCGGTGTCCCGGCCGCTGCATGCCCTTGCACCGCGCCGGCCTTCCGTGTCCAGCCAGGCGAGGGGCCCTTTCTGGCTGGCATCCGGCGTCGGCTTCCTCAGCTTTGCCGTGTTTGGCTTCTCCCTGTCGCTGGCCCCGGGCTACTTCGCCCAGGTCCTGGGCACGGACTCCCGGCCGCTGATCGGCGTGCTGGCGGGCCTGCCGCTTGGTGCGTCGGCCCTGAGCCAGCTGGTGACGGTCCGCGGGCGCCTGACCGTGCCAGTGGGCCTGGCCGTCCTCGGCATTTCCGTCATGCTGCTGGGGGCCGCCGGTGCCTGGCGCAGTCCCCTGATGCTGGTGGGGGCCGCCGTTGCCGCGGGGGTGGGGCAAGGGCTGGCGTTCCGGACAGTCTTCAACGACGTGGCGGCCCGGGTGGAACCGGCACGCCACGCGCAGATCATCAGCACCGTCTACGTCATCACCTACCTGGGAAGCGCCGTGCCGGTGCTGGGCCTGGGCTGGGCCAGTGCGGCGTTCGGGATGGCAGCTGCCGTGCAGGGCTTCGTCCTGCTGTGCGGCACAGCGGCCCTCGTTCTTGCCGCCGCAACGGTGCTCCAGCCGGCAAGGCGGCAGGCCGCCGCCTGAGCAGTCGCCGTGGTCCGGTGCTAGTCCGGAAGCGGGCCGTGGTTGCCCTGGATGTGTTCGAAGACGAGGGTGGTTTCGGTGTGGCCCACCACGGGGTCGGTGGCCAGGTTGTCCAGTACCCAGTCGCGCAGGTCTTCGGTGCTTCCGACGGCGATGTGCAGCAGGTAGTCGACCGAACCTGAGGTGTGGAAGGTGGAAAGCACGGCAGGCAGGTGCGGCACGCGTGCGGTGAAACGGTCGATCTGGTCCCTGTCGTGGGCGCGGAGCCGTACAGCCACCAGCGCCTGCACGGACCTGCCGATCGCGGACAGGCTCAGCTTCGCCTCGTAGCCCTGGACGATGCCACGCTCCGAAAGAGCCCGTGTCCGCATCAGGGCGGTGGAGGGTGCAATTCCCACCATCTCGGCGAGCTGTTTATTGGAGATCCTGGCATCCGCCACCAGGGCCGCGAGGAGACGCTCGTCGATGGCGTCCAGCGCCTCCAGGGGCGCCCCGGGCCTGCTGTTCCTGGCATTCGTACTCACTGCGGTTCCTTCCAAGCGGTCCTAGTTCATCCTAGACCGCAGAATCACCGCTACCCGCGCAGCAGCGGCGCGCCCTGCCGAACATCCAAACCATAATGCGGCCGCGTGGGCCCGGTTAATTCGCCCATACCTCAGGAGGCGGGTTCCGCCCCGGGATGGACGACGGCGACAGTTGCGGCAGTCAGGCACGCCAGGACCATGACGCCTCCCGCAAGGGCGCTCCAGCCCCACGCCTGGAAGACCAGGCCGCCGGCCCAGCCCAGCAGGCTGGAACCCAGGTAGTAGGCAAGGTTGTACAGCGACGCCGCCTGCGCCCGTCGGGTCCTGGCGATGGCGCCGGTCCAGCCCGAGCCGATGCTGTGGGCTGCAAAGAAGCCGCCGGTAAACACCACCAGCCCGGCCAGGATCAGGACCAGGGACTGGACGAGGGTCAAGGCCAGTCCTGCCAGGGACAGCGCAAGTCCTGCCAGCAGCACGTTCCGGCGGCCGTACCGCATGGTCATCCCGGCGGCCCAGCGCGAGGAAAACGTACCGGACAGGTAGGCCAGGAAGATCAGGCTGATCACCGTGGCCGGGAGCCCGAACGGGGCACCGGAGAGCCGGAAGCCCAGATAGTTGTAAACCGCCACGAACCCGCCCATCATCAGGAACGCCTGGGCGTACAGGGCCAACAACCTGATGTTCCCCAGGTGGCCGCCGAGGGTCCGGACGGCATTGCGGAGGCCGGAGGCCCGGGCAGGGATGAAACCCCTGGCCCGTGGCACCAGGACAAGGAATGCGACGGCGGCAACGGTCGCCAGCAGGGACACAGCCAGGGCTGCCGACCGCCATCCCCAGAGCTCCCCAACGGGCCCCGCCACCAGCCGGCCGGACAGTCCTCCCAGCGTGGTGCCGGCAACGTAGCTGCCAGCGGCCAGGGCGGCATGGGCCTTGCTGACTTCCTCGTTGAGGTAGGCAATCGCGATGGCGGGAATGCCGCCCAGCGCCATTCCCTCCAGCAGCCGCAGGACCAGCAGCATGGTGAAGCTGGTGGACATCGGCACCAGCAGCCCCAGGACGGTGGCAGCGGTGATGCCCCACATCATGGCCTTCACCCGGCCGATCCTGTCGGCCAGGAACGACCAGGGAATCACTGTGGCGGCCAGGCCCACGGTGGCAAGGGAGATGGTGAGGGCGGCCTCGGCAGCGGTGATGCGCAGGTCGGCTGCCAGGAGGGGAAGGACAGCCTGGGTGGAGTAGAGCTGGGCGAAGGTGGCCACACCCGCGCAGGACAGGCCGGCCAGGATCCGCCCGTAGGCCCTGGATCCTTTGGCATGGCCGGTCCAGAGGGGGGAAGCGTCAGTGCCGGCGCCTGCATTCTGTGGCATCCAACCAGCGTAGTCCGCCCACAATAAATGCTTCCAATGCATGTTTTGTGTAAAGCTGATAGCCAAAGCGGATCATTCAGGGTGCGAAAGGGGCTGTCATGGAACCGGACCGGAAGCAGTTGGCCCAGCTGTTGCCACTCCTGCCGGTGCTCGCCGAACTGGGCCGGACAGAGCACGTGACAGAGACGGCGGAACTCCTTGGAGTACCCCAGTCAACGGTGAGCCGGGCACTTGCGCGGGCCAGCGCCGCCGTCGGCACCGAACTCCTGGTCCGGGACGGCCGGGGAGTCCGCCTGACTCCTGCCGCCCGGACCCTGCTGCCCTTCATTGAGCAGGCGCTGGCGGAGTTCCAGGCCGGTCTGGACCTGGTGCGCAATGAGTCCGACGTGGCCAGGGGCACCGTCTCCGTGTCCTTCCAGCACACCTTCGGCGAAGCCACCCTTCCGCTGCTGATCAGTGCCTTCCGTGCCCGGCACCCCGGCACGGGCTTCCGGCTCAGCCAGGGCGCCCGCAGTACCTGCCTGGAAGAGTTGTCATCGGGGGAGGCTGACCTTGCCCTCACCGCACCCGTCGCTCCACCCGGCAAAAACCTTGATTCGGCGCCGCTGTACCGCGAGCCGCTGCGCCTGGTGGTGCATCATGCCCATCCGCTCGCGCGGCAGCGCATGGCCCGGATGGCCGACATCCGGACGGAACCGGTGGTGGTGATGAGGCCCGGCTACGGGCTGCGTTCCCTCACCGACGCGCTCTTCCGGGAGGCCGGATACCGCCCGCGGATCGCCTTCGAAAGCCAGGATTCCCATACCGTCCGTGGCCTGGTCTCTGCCGGCCTTGGCGTCAGCATCCTGCCGCCGGGCGGCGACGCTCCCGGCCGGACGCCGCGTCCTGAAACGGGAGACCTCGGGTGGGTGGAGGTTCCCCTGGACTCGGCGCTCGCCTTCCGGGAAGTCGGCCTGAGCTGGCGGCGCCGGAAGACCGAAAGCGAGCCGGTTCCGGCCAGGCTTTTCCGTGAGCTGGTGGTGGGGCAGGGGCCCTCCTTGCTGGCCGGGCTGGTCACCGGCCCAGGCGGTTGAGCCGGGGAAAATGTCCGACGGCGGCGGCTGGCTTCCGGTGCCGGGGCGGCGGGGTGCCAAACACCATGGGGCAAGTACCCTTGTGACGTGACAAACACCCAGAACCCCTCTGCCACTCCTTTTGATCAAGCGGCAGGCTCCGCGCCGAGTCCTTTGCACGGCATCACGATCGGGCTGGACATCGGCGGCACCAAGACGCATGGCATCCGTTTCGAGGACGGCCTCCCCGTGGCCGATGAGTCGGCCGGAAGCTCCAACGTCCAGAATGTGAGCCGTGAACAGGCGGCACGCAACCTTGCGGACCTGTTCGCCAGGATCGGCGGAGGACGGGTGGACCGGGTGTACGCGGGATCGGGCGGAATCGATACCGATGAAGACGCGTCCGCCCTGGCTGCGCTGATCCAGCCCCTGGCCCCCGAAGCACGCGTCACCGTTGTCCATGACTCCCGCCTCCTGCTGGCCGCGGGCCGCGCCGCCACCGGCGTAGCGGTCATTGCGGGCACCGGATCTGCCGCGTGGGGACGCAATGCCGGCGGCGGCGAGGCCAGGGCCGGCGGTTGGGGATACCTGCTGGGGGATGAAGGCAGCGGCTACTGGCTGGGCCGGGAAGCGGTGCGGCACAGCCTCCGCAGGATGAACCAGGGCCTGCCCGTCGACCAGCTCACGGCGGCGCTCCTGGCGTCCTGCGGGCTGGACCATCCCAACAAGCTCATCGCCTTGTTCCACTCCCCGGACACCGGGAGGCGCTTCTGGGCGCAGCAGGCAAGGCACGTCGTGGAAGCCGCGGCCTCCGGGCACCAGGACAGCGCAGCCCTGCTGGACCAGGCCGGGCAGGACCTCGCGGCCCTGGCCGGCCAGGTGCTGGGCCAGCTGAAAATTGCGGGTCCAGTGATCCTGGGCGGAGGGCTTGGCATGAACGTGGCGCCCCTGCAGGAGTCCTTCCGCCGGAACCTCGCCGAAACCGGCGTTACGGACGTCAGGGTGCTGGACCAGGAACCGGTGTTCGGCGTCCTGCAGTTGGTGGCGGAACCCGCTTAGCCCACGGAACGCTTCCGGGGTGTCAGCCGGACGCCGGGGAGCGGGGGAGCGGGAATGCGGCCGGCCTCCGCCCCGGCGTCCGGGCCGTGGCCGGGCACCAGGCCGTAGCGGGCTGCCGCCGTTTCAGCGTCCGCCAGCCCGGCCTGCGCTTCCCAGTCCTCCCTGGCCTGTTCCACTTCGTCATGGGTGCGGCCCACGAAGTTCCACCACATCAGCAGTTCCTCACCAAAGGGCTCGCCGCCGATCAGCAGGAACCTCGTGTCGGGCAGGGCCTCCACTCGAAGTTCGCTGCGGCCGGTGCCCAGGTAGCCCAGCGGCCCCGCCGGCAGGTCCTGTCCGTCCACCGCCAGGCCGCCGTCGAGCACCAGGATGCCGTGCTCAAAGCCGGGGTTCAACGGCAGCACCGCGTCCCCTTCGCAGGAAACGTCCGCGCCGACGATCGGCGAAAACATGGTTGCGGGGGAGACCACCCCTGCCAGTTCTCCCACCATGACCGTCGCCGTGAAGCCCCGGCCGGCGGCGCGCGGCAGTTCCCGGTGCTGTTCGAACGCCGGTTCCCTGTGCCGGTCGGCGTCCGGAAGGGCAACCCAAAGCTGCAGGCCCCGCTGCAGCGGCAACTCCCCGCCGTCGGCAGGAAGTACTGCAAATTCGGAGTGCGATACGCCGTGGCCTGCTGTCATGATGTTCAGCTCTCCGGGGCGCACCACCACGTCGCTGCCCACGCTGTCCCGGTGGTGGATGTGCCCCGCCAGCGGCCAGGTCACCGTCTGCAGCCCGATGTGGGGATGGGGAAGGACGGACATCGCGGTCCGGTCCGGACCGAAACTGTCCAGGAAGCACCAGGCCCCGATGGTGGGGAGGCCGCGCTGGGGCAACGTGCGTTTGACGTTCATGGCGCGGACCCCACCCAGCGGCACCTCACGTTCAGGCCACAGCTGCAGGCAGGGGCCGGACGTCCCTCCTGCGGGGGCGGGCGGGCAAACTTCCTGCTGGGGCGAAACTTCCAAGTTGGTCACGCCTCCACTTTAGGCCCGGCTGCGGCGGCCGGACAGGAAGCCACTGTCCGCCCGGATCCCGGGAAACCCATCCACCGCAACCGGGGTTCCGAATGGTTACAGTAGGGATTCCTTTGCGCGGATTAGGGCCTCAGCTGCTGAAGCCTGCCATCGTTTGGGCTACCGTAACTAACAGCGTGCTTATGGCAATTTCGCGGTGCTGGGAACAGCCCGTCCAAGAGAACAGGTAAGTCCGCACCATGGACCAGGCGATGATCGAGTTCCAGAGTGTTACCAAGCAGTATCCTGGCGGCCAGCCGGCTGTGGACGGACTGTCCATGTCCATCGCCAAAGGTTCCGTCACCGTCTTCGTGGGCCCTTCAGGCTGCGGAAAGACAACGTCCCTCAGGATGATCAACCGCATGGTGGAACCCACGTCCGGGACCATCACCGTGGACGGCCGCGACGTCACCACGGTACCGGCGGCGGAACTGCGCAGGTCCATGGGCTACGTCATGCAGTCGGCCGGGCTGCTGCCGCACCGCTCCGTCCTGGACAACATCGCCACCGTTCCGCGGCTGAACGGTGTGTCGAAGGCGAACGCCCGCAGGCGGGCGGAGGAGCTCCTGGACGTGGTGGGCCTGGCGCATTCCCTGGGCGCGCGCTATCCGTCGCAGCTGTCCGGCGGCCAGCAGCAGCGCGTCGGCGTGGCCCGCGCCCTCGCTGCAGATCCGCCCGTGCTCCTCATGGATGAGCCCTTCAGCGCAGTGGATCCCGTGGTCCGCGACGAGCTCCAGCATGAGCTGCTGCGGCTGCAAAAGGACCTGGCCAAGACCATCGTTTTCGTGACCCACGATATCGATGAAGCCACCATCCTGGGCGACAAGGTGGCTGTCTTCGCTACCGGCGGCAAGCTGGCCCAGTACGCCTCGCCTGAGGAGATCCTGCGGGCGCCCGCCAACAACTTCGTGGCTTCCTTCGTGGGGCGGGACCGCGGCTTCCGCCACCTCGGTTTTTCCCCCTCGGACGGCGTGGCGATCCATCCGGTGCCCACGATTATCCGGGCTTCCGGCGGGTACGAATCGGACTCCAGTGCTGCCGGCGGCTGGCAGCTCGTGGTGGATGCGGACAAGCGCCCGCTGGGCTGGTCGGCACCCGGCACGGAGACGGAACTCGTTCCCGGCGGTTCGCTGTTCCGCCCGGGAGAGAGCCTGCGCCGCGCCCTGGATGCTGCCCTGTCCTCGCCGTCGGGCCTTGGCGTCGCCGTCGATGCCGAAGGCGTGGTCCTGGGCGTGGTCCGCGGCGGTGAAGTGCTGGCATTGATCGAAGAAGCCCGGCAGATGCGGCAGGCTGCCCTCTGATGGAATGGTTCCTGGCCAACACCGGCATGATCCTGGAACGGGGCGGCCAGCACCTGGTGCTGGCCATCGTTCCCATGGTCCTGGGCCTGTTCATCTCCATCCCGCTGGCACAGTTGGCCCGGAAAAACAGTGCCCTCCGCTCCGTGGTCCTGACGGCCTCCTCACTCCTCTACACCATCCCGTCGCTGGCGCTGTTCATCATCCTCCCCACCATCCTGGGCACCCGGATCCTGGATCCGCTCAATGTGGTGGTGGCACTGACCATTTATGCCGTGGCACTCCTGGTCCGCGCGGCCCTGGATGCCTTCGACTCCGTGGACGCGGATGTCAGCCAGGCCGCGCAGGCCATGGGCTTCAAGCCGCTGGCCCGGTTCCTGCAGGTTGACCTGCCGCTCTCCCTCCCGGTCCTGTTCGCCGGCCTCCGGGTAGTGTCCGTCAGTAACATCTCGCTGGTCAGCGTCGCGGCGCTCTTGGGAGTTGGCAACCTGGGCATGCTCTTCACAGACGGGCTCCAGCGCGACTTCGTCACCGAGGTGGTGGTGGGCATCATCGCCATCCTGGTCCTGGCGCTGCTGATGGATGCCGTCCTGGTCCTGCTGGAACGCATCCTCACACCATGGGAGCGGACGGGCAGCCGGCGGGACCCCAGCGCCGGGCCTCTCTCATCGGAAGCACCTGCCGCAGCGGAGCGCTTTGCCCGGCCGAAGACCGGGGGTGGCAACGCATGAGCAACGTCTTCGCCGACACGTTCGCCTGGCTCGCCAACCCGCTGCACTGGTCCGGAAGCATGGGCATCCCCGTCCGGCTGGGGGAGCACCTGCAGTACACCGCACTGGTGATGGTGATCGCCACCGCCATCGCAGTACCCGTCGGGCTGTTCGTCGGCCACACGGGAAGGGGCCGGGTGGCCGTGGTGGCCCTGGCCGGCGCCCTCCGCGCCCTGCCCACCCTTGGCCTGCTGATCCTGTTCGTGCTGCTGGCGGGTATCGGGCTGATGCCCCCCGTCTGGGCCCTGGTGATCCTCACAGTGCCCCCGCTCCTTGCAGGGACCTACGCGGGCATCTCCAGCGTCGACCGGAACGTGGTGGACGCTGCCCGGGCCATGGGCATGACGGAGCTGCAGGTCCTGTTCCGGGCCGAGCTGCCCAACGCCCTCACCGTCATGTTCGGTGGCTTCCGGACCGGCGTGCTGCAGGTGATCGCCACCGTCTCGGTGGTTGCGTACATCAACCTCGGCGGCCTGGGCCGGTATCTCTTCGATGGACTTGTCCTCAGCGACTTCCCCCAGATGCTGGGAGGTTCCCTCCTCATCGCAGTGCTGGCCATCGCCGTCGACCTGGTCCTGTCCCTGTTCCAGAGGCTGTTCCTGACACCAGGGGCATCGAAGCTGTCCTTCCGCAGCCAGGAGGCTGCGGTTGATCTCACAGACCCCGTTGTTGCGGAGACTGTTGTACAAGGAGGTAAGTCATGAAAGAAAGCCGTCCCCAGCGCCTCGGCAGGCGGGCGTTCAGCGGCCTGGCCGCCGGGCTTGGCCTGGCAGTGGCGCTGTCCGCCTGCGGCGGTTCGTCCGATCCGCTGAAGAACGCGCCCGCATCCAGTGCCGCCGCTTCCGGTGGTGCTACTTCTTTGGTGGTGGGCTCCGCGGACTTCCCGGAAAGCCAGATCATCGCCGAGCTGTACGCCGGCGCGCTGAACGCCAACGGCATCACCGCCACCACCAAACCGAACATCGGCTCCCGCGAGGTCTACTTCAAGGCCGTCCAGGACGGTTCGGTGGATGTGGTGCCGGACTACAGCGGCAACCTGCTGCTGTACGTGGACAAGGAAGCCACGGAAGTCTCCGCAGGGGACATCGCCAAGGCGCTGCCGGGCAAGCTGCCGGACGGGCTCGGCGTCCTGGACGTTTCCAAGGCCGAAGACAAGGACGCCATGGTGGTCACCAAGGCAACGGCGGAGAAGTACCAGCTGAAGTCCATTGAGGACCTGGCCAAGGTCTGCAGCGAGATCGTCGTGGGGGCTCCGGCCACCTTCGCCGAGCGTGCCTACGGCCTGCCCGGGCTGAAGAAGAACTACAACTGCGTGCCCAAGAAGCTGGAGCCCTTCAGCGATGGCGGTGGCCCGGTGACGCTTAAGGCGCTGCTTGAGGACCAGGTGCAGGTGGCCGATATCTACACCACCACGCCGTCCATCGCGGACAACGACCTTGTGGTGCTGGAGGATCCCAAGAACAACTTCATTGCCCAGCAGGTCCTGCCCCTGTACAACAAAGCCAAGATGACGGACAAGGCCAAGCAGGCGCTGAATTCGGTGTCCAGCACCCTCACCACGGATGACCTGATCAACCTCAACCGGGCGGTCAGCGGCAGCCAGAAGCAGGACGCCAAGACGGCAGCAAACAACTGGCTCAAGGAGAAGGGAATCGTTAAGTAGCGTCCCGTTCCCTGCCCCTGCGGGCAGCAACACCCTGGTGATTAACGACGGCGGCTGCCGGGCTTTCGAAGGTCCGGCAGCCGCCGTCGGCATGTGGCGGATGTCTCAACGGCCGTGCATCCTTCCTGTGGCATATTTGAGGGATGGCAGAATTCAGGCAGTCCACGAAGCTCAACAACGTTCTTTATGACATCCGTGGACCGATCCTTGAGGCCGCCCAGCAGATGGAGGCCGAGGGCCACCGCATCCTCAAGCTGAACATCGGCAACCCGGCGCCGTTCGGCTTCGAGGCGCCGGACGCCATCCTGGTGGACATGATCCGCCACCTGCCCCACGCCCAGGGCTACAGCGATTCCCGCGGCATCTTTTCGGCCCGCACCGCCGTTTCGCAGTACTACCAGACCCGCGGTATCCAGAACATCCACGTTGACGACATCTACCTGGGCAACGGCGTCAGCGAGCTCATCACCATGTCCCTGATGGCGCTGCTCGATTCAGGCGACGAGGTGCTCATCCCGACGCCGGACTACCCGCTCTGGACGGCGTCTGTGGCGCTCGCCGGCGGCAAGCCGGTGCACTACCTCTGCGATGAAGAGTCCGGCTGGCAGCCTGACCTGGAGGACATGGAAGCCAAGATCACGCCCCGCACCAAGGGCATCGTGGTCATCAACCCGAACAACCCCACCGGCGCTGTATACCCGGAAGAGACCCTGAAGCGCATCGTGGCCCTCGCCGAAAAGCACGGCCTGGTGGTTTTCGCCGACGAGATCTACGAAAAGATCCTGTACGAGGACGCCGTCCATGTGAATCTGGCCGGCCTCACCGGCGACCACGTCCTGTGCCTGACCTTCAGCGGATTGTCCAAGGCGTACCGTGTCTGCGGATACCGGGCCGGCTGGATGGCGATCTCAGGACCCAAGAAGGATGCCGCGGACTACCTCGAAGGCATCAACCTCCTGGCGAACATGCGCCTGTGCGCGAACGTCCCGGCCCAGCATGCCATCCAGACGGCGCTGGGCGGTTACCAGAGCATCAATGACCTCATCCTGCCGGGCGGCCGGCTGCTGGAACAGCGCAACAAGGCCTACGACATGTTGAACGCCATTCCCGGCGTCAGCACCCAGCAGGCCAAAGGCGCCCTGTACCTCTTCCCCCGGCTTGACCCTGAGGTCTACCACATCCGGGACGATGAGAAGTTCGTCCTCGACCTCCTGAGGGAACAGAAGATCCTGGTGTCCCATGGCCGGGCCTTCAACTGGGTGCGCCCGGACCACTTCCGCATGGTGACGCTGCCCAACGTGAAGGACATCGAAGAAGCCATCGGGCGCATGGGGGACTTCCTAAGCAGGTACCAGGGGAACTAGCCTGTGCTCACGGGCCGCCGGGCCCGTGCACCCTTTGCGGAAAGGAACCCCATGGCCCGCGTCGTTGGCTTCGACCAGCATCCGTCCCAGACCCTCAGGGCAGGGGAGGGGTTCTCCCTTGCGGCAGTAGACCCGGGCTCGACGCCCGGCTACAGCGGAAACAAGGACAACGGCAAGCTGCTGCTGGCCGAGATGGACGACGAACTCGCTGGGCTGCAGGAAAAGCTGTTCGCCGAGTCCCGCTTTGGGGGGACCCAACGCATCCTGCTGATCTTGCAGGCAATGGACACCGCCGGCAAGGGCGGGATCGTCAGCCATGTCATGGCAGCCATGAACCCCCAAGGTGTCCAGTTCAAGGCGTTCAAGGCCCCCACCGACGAGGAAAAGTCCTATGACTTCCTGTGGCGGATCGAGAAGGAAGTGCCGGCTGCCGGCATGGTGGGTGTCTTTGACCGCTCCCACTACGAGGACGTCCTCATCCATAAGGTCCACAATTGGGCCAGCCCGGACGAGATTAAGCGGCGGTACGTTGCCATCAACGAATTCGAGGCCAGGCTGACGGATTCCGGGACTAAGGTGGTCAAGGTGATGCTGCACATCAGCGGGGATGAGCAAAAGGAACGGCTGCTGGCCCGGCTGGACAACCCCGCAAAGCATTGGAAATACAGCCACGGCGACCTTGACGAGCGCGCGTTCTGGGACGACTACATGAGCGCCTACCAGGCGGCGATCGACGAAACAAGTACGCCGGACGCACCGTGGCACGTTGTTCCGGCCAACAAGAAGTGGTTCGCCCGCATCGCCGTCCAGCAGCTGCTGCTCGGCGCCCTGTCCGGCATGAACCTGAAGTGGCCCAAGGCGGATTTCGATGTCGCCGCCGAACGGGAGCTCGTGGCCCGCTCCTGACCCCGACGCCTGGTGCGGCGCGCTGGCCGCCCCAGGGGGTTTTGGCTGTTCCGGCCCTACTTACAGTGGCTGGTCGCGGGCAGCGGCCAACCGTTTCCGTGCGCCTTCCAGCCACTCTTCGCAGCGCGCGGCCAAGGCCTCACCGCGCTCCCATAGGGCCAGGGATTCCTCCAGGCTTGCCCCTCCTGCCTCCAGCCTGCCCACCACTGCGATGAGCTGTTCCCTGGCTTCCTCGTAGCTCAGGGCTGCGACATCGGACTCTGGTTTCTGCTCGGTCATGCCTTCCCTTCCACTTCCTGGTGCTGGTCTTGGTTTCCTCGGTGCGGTGCCCCGGTGGACTCTGCGGAACCGGTGGAGGTGGCTCCGAAGCGGCCCTCCGCCACCCGGATGGACAGGGCGGCGCCCGCGGGCGCCTCGGCCGGCCTGCGGACGACGGCGTGGCCGGCTTCAGCGATCCGTGCGGCCTGGTCTCCCGCCAGTTCGACGACGGCGTACCCCCGGTCCAGGGTCTTCTGCGGTGAGAGCGCGCGCACCTGGGCTTTCAGGTGCTGGAGCTGGTCTGCTGCCCGTACCACCGTTGAGCTCACTGCAGCGGAGGAGCGCCGCAGGAGCCGCTCGATTTCCTCGCCGCGGACCGAGACCATGCCTTCGGGCGCCGCCATGACAGGACGGGAATGCAGTGCCGCCAGCCGGTCCGACTCCCGGTCCACCAACCGCTCCATGCAGCGCCGCACCTGTTCCCGCGCCTGGCGGACGCCGGCAAGCTCCTCGGATACCTCCGGCACGATCCGCTTGGCGGCGTCGGTGGGGGTGGAGGCCCGCAGATCGGCGACATCATCAAGCAGCGGGCGGTCCGCCTCATGGCCAATGGCACTCACTATTGGCGTGTTGGCGGCGGCCACGGCACGGATCAGCTCCTCGCTGTTAAAGGGCAAAAGATCCTCAAGTGCCCCGCCGCCCCGGGCGATGACGATGACATCCACCTCCGGCCGCCCATCAAGTTCACGCAGGGCACGGATCACCTGGGCCACGGCCGTGTTCCCCTGGACGGCAACCTCGCGGATCTCGAACTCCACCGCAGGCCACCGCAGGGCCGCGTTGCGAAGGATGTCCTTCTTGGCGTCCGAGTCCCGTCCCGTGATCAGGCCGATGCGGTGCGGGAGCAGGGGCAACCGCTTCTTCCGGGAGTCGGCAAAGAGTCCCTCGGTCGCGAGGGCCTGCCGCAGCCGTTCAATCCGGGCCAGCAGGTCACCCAGTCCGACCGGACGGATGTCCCGGACCAGCATGTTCAGCCTGCCTGTCTTCAGCCAGAATTCCGGTTTCAGCAGGGCTACCACCCGTGAACCGCGTTCCAGCGGAAGGTTCTGCCGCTCCAGGACCTTGGTCCACACCGAAGCGGGAAGTGACACCTCAGCATCCACATCGCGAAGGGTGATGTAGGCGTTGGTGCCGCGGCGGTTCAGCTCAATGACCTGCCCTTCCACCCACGCCGACGGGGTGCGGTCGATGTGGGCCTTCAGCTTCTGCGACAGCAGCTGCAGCGGCCACGGGTTGTCCGGGCTGGTTTCCGCTGCCGTGGCAGGCAGGGTAGTGGGTGCAGTGCCTGGAAGGGAGGCCTGGTCAGACATGCGGACGCCGGTGGGAGGCTGGTGCTGCGGGCATGCGGTCCTTTATCTGTTGTGGGCGGTCAATCAACCTTATCCATAAGGTGTAGCACCGGGGACTGACAGGGGCAGCCTCCCGACCCTGCCTAGGATGGGTAAAGGCCCCCAACCCCGAAGGACCTGTTGTGCGCACTTTTGTCTCTGCCCTCGCCACCGTGCTGGGCATCCTCCTTGCCGCCGTTGCCATTCCCGCCATATGGGTGGACCGGAACATTGTCCAGGAAGACGGGTTTGTCCGTCTGGCGGCCCCGCTTGGCAAGGACCCGGAATTCCAAAGGAAGCTGGCTGCGGCGGCGGTGGGAACGATTGACACCGGATCGGTTCCCGGGTTTCTGTCGGACCTGGTGGAGCCGATGCTCGAGAAGGCCGCAGAGTCGCTGACCGGGCTGCCCGGCTATCCGGCAGCCTGGGAGGAGACCCTTCGCAGAAGCCACCGCCTCAGCTTCGCCGACCCGGCCGTGGCGCCCCAGGGTGGAGCGCCTGCATCGTCGCTGACCCTCGACGTCGCCCCACTGGTCGCCCTGGGCTCGGAGGAGATCTCCCGCACCACCAGGCTCCCCCTCGACCCGCCCGAGCAGACGCTGATCAATGTAGGCCAGCCTGCGCAAAGGGAATGGACTGAACGGCTCGCCACCTACGCCCCCATGGGCTACCTGCTGGCCATCGGCTCGGCCGTGGCGTTCCTGCTTGCGCTCGTGGCGGCACGCCGCCGCGGTACCGTGCTGCTGGCCGCCGGCCTGGGCGGACTGGCATTGGCCGGGCTGTGGGGACTGGGCCTGCAGCTGGGCTCATCCCGTGCCCAGGCCACGGACACCGGCAACGCGGTGGCCAACATGTTCCGCGACGAATTCCTCGCCGCCGCGGGCGCGGACTTCCACACGTGGATCGCCACCGCCGCGGTTGCCGGCGGCGTCCTGGTGGCAGCGGGCATTGTGACGTTGTTCGCATCCCGGAAACGGGCGGGGACCAGCCGGTAGCATGGTGGGATGACCACCTCGGCTGTATCCCTTTCGATGCCAACCATTCCGCGCAGGCGCCGCTCGCCTGAGGAGGTAGCAGCTGCAGCCCCCGTGAACGGCACCAAGAAGGTGCTGCTGGCTGCTCCGCGCGGTTACTGCGCGGGCGTTGACCGGGCCGTGATCGCCGTCGAAAAGGCGCTGGAACACTACGGGCCGCCCGTGTATGTCCGCAAACAGATTGTCCACAACGTCCACGTGGTCAGCTCGCTGGAGGAAAAGGGTGCCATCTTCGTGGATGAAACAGACGAAGTTCCTGAAGGCGCCCTGGTGATTTTCTCCGCCCACGGCGTTTCGCCGGCAGTTGTCGAATCCGCCGAAAACCGGGGCCTGCGCACCATCGATGCCACGTGTCCCCTGGTTACAAAGGTGCATAAGGAAGCCGTCCGCTTCGCCAAGGACGATTTCGATATCCTCCTGATCGGCCACGACGGCCATGAGGAAGTGGAAGGCACTTCAGGTGAGGCGCCGGAGCACATCCAGATCATCAACGGCCCGCATGAAGTGGACAAGGTGACCGTCCGCGACCCCGAAAAGGTCATCTGGCTTTCCCAGACCACGTTGAGTGTGGACGAGACCATGGAGACCGTCCGGCTGCTCAAGGAACGGTTCCCCACCCTGCAGGATCCGCCCAGCGACGACATCTGCTACGCCACCACCAACCGCCAAGTGGCCATCAAGAAAATTGCGCCCAAGGCAGACCTGGTGATCGTGGTGGGTTCGGCCAACTCGTCCAACTCCGTCCGGCTGGTGGAGGTCGCGCTCGAATACGGTGCCAAGGCCTCGTACCGGGTGGACTTCGCCAACGAGGTTGACGAGGCGTGGTTCGAAGGCGTCGCCACCGTGGGCGTTACGTCCGGGGCCTCCGTGCCCGAGGTTCTGGTGCAGGACGTGCTGCGGCTGCTGGCTGATTACGGCTACGGCGCCGTGGAGGAAGTCGTCACGGCTGAGGAAGACCTCCTCTTCTCGCTGCCCAAGGAGCTCCGGGCCACCCTGAAGCAGGCCGGCGATGTCAGCCGGGCCCTGGGGGGACGACGGCCCCGCAACTGAACCACAACCCGCGAACGGTGTAAGCAGGGACACCGCCGATGTACCAGGCAGCTCACGCAGTCTTTCGTCCCGCCGCAACCAGTAATTTCGTGGGTGACCGGTTGCCAACCCCACTGGGTCGGCATCGGGTATTACAGTGGATGCATGGCTCCCAGCCGCCATCCGCTCGACGACCTGCGCGAAACCATCGGCCATCTGGCCGATCAGCTCAAGCTGCCCGGTTCCGAGCGCGTGGACGACCTGGTCGGCGATCTCATCGGTCCCAGGCCCGGGCCGGCCCGGCCGCTGTCTGAGGTGCAGGCCGAGCTCGACGCCCTGGTCGGACTGGAGACCGTGAAGGAACAGGTTCGGGCCCTCGTCGCACTCCTTCAGGTCCAGGCGCGCCGTAAGGCGCACGGCCTCCCGGAAGTGGCCACATCACAGCATCTGGTGTTCCTCGGAAACCCGGGCACAGGCAAGACCACCGTGGCGCGGCTCCTGGCCGAGATGTACCGCGCGGTCGGTCTGCTGCAGAAGGGCCACCTGGTCGAGGTGGACCGTTCGGGCCTGGTGGGGCAGTACGTCGGGCAGACCGCCATCAAGACGGACCGGGTGATCCGGCGTGCGCTGGACGGCGTCCTGTTCATCGACGAGGCCTATGCGCTGGCCCCGGAGGACGGTCGGATGGACTTCGGCCCCGAGGCAATCGAGGTCCTGCTCAAGCGGATGGAGGACCACCGCCACCGCCTGGTCGTGATCGTGGCCGGGTACCCGCGGCTCATGGAGTCCTTCCTGCTCTCCAATCCGGGCCTGCGCTCCAGGTTTGCCCGCGAAATCACCTTCCCGGACTACTCTGTTGACGCACTCCAGACGATCTTCAACCAGATGCTGGCCCAGCACGAGTACACCCTCGAGCCGGGGGCGGACCAGACGCTGCGCCGCATCCTCACCGGCCTCCATGCGGGCGAGGACTCCGGTAACGCGCGGTTTGCCCGGACGCTGTTCGAGCAGGCACTCAACCGCCAGGCGCTGCGGCTGTCGCTCGACGGGGAACAAAGCCTCGACGCACTTGACCGTGAGGCCGTCATGACGCTTACTGCCGACGACATCGTCCAGGCCGCGCTGGCCTTGGGCGAGGAGCCGGAACCGGACCCGGCGCCGGAACCGGAGCAGCCACGCTGGTGGCGCTGGCTGGTCTGACGGATCTGCGGCGGCTGGTCAGGCGTGTGCCCGGCCTATGACGGTCCGGCCCCTTCCTGCATCCCGCCCTTCTCAGGCTGCTTCGTCGTCGCCCTGAAGTTCGGGTGCCATCAGCACCCGAGGCGTCGCCTCCACAACCGGAGGTGCGGTAAGACCGGACTCCTCGAGGCTGTTGAGTTTCCGTGCCGTGGGCAGGACCCGGGCTTCCAGGGTGCCCACCATGGCGTTGTAACGGTCTACCGAGGTTTTCAGTGACGAGCCAAGCTTGGTCACGTTCTCGCCAAGGGTGCCCATCCGGTCGTAGAGCTGCCGCGCGAGCTCGAAGAGTTCGCGGGCACTGTCCGTCAGGACGTCCTGGCGCCAGGTGAATGCCACGGACTTCAGCACCGCCAAGAGGGTGCTCGGTGACGCAAGGACAACGTTGCGGGACAACGCGTGGTCAAGGAGTCCGGCGTCAGCCGTCAGTGCCGCCGCCAGGATGGATTCGGCCGGGATGAAGCAGACCACCAGTTCGGGGGAGTTCCCCGGGATGTCCCAGTATTTTTTGGTACCCAGGGCGTCGACGTGGGCACGCAGCGCCTTGGCGTGTGCCGCCAGCAGGGCTTGCCGGTTCCGGCCGTCATTCGCCGACTGCGGTCCGGCCGGCCGTGCCAGGCGCGGATCCACCGCGTCCAGTTCCTGTGCCTCGAGGTAGGAAGACAATGGGACTTTGGCGTCCACCACCAGCTGCTTTTCACCAGGCAACTGCACCACCAGGTCCGGCCGCACAGCAGAGTCGTGACCCGCGCTGTGGACCTGCTCGACGAAGTCGACGTGGCGGAGCATGCCCGCGGCCTCCACCACGCGCCGGAGCTGCACCTCGCCCCACTGGCCCCTGGCGCTGTTGGAGCGGAGCGCCGATTCAAGGGCATGCGTGGAGCGGATGAGCTGTTCGTCGGAGAGCCGGGCCTCCTGCAGTTGCTGGGCCAGTTGGCCGTACTGCTCCACCCTGTCCCGCTCGAGCAGTGCCACCTGCTGCTGGACCGCGGAAAGCTTCTCGGCGACGGGAGCCAGGGCACGCAGTACGCTGCCGTCCTGTGTCCTGGCCTCGCCCAGCTCACGGTTCTGTGCAGCCAAAAGCCGCCGCTCGGCGTCGGCCGCTGCCAGCTGTGCCGTGACCTCGGAAAGGCGGGACGACACCTGGTCAAAGTCCGACTCCAGGGCATGCGAATTCCTGCGCAAGGAAAAATAGGTGGCCGCAGCGCCGGCAAGCGCACCAAGCAGCAGCATGAAGAGGGCCAGAATCAAGGCAAAAGCATCCATGGCTTCACTGTTGCACGGGGCTCTGACAATCATGGGCAGTGACATTCCCGGGTACTGGCTGACGGGGTCCGGCGGGTAGAATCAATGCTCGTGGCTCTTACTATTGGCATCGTCGGACTGCCTAACGTCGGCAAATCAACCCTCTTCAACGCGCTCACCCGCAACCAGGTCCTGGCCGCGAACTACCCGTTCGCCACCATCGAACCGAATGTCGGCGTCGTGAACCTGCCCGACCCCAGGCTGGAAAAGCTCGCCGGCATCTTCGGTTCGGCCCGGCTGCTGCCCGCTCCCGTGTCCTTCGTGGACATCGCCGGCATCGTGAAAGGCGCGTCCGAGGGTGAGGGCCTGGGAAACAAGTTCCTCGCCAACATCCGTGAAGCCCAGGCGATCGCCCAGGTTGTCCGCGTGTTCGATGATCCCGACGTGATCCACGTCGACGGCAAGGTCGATCCCCGCTCGGACATGGAGACCATCAACACCGAGCTGATCCTGGCCGACCTCCAGACGATCGAAAACGCCATTCCGCGGATCGAAAAAGAGGTCAAAATCAAGAAGCGCGACGCCGCCGAGCTCGCCGCCATCAAGGCGGCGCAGGCGGTGCTGGAGCGCGGCGATACCATCTTCTCCTCGATCAAGAGCGACAAGCTGGAGATGGAGCACCTCAAGGAGCTTGGCCTCCTGACGGCCAAGCCCTTCATTTATGTCTTCAACGCTGACGAGTCGATCCTCGGCAGCCCGGAAAAGCAGGAGGAACTGCGGGCCCTGGTGGCTCCCGCGGACGCCGTCTTCCTCGATGCCAAGCTCGAATCCGACCTTGTTGAACTGGACGAGGAGGAAGCCCGCGAGATGCTCGAAATGAACGGGCAGGACGAATCCGGCCTCGACCAGCTGGCGCGCGTCGGGTTCCACACTCTGGGACTCCAGACCTACCTCACGGCAGGACCGAAGGAAACCCGCGCGTGGACCATCCACCAGGGGGACACCGCCCCGCAGGCTGCCGGCGTCATCCACTCCGATTTCCAGCGCGGTTTCATCAAGGCTGAAGTGGTCTCCTTCGATGACCTGATCGAAGCAGGCTCCATGGCCGAGGCCAAAGCCCGCGGCAAGGTCAGGATCGAAGGCAAGGAATACGTCATGGCCGACGGCGACGTGGTGGAGTTCCGCTTCAACGTCTGATTTGCATGAACGGGCCAGGGCCCTTACAGGATCATGCCGGCAGACCGTGCGAGACCTGCCGTGGCCTATGACCCGGAGGGGCCGGCGGGACCCGGCGGGTAGGGAGGCTGCTGCTGGGTCCAGTATGGGGGCGTGGCTGTTGCCTGCCCGTACCGGGGTGCCGGGTACTTGTCGAAGCGCTGGCCATACGGGTTCTCCCGCTGCGCGAGCAGCACGATGAGCGCGATCCACCCGAGCACTGGGATGAGAGCGAGCAGCAGCATCCAGGCGCTGAGGTTCACGTCATGAAGGCGCCTGGCCGCCACCGCGAGTGACGGAACCACGGTGGCGAGAAACCACAGGCCGCCCAGGGCGCTGGATCCCGTGACCTGGCCGTTGACGACGGTGGGGCTGATCGAATTCAGCACCGCGGAGGCGAGGCCGGAAGCGAGGAACCACCACCAGTATTCGCTTCGGCTGGCACGCCCCGAGAAGACAGCGTACTTCTGGAAGATGCGCTTAACCGCGTCCACCGGCGGGGCGCCGTAGTACGGCAGTTCCAGGGGCGGGACGGCGCTGCCGGGCACATTCGATGCTTGGGGGATGCTCATCGAGCTTTTCCTTCCGAAGGTTTCCTTGCCAGCATGCTACGGAACGGACCGAGCCCGGGCTTGGGCCGTAGGTCCCGTCCGGCGGCCCGGACTACCTCGCCAATTCGCAGGGGGATCCGATTCGGTTACCGGCCAGCAGCACCAAGTATCCTGAGTTTGTAGGGCGTGATCGCAGCGGCCACCAGTCCCCTCCGGAGAGGGAAAACCACAAGGAGACGGCATGCCGGTCCGGCGTCTGATGCAGTTGCTCATCGCCGCGTTGGCGGCTGCCCTGGTTCTTTCGGGGTGTTCGGGTGGCAGCGCCCCGTCCGTGGTGGTGGGGGAGGCAAAGCGCGGCGGCAGCGTCACCGTGGCCGAGGTCAACGCGTTCTCCTCATTCAACCCCTACAGCGCCAACGGGAACACCGACATCAACTCGAAGATCGGCGCCATCACCCACTCCGGCTTTTTCTACCTGGACGACAATTCAACCGTGGTCCGCAACGACAAGTTCGGGCATTTCGAGAAGGTCTCGGACCAGCCTCTCAAGGTCAAGTACACGGTCAATGAGGGCGTGAAGTGGTCAGACGGCGCGCCGATCGGAGCTGCCGACCTCCTGCTGAGCTGGGCGGCCGGGTCGGGTTACTTCGACGACGTGGACCCCGCCGCCGGGAAGGGCACCAAGTACTTCGCGGTTGCCTCAGACACCACAGGCCTGGCAGGTACTTTGTTTCCCGAGATCGGGGCGGACGGACGTTCCATCACTATCGAGTACGCCGCGCCGTACGCTGACTGGGAAGTGGCGTTCGACGTCGGACTCCCGGCCCAGGTCGTCGCTGCCAAGAGCGGGCTCAACGACGAGGAAGACCTGGTCAAGCTCCTCAAGGACACGCCACGCGGCAACCCGGACAAGCCGGCGCCGCACCCTGCCCTCAAGAAGGTCAGTGACTTCTGGAACACCGGGTTCGATACAAAATCCGTTCCGGACGACCCGGCGCTCTACCTGTCCAGCGGTCCCTACATTGTCCGCGACATCGTGCCGGAAGTTTCCATGAAACTGGTCCGCAACCGCGACTATGTGTGGGGTGCGGAACCTTGGCTTGATGAGATCAACGTCAGGTTCACGGGGGCCGTGCCCGCGGCAGTCGATGCCCTGCGCAGCGGCCAGGCGGATATCATCTCGCCCCAGCCCTCTGCTGCCACAGACAGTCTCCTCACCGGCCTGTCGGCGCAGGGCATCACGGTTGAACGGTACAAACAGTCCGGCTACGACCACCTGGATCTCAATTTTTCGGGGCCGTTCGCCGACAAGGATGTCAGGGAAGCCTTCCTCAAAACGGTGCCGCGGCAGGCGATCGTGGACGCCGTCGTGGGAACCCAGGTGCCGGACAACAAGCCGCTGGATTCGCACGTATTCCTGCCCGGCCAGCCAAAATACGACGACACCGTGAAGAACAACGGTTCGTCCGATTACGCCAAGGTGGACATTGACGGGGCTAAGAAGCTCCTGAAGGACGCCACCCCCAGCATCCGCATCCTCTACAACCGTGATAATCCAAACCGCGCCAAAGCGTTCGCTTTGATCCGCGATTCAGCAGGCCTCGCGGGATTCCGGGTTGTCGACGGAGGACAGGGAAGCGCGGACTGGGCTGCTGCGCTCAGCAGGGGTGGCTATGACGCTGCCGTGTCAGGTTGGATCGGGACAGAGGCAGGCGTCAGCCGGGTGCCGCAGATTTTCCGTACCGGGGCGGGCAGCAACTTCACCGGATATTCCGACGGCGACGCGGACAAGATCATGGAGCAACTGGCCGTGACAACTGATCTGGGCAAGCAGGACGAGCTCCTGGCCGGGATCGACAAGCACATCTGGGAAGACGCGTACGGCCTCCCGCTCTACCAAACCCTGGGAACGACCGCCTTCAGTTCCAGAGTGGCGGGCGTCAAGACCAGCCCCGGCCCCCTCGGCGTGTGGTGGAACGTTTCTGACTGGCGGCTGTCCTAGCCGCAGGCTGGCCCCGTTTAGGGTCTTTTGGCTCTGGCGGCTCCGATTCGCCGTACAGCTTACCGGCGAGTAGCATGTGACGTGCCTAACTAATCACCTCCGAATCGGGCATTGCACTGCCCCGGTCACGGTTTGGCAACGGAGTACCAGTATCTGGACTTCGTGCGGTTAGGCTAACTCGTATTGTGTAGGTTTCGTCACAGCGGCAAGCTGCGTCTGGCCTGCGGGGAAGCACAAGATTCCCCTATATCTCTCTCCCACAACTCATAGGAGGCGGAATGCGTTTTACGCGCACTTCCAAAGCACTGGGCGTCGTGGCAATCGCCGCGCTCGCCCTGACCGGGTGCGGCGCCGGCGGCGGCAGCACCGAGGGGTCCAGCAATGCAGCTGGGGACCCGAATAAGGTCATCACCGCCTACAGCAACGAGCCACAAAACCCGTTGCTGCCGGCTAATACAGGAGAGGTCTACGGCGGCCGTGTTGTTAACCTGCTCTTCGAGGGTCTGCGCACGTACGATGCCAACGGCAAAGCGGTTAACTCTCTGGCCGAATCCATCGAGTCGCCCGACGCCCAGAACTGGACCATCAAGGTCAAGCAGGGCCAGAAATTCACCAACGGTGAAGCCATCACGGCCAAGACCTTCGTTGACTCCTGGAACTTCGCCGCTAATTCAAAGAACCTCCAGCAGAACGGCTTCTTCTTCGAGTCCATCGAGGGCTATCCGGAAGTTTCCGCAGTGACTTCCTCAACAGGCGCCGATGGCAAGAAGACCACCACTCCTGCCCCGACCGCAGAAACGATGTCCGGGCTCAAGGCGACCGATGACTCGACCATCACGGTGAAGCTCGCTCAGCCGGAGGCCGACTGGTCACTGCGCCTTGGCTACTCCGCCTTCTATCCGATGCCTTCCGCCGCACTGGCAGATCCCAAAGCCTACGGTGAGAACCCGGTGGGCAACGGACCCTATAAGTTCCCGAAGCAGGGCTCTTGGGTCCACGACCAGTCAATTTCGCTGGTGAAGAACGCCGATTACAAAGGCAACCGCGAGGCCAAGAACGGTGGCGTGACCTTCAAGTTCTACACGGATCCGGGTCCCGCGTACACCGACCTGCAGTCCGACAACCTGGACATCACCGACGTCCTGCCGTCCAACGCGTTGAAGACCTACGTCTCCGACTTCCCGGACCGGAATGCAACGAAGGCCGTTGCCACGGATTCCACGCTCAACATCCCGGGCTACAACCCGAACTTCCAGGGTGAAGCCGGCAAGCTGCGCCGCCAGGCACTGTCCTACGCCATCAACCGCGAAGAAATCGCCAAAGTGGTCTTCAACGGCACCCGCACCCCGGCCAAGGCATTCGCTCCTCCTGTCATTGACGGGTTCAAGGAAGGCCTTAAGGGCAGCGAGGTCCTGAAGTTCGACGCCGCCAAGGCCAAGGACCTGTGGACCCAGGCCGACAAGATCCAGCCGTACGACAACTCCAAGCCCCTCCAGATTGCCTCCAACACCGACGGCGGCAACAAGGAATGGATCGACGCCGTAGCCAACGGCTTCAAGAACAACCTCGGCATCCAGGCTGAAATCCAGCCCTTCGCCAAGTTCGCGGAAGTCCTCAACCTGCGTAAATCCGGCGAGCTGCCCGGCCTGACCCGCTCCGGCTGGCAGGGTGACTACCCGTCGCTCTACAACTTCCTCGGACCGGTGTGGGCTACGGGTGCTCCGTCCAACTACGAGAAGTACTCGAACCCTGAGTTCGACAAGCTGCTCAAGGAAGGGCTTGCAAGCAAGACCACGGACGAGGCAAACGCCAAGTTCAACCAGGCGCAGGAGATCCTGTTCCAGGACCTGCCCGGACTGCCGCTCTGGGATCAGGCACGCCCGATCGTATGGAGCAACAACGTCACGAAGGCCGAGACCGGCTGGAACGGCGAAATTCTCTACTACGGCATCACGGCCAAGTAGTCCCAGATCTAACTTGCCGTCAGGCTGATGGGGGTTCCGGTCATGTCCGGGCCCCCATTGGCCTGCAAGCGGCAGGAAGGCATTCATGAACGCGTTCTCCCCCGTCCCGGAAGGCAGGTGATCCTGTGATCCGGTTCATCCTGCGCCGACTCCTTCAGGTGATCCCTGTTTTCATCGGCACCACCCTTCTGGTGTATTACATGGTGTTCGCCCTGCCCGGCGATCCTATCGCCGCGCTGTTCGGCGACCGCCAGCCCCCGCAGGCAGTCATTGACACCCTGCGCACCCAGTACAACCTGGACCAGCCGTTCTGGGTCCAGTACGGCCTGTTCCTCAAAAACCTCTTTACCTTCAACCTGGGCAACGACTTCACCGGCCAGCCCATCGCGGCGAGCCTGACCCGCGTCTTCCCGGTAACCGCGATGCTCGCCATCGAGGCGCTGGCCATCCAGGCCATTTTTGGCGTTGCGTTCGGTGTTTTCGCCGGCCTGCGCCGCGGCGGCTGGTTCGACTCCACGGTCCTGGTGGCCTCGCTGGTGGTGATCGCAGTCCCCACCTTCGTCCTGGGCTTCGTTTTCCAGCTCGTCTTCGGCGTTCAGCTGGGCTGGGCCAAACCCACGGTTGGCGCCAACGCCAACTGGGGGACCCTGTTGCTGCCGGCAGTGGTTTTGGGACTTGTTTCCTTCGCCTATGTCCTCCGACTGACCCGTGCGTCTGTCAGTGAAAACATGAACGCCGACTACGTGCGGACCGCTACCGCGAAGGGCTTGTCCCGCCCCCGCGTGGTCATGGCACACATCCTGCGCAACTCGCTGATCCCGGTGGTGACCTACCTGGGCGCCAACCTCGGCGGCCTGATGGGCGGTGCCATCGTTACAGAGGGCATCTTCAACGTCCCCGGAGTCGGCAACAAGCTCTACCAGGCTGTCCTCCGCAGTGAAGGCCCCACGATCGTCTCCATCGTCAGCGTGCTGGTGCTGGTGTTCGTGGTGGCCAACCTGCTTGTCGATCTCCTGTACGCCTGGCTTGACCCGAGGATCCGCTATGACCAGTAATAACAGCCACTTCGTGGCACCCATCGACGAGACACCGCTGCAGGCAACGGACGCCGTCAAGACGGACCAAGCCCCGCTTAGCCTGTGGGCAGACGCCTGGCGCAAGCTCCGCCGTCGTCCGCTGTTCATCATCTCGGCACTGCTGATCCTTGCCCTGATCGTGATTGCGCTGTTCCCGGGACTCTTCACCTCCACGCCGCCCAATGCCGGCTGCGAGCTCTCCAATTCCGAGGGCGGCCCTACCGCCGGGCACCCATTCGGCTTCACCTTCCAGGGCTGCGACGTCTACTCCAGGGTCATCCATGGCACCCAGGCCTCACTGTCCGTAGGCCTGCTTTCGGTACTGTGCGTGCTGGTCATCGGCGTAACGCTTGGCGCCCTCGCCGGGTACTACGGCGGCTGGATCGATGCCGTGCTGGCCCGCCTGGGTGACATCTTCTTCGCCCTGCCGCTGGTCCTCGGCGCGCTGGTAATCACGCAGCTGCCCCTGTTCCGGGAGAACAAGAGCGTGTGGACGGTGGTGTTCGTGATCTCGCTCCTGGCCTGGCCGCAAATGGCGCGCATTACCCGTGGCGCGGTCATCGAGGTGCGCAACGCTGACTTCGTCACTGCCGCCCGTGCCCTTGGCGTGTCCAAGTTCGGTGCGTTGGTGCGCCACGTCCTGCCGAACGCGCTGGCTCCGATCATTGTCCTGGCGACGCTGGAACTTGGCGTGTTCATCGTGGCCGAAGCCACACTGTCCTTCCTGGGCATCGGCTTGCCCCAGAGCATCATGTCCTGGGGCAACGACATCGCAGGCGCACAGGCATCGATCAGGACCCGGCCGGAAATCATGCTCTACCCGGCCGCGGCGCTGTCCATCACAGTGTTGAGCTTCATCATGCTG
Organism: Arthrobacter sp. SAFR-044; assembly: GCF_059414985.1. NCBI lineage: Bacteria > Bacillati > Actinomycetota > Actinomycetes > Micrococcales > Micrococcaceae > Arthrobacter > Arthrobacter sp. SAFR-044. Next base: position 147,508 of record NZ_JBPFDN010000002.1, on the reverse strand, counting down.
GGTGACGCCGTGCGTGACGCCCTGGACCCGAAGAGCCGTCAGCGATGAGAGATAAAGAGATGACAAGTCCAGACGTCCGCATTGATGAAGCCGGTGCCACCGGCGTCAGGCCACTGCTCGAGATCCGCGACCTCGCCATTACCTTCAAGACCGGCGGCGGTGAGGTCCACGCGGTGCGGAATGCGCACCTGACCATCATGCCCGGTGAAACGGTGGCCATCGTGGGGGAGTCCGGTTCGGGCAAGTCCACCACTGCCCTGGCAGCCATCGGCCTTCTGCCCAACAACGGCAGGGTGTCTGGCGGCCAGATCCTGCTCGACGGCGAGGACATCGCCCACGCCAGCGAGCAGCGCATGATCGAACTGCGCGGCAACACCATCGGCATGGTTCCGCAGGACCCCATGTCCAACCTGAACCCGGTGTGGAAGATCGGCTACCAGGTCCGCGAGACGTTGCGGGCCAACGGCAGGCCCAGCGGGCCGGATGATATTGCCAAGGTGCTGTCCCAGGCGGGACTGCCCGACGCCAAGCGCCGGGCCAACCAGTACCCGCACGAGTTCTCGGGCGGTATGCGCCAGCGCGCTCTGATCGCCATTGGCCTCTCCTGCCAGCCGCGCCTGCTGATTGCGGACGAACCGACCTCGGCCCTCGACGTCACGGTCCAGCGACAGATCCTGGACCACCTGGAGACCATGACCAAGGACCTGGGCACCTCTGTCCTGCTGATCACCCACGACCTTGGCCTTGCAGCCGAGCGTGCAGACAAAGTGGTGGTCATGTACCAGGGCCGCGTCGTTGAAGCAGGGCCGTCGCTCGAACTGCTCCGCAGCCCGCAGCACCCGTACACCAAGCGGCTCGTGGAGTCCGCTCCGTCCTTGGCCAGCCGCCGCATCCAGGTGGCCAAGGAGCAGGGCGTGGAGACCACGGACCTGCTGGCTCCCGCGGCTGAGGCTGTGAAGCCGGACACCTTCCTGCAGATCCAGGACCTGCGGAAGGTGTACAAGCTCCGCCAGGGCCTGGGCAAGGCGACGGACTTCGCAGCCGTCGACGGCGTCAGCTTCGACGTCCGGCGGGGAACTACGACGGCGATCGTGGGGGAGTCGGGTTCCGGCAAGTCCACGGTGGCCAAGATGGTGCTCCAGCTGGAGAAGCCGACCGAGGGCAAGATCCTGTTCGACGGCGTGGACACTTCGGGCCTGAAGCCTGCCGAACTGTTCAAGTTCCGCCGGCGCGTCCAGCCGATCTTCCAGGACCCTTACGGCTCCCTCGACCCGATGTACAACATCTACCGCACGATCGAAGAACCGCTGCGGGTCCACAAGATCGGGGACCAGGCCAGCCGCGAAAAGAAGGTCCGGACCCTGCTGGACCAGGTGGCACTGCCCCAGTCCGCCATGCAGCGGTATCCCAATGAGCTGTCCGGCGGGCAGCGGCAGCGTGTAGCTATTGCCCGCGCACTGGCGCTGGACCCGGAAGTCATCATCTGTGATGAGGCAGTTTCCGCCCTGGATGTCCTGGTGCAGGCGCAGGTGCTGAACCTGCTCGCCGACCTGCAGGCCAACCTTGGGCTGACGTACCTGTTCATCACGCATGACCTGGCCGTGGTGCGGCAGATCGCGGACCACGTATGCGTCATGGAGAAGGGCCGCCTGGTGGAGACCGGATCCACGGACGAGGTCTTCGAATCGCCCCAGCAGGAGTACACCAAGGCACTGCTCAATGCCATCCCCGGCGCCAAGCTGATGCTTCCCCCCGAGGTGGCATAGCGGGGAGTTTGTTGTAAACGGTTGGAGCCGGGACCTTCTAGGTCCCGGCTCCAGTCGTTTGACGACCGGGGCAACCGTTTGGTTCACCGGTGGAACCGGCAGGCTTTGGCTGTCAGTCCTGGAACGTGCTGTCGCTGCCAGGCACTGCGGCGAGGGCGTCCTGCCCCGCTGCAGGGTTCCGGTCCAGGCCAAGTTCACGCAGCCTGCGCCCAAGAATCCCGCCCAGGGCCACCCGGCCTTCGGGGTTCATGTGGACTGCATCAGCGAGGTCCTTTGCCAGTCCATACCTGGTGAGCCAGTCTCCCGTGGAGATAAAGGGCATTCCATTCGCTGCCGCCACGGCACCCAGCAAAGCGTCCACCTCGCTCCGGCGGCCGCCGCCGTCGTTCGCTCCCCGTGCCAGGGTGCCAATGATCGCCAGGCGGGTGCCGGGATAACGGCCCCGCAGTTCAGTGATAAGCCGTTCGGCGTTCCGTGCGATCTGCGCGTTGCTTGCGCCGCCGGCGGCGTCGTTGCCGCCGCCCTCGATCACAATCAGCGCGGGAGTGCCGGAGGGAAGCAGCCAGTCCCCGCGCTGCAGGGCGTCAACATAATTACCCGTGGCGCCGTTCGCCGCGACGTAGCCGGTGCCGCCCCGGCCGCAGAAGTAGACGTTGTACCCGGCCGCGGCGAGGCCCAAGCGGGGCCAGCCGTCGACGGGTTCCGACTGTGAATCCCCGATCAGCAGGACGGTCTTCCCGATGTCCGGCAGTACCGCTTCAAGCCTGCCGTTGCCCGCATTCCGGACGTGGGCACTGGCTGCCACTGCTGGATTCGCGCTGCCCGGTTTCAAAGCTGCCGCCTTGCCGCTGGCTGCTTGCCCTGAGGCTGCCCGCGACAGGCTGCTGTCCGGAGAGCCAGTGGAAAATGCGTTGCCGGCGGGTCCCATGACACCCGAGACCGCGACGATCCCGGTGACCACTGCGGCGGCAGCCCACGCTGCACCACGCATGGTGGTGGCTTTGGCAGGGGGCATCGTTGTCTCCGGCGTGCTCAAAGGATGGGCGCTGTGTCACAGACATCATGCCATGCACGCAGTGAACTTGGTCACACCGTGTACGGCTACGGCCTGAACAGGCAACTCCCGCAGCCGCAAAGCCTGCCGGAATTTAGGCCAACAAATGGCTCAGCGGCTAGAATAGAGGAAGGCGCCCTGTGCCAAGGGCCTTGTCCGTCGTGCGTTCCAGTTGGAAATGTCGCGATACAACAGCTGACTCCACTGAATCGAGCCTTTACGCATGTCTGAAACCACCACCAACACCGCGGTAGCCACTGCATCGCGCAGTGACCTGCGCAACGTCGCGATCGTGGCCCACGTTGACCACGGCAAGACCACCTTGGTCGACGCCATGCTCAAGCAGACCAACTCTTTTGCCGAGCACAACCACCTCGAAGACCGCGTGATGGACTCCGGTGACCTGGAGCGCGAAAAGGGCATCACCATCCTGGCCAAGAACACCACGGTTGCCTATAACGGTCCGTCCTCCAACGGTGAGACCATCACTATCAACGTGATCGACACCCCCGGCCACGCCGACTTCGGTGGCGAGGTGGAGCGCGGCCTGTCCATGGTGGACGGCGTCGTTCTCCTGGTGGACGCTTCTGAAGGTCCGCTTCCGCAGACCCGCTTCGTGCTGCGCAAGGCCCTCGCCGCGCACCTGCCCGTCATCCTGCTGGTCAACAAGACCGACCGCCCCGACGCCCGCATCGAGGAAGTTGTCCACGAGTCCATGGACCTGCTCCTGGGCCTGGCCTCCGACCTCGCCGATGAAGTTCCGGACCTGGACCTGGACAAGATCCTCGAAGTCCCCGTTGTCTACGCCGCCGCCAAGGTTGGCCGTGCGTCCCTGGAGCAGCCGGCCGACGGCACCGCGCCGGAAAACGAGGACCTGGAGCCGCTGTTCAAGACCATCATCGAGCACATCCCCGCTCCCACCTACAACCCGGAAGGTGTCCTGCAGGCGCACGTCACCAACCTGGATGCCTCCCCGTTCCTGGGCCGCCTGGCACTGCTGCGCATCTACAACGGCACCCTGCGCAAGGGTCAGACCGTTGCCTGGGCACGCGCCAACGGTGAGCTGAAGAACGTCAAGATCACCGAACTGCTGGCCACCAAGGCCCTGGACCGCGTGCCGGCCGAGTCCGCAGGCCCCGGCGAGATCGTCGCCGTCGCCGGTATCGAGGACATCACCATCGGCGAGACCCTGACCGACGCTGAAAACCCGCAGCCCCTACCGCTGATCACCGTGGACGATCCTGCGATCTCCATGACCATCGGTATCAACACCTCGCCGCTGGCCGGCAAGGTCAAGGGCGCGAAGGTCACCGCGCGCCAGGTCAAGGACCGCCTGGACAAGGAACTGATCGGTAACGTCTCCATCAAGGTTCTGCCCACCGAGCGTCCCGACGCCTGGGAGGTCCAGGGCCGTGGCGAGCTGGCGCTGGCCATCCTGGTGGAGCAGATGCGCCGTGAAGGCTTCGAACTGACCGTGGGCAAGCCGCAGGTTGTCACCAGGATCGTCGACGGCAAGGTACACGAGCCGATGGAGCACATGACCATCGACGTGCCGGAGGAATACCTTGGCGCGGTGACTCAGCTGATGGCCGCGCGCAAGGGCCGGATGACCAACATGGCCAACCACGGCACTGGCTGGTGCCGCATGGAGTTCATCGTTCCGGCCCGTGGCCTGATCGGTTTCCGCACGCGGTTCCTCACGGATACCCGCGGTGCCGGCATTGCTGCTTCCATCTCCGAGGGCTACGAGCCGTGGGCCGGCCCCATCGAGTACCGCACCAACGGTTCGATGATTGCTGACCGCGCCGGTGTTGTTACCCCGTTCGCCATGATCAACCTGCAGGAACGCGGCTCCTTCTTCGTCAAGCCCACCTCTGAGGTCTACGAGGGCATGATCGTAGGCGAGAACTCCCGCGCTGACGACATGGACGTCAACATCACCAAGGAAAAGAAGCTCACCAACATGCGTGCGGCTTCCTCGGACACCTTCGAGAACCTGACCCCGCCGCGCGAGCTGACCCTCGAGGAATCGCTGGAATTCGCCCGCGAGGACGAGTGCGTCGAGGTAACCCCGGAATCCATCCGCATCCGGAAGGTCATCCTGGACACCAACGAGCGTGCCAAGGCCAACCGCGCCCGCGCGAAGGTCTAACTACATCGCAGTAAAACGAATGCCACCGGCACATGCCGGTGGCATTCTGCGTTTAGGCTCCTGGCAGCGCAACGAATCGGAGGCTCATTGTGCAGGGACAGCCCCTGCGCAACGAGCCGCGCTGTCACAGCGCACGGAAGCTTTTCCACATAGCGGTTCCCAGGCCCTGCGTCCCGCTCCGCAAAGGGCGAGCATGCAGTTATGCCAACTGTTTCGGAAGCCCTGGCTGCCCTGGGTGGCGTTGCCAGCATCCACTCACTGTCAACGGCCGGAGTTTCGCGCCGAAGCCTGGAGTCGGGAGTGGCCGGGGGCTCGGTCCAGAGGATTGCCCGCGGCGTCTATGCCCACGCGCAGGCGGATCCTGTACTCATTCACGCGGGGCGCCACCACGCGGTCCTGGGGTGCGTGTCGGCTGCCAGTGCCGCTGGCCTGTGGGTAGTGAGGCACCCGGACAGGCCGCATCTGGCCGCGCCGCACGGGCGGCCGGTCCCTGGTTGTATCGTCCACCGCAGCAAGATTCCGCTGACATCTTTGGACGTCGTGTGCCAGTCGCTGCGCTGCCTGGCGCCCCTGGAGGGACTGACGATTGCTGAATCCGCGGTCAAGAACGGGCTCATCCAACTTCCGGCACTGCGGGACCGGTTTCCGGCCGTCCGCGAAAAGGGCCTAAGGGAGCTGGTGGGACGGATCCGCCCCCAATCCGGGTCCATCATCGAAACGATGGCGCGGTACCTGTTGGAGGAAGCCGGGCACACGGTTGAGCTGCAGGTCAGGATCCCCGGGATGGGACACCTGGACCTATTCGTTGACGGCCTGCTCGGTATTGAAACCGACGGCCATGCCCACCACAGCAGCCGGGAGGCCTACCGCGAGGACCGGCGCCGGTGGAACGTCACCGTTGTCCAGGGTGTTCCAACCCTGCGGGTGACGTTTGAGATGCTGCTTAACGAGCCGGACGGGTTCGTGCAGATGGTGCAGCAGGCTCTGGCAATGTACCGCACCGCGCAATGACGGCGGGAGTGGGTGTGCATGGACAGCCCCTGCGCAGTGAGAGCTGCGCTCAGCGTGCGTTCGAGCGCCGCGGGGGAGCGGGCGGAACTTGCTTCGCTGCCACCACCAGCTCAAGGGGGACGACGACGTCGGCCTGCCGGGTGCGGATGGTGCAGGAACCAGCGTCGCACGCCAGCAGGTGGCCCAGGGCGTCTGTGAGGCCACCTTCGATCCGGTAGCGCACCACCACCCGGGTGCCGGGCTCGGCCGCGGCAAGGAAGCGGGCGGGTGCAGGTACTGGCTGACTCACCAGTTCATACTAGGGCGCCCGGCTAGGTTCGCGGGAACGGGCTGGGGGATAATAGGCTCAGATGTCAATGGTCCGGCCCTGCTGCCGGACGCAAGAGCCGGCGGGGAAGCCGGAACCCAACGTGGAGAGGCCAGGGACGTGACGTACGTAATCGCGCAGCCGTGTGTGGACGTTAAGGACAAGGCATGCATTGAGGAATGCCCGGTCGACTGCATCTATGAGGGCGAGCGTTCGCTGTACATCCATCCGGACGAGTGCGTCGACTGTGGCGCCTGCGAGCCGGTGTGCCCGGTGGAGGCCATCTACTACGAAGATGACACCCCGGAAGAATGGGCTGACTACTACAAGGCCAACGTTGAATTCTTCGACGACCTCGGCTCCCCGGGCGGAGCGGCCAAGATCGGCAACACGGGCAAGGACCACCCGATGATCGCCGCCCTGCCGCCGCAGAACCAAGACCACTGACTCGGACGGAAACGTGACCGCAGCAGTGAATTCCTTTGGCCTGGACCTGCCCGACTATCCCTGGGAGGCCATGGCCCCCTACGTGGCCAAGGCCGCGGAGCACCCGGGCGGCGCAGTCAACCTGTCCATCGGCACCCCTGTGGATCCCACCCCGCAGCTGGTGCAGGACGCCCTGAAGGCGGCCGCCAATGCTCCCGGCTATCCCACAGTCCACGGCACGCCGGCACTTCGGGAGGCCATTGCCGGCTGGTTCGAACGCCGCCGGGGCGTATCGGGCATCGACCCCCGGAACATCATGCCCACAGTGGGCTCCAAGGAACTCGTTGCGTGGCTGCCGCTGCTGCTGGGCCTCAAGCCCGGAGACGTCGTCGTACGGCCCAAGGTGGCCTACCCCACGTACGATATCGGCGCGACCCTTGCCGGGGTCACGTCCGTTGCAACGGACAACCTGGACGAGCTCGATGACGCCACCCGTGCACGCGTGCGCCTCATTTGGGTCAATTCGCCGGGCAACCCCACGGGTAGCGTCCGCGACGCGGAGTCACTGAAGGCGCTGGTGGACCAGGCCCGTGAACTGGGCGCTGTGGTGGCCTCTGACGAATGCTACGCAGAGCTCGGCTGGGGCGACTGGGACGTCCAGCGCGGTGGCCGGCGCGTCCCCAGCATCCTTGATCCCCGCGTGGCCGGCGGCTCGCACCAGGGCCTGCTCGCTGTGTACTCGCTCAGCAAGCAGTCCAACCTGGCGGGCTACCGGGCGGCCTTCGTTGCCGGTGATCCTGACCTGATGCCCAACCTCGTCAACAGCCGCAAGCATGCGGGCATGATCGTGCCGTACCCGGTCCAGGAGGCCATGCGGGTGGCGCTGGGCGACGACGCGCACGTCGAGGCCCAGAAAGACCTGTACCGCGGCCGGCGTGAACGGCTGGTGCCCGCGCTGCTGGACTTCGGCCTGGAGATCAAGGAGTCCGACGCCGGGCTGTACCTGTGGTCGACGGCAGGGGAGGGCACATGGGACACCGTGGCCCGCCTCGCCGACCGCGGCATCGTGGTAGGGCCGGGCGTCTTCTACGGAGAGGCAGGCAACGGCTATGTCCGCGTGGCCTTGACCGGATCCGACGAGCGGATCGACGCCGCCGTGGAACGGCTGGCCGGATCCGGCTCCTAAGGCTGCGTAATATTCGTGTGACTCGCCCCACATCCCGGGCATTTCAGGCCGTCGGGGAAGCCTGCGGATTAGTGACACCCGCCAAGGAGCGGTACTTTTTAAGTTGACGATCAATGGTGGCTTTCTACAAGAAGGCAGCCCGGGTGTTGGAACCTGTCTTCTCAGGCTCAGTGCACGGCTCACCTGATATTGGATCAAGCTTTCGACAGAGGCCAAAGACGCCTCATGAAGGGGACTCCATGACTGAGACCAACAATGCTGCGACCCTGCTCCACGCAGGTGGCGAGCTGAAGCTCCCGCGCATCCAGGTTGTTGAAGGGAACGAAGGTTACGACGTCTCCAAACTGCTGAAGCAGACCGGCGCCGTGACGTTCGACCCCGGCTTCATGAACACCGCAGCAACCACTTCCGCCATCACCTACATCGACGGCGATGCGGGCATCCTGCGCTACCGCGGATACCCCATCGAGCAGCTGGCGCAGCATTCCAGCTTCCTCGAGGTGTCCTACCTGCTGATCTACGGCAACCTGCCCACTCCCACTGAGCTGGACGAGTTCGACCAGAAGATCCGGCGCCACACCCTGCTGCACGAGGAGCTCAAGGGCTTCTTCGGCGGCTTCCCCCGCGACGCGCACCCCATGCCGGTGCTGTCCTCGGCCGTGTCCGCGCTGTCCACCTTCTACCAGGACTCGCTGGACCCGTTCAATGCCGAGCAGGTGGAGGTTTCCACCATCCGCCTGATGGCCAAGCTGCCGGTCATCGCCGCCTACGCGCACAAGAAGTCCATTGGCCAGCCCATGCTGTACCCGGACAACTCCATGAACCTGGTGGAGAACTTCCTGCGCCTCAGCTTCGGCCTCCCCGCCGAGCAGTACGAGCTGGACCCGGTTATCGTCAAGGCCCTGGACCTGCTCCTCATCCTGCACGCGGACCACGAGCAGAACTGCTCCACCTCCACGGTGCGCTTGGTGGGCTCCTCCAACGCCAACCTCTTCGCCTCCGTTTCGGCCGGCATAAACGCCCTCTTCGGCCCTGCCCACGGCGGAGCCAACGAGGCCGTGCTGAAGATGCTCCGCCAGATCCAGGCCGAGGGCCTCAAGCCCGAGGACTACATGGAGAAGGTCAAGAACAAGGAAGACGGCGTCCGCCTGATGGGCTTCGGACACCGCGTCTACAAGAACTACGATCCGCGCGCCAAGATCGTCAAGGCCACGGCCCACGAGATCCTGAGCAAGCTCGGCGGCAACGACGAACTGCTGGACATCGCCATGCGCCTGGAAGAGAAGGCGCTCAGCGATGACTACTTCATCCAGCGGAAGCTCTACCCGAACGTGGACTTCTACACCGGCCTGATCTACAAGGCCATGGGCTTCCCCGAGAAGATGTTCACCGTCCTGTTCGCCATCGGCCGCCTGCCGGGCTGGATTGCCCAGTGGCGCGAAATGATCAGCGACCCGAACACCAAGATCGGCCGCCCGCGCCAGCTGTACATCGGCGAGCCGGAGCGGGACTACCCCGCCCGGTAATCCCAACAGGCAGTACGACGACGGCCGCCCACCTTCCAAGGTGGGCGGCCGTTTCGCTTTCATCACCATCCATTGCTGCGTACTTGTCGTTCTGGGGCTCCATAACGACAAGTACGGAGCAATCGATGGGGAGGGCGGGGTCAGGAAGCGTAGCCCTGGGGATTGTTCTTCTGCCAGCGCCAGTGGTCCTCGCACATCTGGTCCACGGTTTTGGTGGTGGACCAGCTCAGGTCTGCCAGGGCCGAGGTGGCGTCGGCCCAGAAGGCTGGAAGGTCTCCCGCCCGGCGGCCAGTGATCTCGTAGGGGATGGGCTGGCCCACTGCCTTCTCGAAGGAGCGCAGGACCTCCAGGACAGAGGAGCCCTTGCCGGAGCCGAGGTTCCAGCGGAACACGCCGGTGCGGTCCGCGATGTGGTTCAGCGCTGCGACGTGTCCTTCGGCCAGGTCCACCACGTGGATGTAGTCGCGCAGGCAGGTGCCGTCCGGAGTGTCGTAGTCGCCGCCGAAGACCATGAGCTTCTCGCGGCGGCCCACTGCCACCTGGGCGATGAACGGGACAAGGTTGTTGGGGATGCCCTGCGGGTCTTCGCCGATGCGTCCCGACGGGTGGGCGCCTACCGGGTTGAAGTAGCGCAGCAGTGCTATGTGCCAGCGGGAGTCGGCGGCGCCGACGTCGGAGAGGATGTCCTCGATCTGTTCCTTCGTGCGCCCGTAAGGGTTATTCGCGCCGATTTCCATCTTTTCCACGTACGGGATGGGGTTGTGTTCGCCGTAGACGGTGGCCGAGGAGCTGAAGACAATGGACCGGACGTCATGCCTGTCCATGACGCGGACCAGGTTCAGCGTGCCCACGAGGTTGTTGTAGTAGTACTTCAGTGGCTCCTGCACCGATTCACCCACGGCTTTGAGCCCTGCGAAGTGGATGACCGCCTCAATGCCACTTCCGGCGAAAACCGACTCGACGGCGGCCTCGTCCACCAGATCAACGTTGTGGAACTCCGCGGTCTTGCCGCTGAGTTCGGCCACGCGGCGCAGCGACTCCTCGCTGGAGTTGACCAGGTTGTCGATGACGACCACATCGTGACCGGCTTCCTGCAGGGAAAGAACAGTGTGGGAACCGATGTAGCCGGTGCCCCCTGTGACCAAGATTTTCATGCCTCAACGCTATCCCACGAAAACTGCCTGCCGCCGCTGTTGTCATGTAAGGCGTCATCTTCCAGGAATGTCAGAAGCCGTCTGCACGCCTTGAACCAGGGCGGTGAATTGAGGGTAGAGCCTGCCATCCCCGTAGCTGGCGATGAAGGTGGGCGGGTGGGATAATTTTGGTCATCCTTCGACAAGGAGGGGCCACCATGGCCGGTCTTCGTGCTCTTCGACCTGGCCGCTGCTGCGGGGCATCCGCGCCCCGCATCCTGGCGGTTTTGCTGGTGCTCGCACTCGGTGTGCTGTTCGCTCCACCCGCCGGAGCTGTCGACTACGGACATGACGTTTCGTGGCCCCAGTGTCCGGGCGGTCTTCCGATGCCGCCGGAAGACACGGAGTTCGTGGTCGTTGGGCTGACACACGGACTTGCCTTCACCGAGAACCCCTGCCTGGAGCAGCAGTTCCAGTGGGTGGTCGACCGGGGTGTCCGGGCCCAGGCCTACACCATGAGTACCTTCCCTACCGCCGCGCAATACGACACGTATGGCGACGACGGCCCGTGGCCCGCAAGCACCGGACCGGACCGGCTGCGCAACGTCGGGTACGCCGAGGGCCGCGCGGCTCTCGCGTCTCTCGCTGAGGTTGGATGGCGGCCGGAGAGAATCTGGGTCGACGTGGAACCCCGCCCGCAACAGCCCTGGCCCAGTTCGACGGCAACCCAGCGGCAGGAGAACCGGTTCGTTATCTACGGCCTCTTGGCCGCCCTGGCGGACGCCGGCTACCCGTCCGGGATCTATTCCTATTCGAGCGCTTGGGAGGCTATCACCGGATCATGGCAGCTTCCCGACGTGCCCGTCTGGTCACCGGCAGGGCGCCTCGACTTCGCCAGTGAAGCGTCCGACCTCTGTGTGAATCCCAGCTTCTCCGGTGGCACCGTCCACCTCGCGCAATGGACTGACGGCACTTACGACTACGACATGACGTGCATCGGGGTCTACCAGGCCCACGTGGCGACGATCGGCTGGCAGCCGAGCGTCTCGGACGGCGCCACCGCAGGAACGACCGGCCGGTCGCTGCCGGTGGAGGCGTTGCGCCTGTCGATGGCTGGAGACCGGCTGTCGGGGGACATTCTGTGGAGAGGGCATGTGCAGAACATTGGCTGGCAGCCATGGACGACGGCGGCGTCCCCGATTGGAACGACAGGGCTTGGCCTGCGACTGGAAGCGTTCGAGCTGCGGCTGACGGGGGATCTGGCCTCGCAGTACAGCATCAGGTATCGAGCGCATGTGCAGAACGTTGGCTGGCAGCCTTACCGGATCGACGGAGCCACGGCCGGCACCGTCGGGCAGGGTCTTCGGATGGAGGCTGTGACGATCGAGTTGGTTCCGAAGGTTGCGCCGGCTTTCACTGCCGTGTATGCCGCCCACGTTCAGGACCGTGGCTGGATGGCGAACGTTTCGGATGGGACCGTCGCCGGGACAACCGGACTGGCACTCCGGCTCGAGGCGTTGCGCCTCAATGTGTCAAGCACGGCATATACCGGGGACATCGAGTGGCGGGGGCATGTGCAAAACATCGGCTGGCAGCCGTGGACATCTTCGGCCAATCCCATCGGCACGGTCGGGCAAGGGCTACGTTTGGAAGCGTTCGAAATCAGGCTGACCGGCGAGATGGCCAGCCATTACAGGATCTACTACCGCGCGCATGTACAGGATATCGGCTGGCAATCATGGGTTGCCGATGGCGCGACGGCAGGCACGTCCGGGGTGGGCAAACGGATTGAGGCCGTGCAAATCCTCCTCGCACCCAAGACCGTCTAGGCCGGCACCGGCGCGAGCAGATTACTTGCGAGCCGTAACCCCGGATCCGCCAGTTAAAGCACAAGTGTGCTAGTAAGAATGGTGCCCAAAATAGTAGATGCCGGCGTCCGGCGGCAGGACGTGGTCCAGGCGGTTCTCCGCATCATTGCCGTGGACGGGCTTGAGCGTGCCTCGCTTCGGGAAGTGGCGGACGAAGCCGGACTGGCAGTCGGTTCTGTCCGGCACTACTTTCAGGGCAGCGAGGAGCTCCTGGTGTTTAGCTTCGGCACAGTGGTGGACGGGGTGGTCAGCCGGCTGCAGTCCCTGCTGCCCGCCGTGCTTGATGCTGGTGCAGCAAGCCCGGAACAGCGGGAGGCTGTTTTAACCCTTCTGGGCGGCATGCTTCCGCTGGATGAGGAAACAGCTGTGGAGGCTTGCGCATGGCTGGCTTTCAAGAACGCTGCACGCATCAGGCCGTTCCTTGCGGCGGAAGCGGACCGCAGCCACCGTGAAGTCGCGGCCATTGTGGGCACACTTGTCTCAACCCTGCTCCCGGACGATGAACCCCAGGAGAACCTGGTGGTGGAAGCGGAACGGCTCTTGGCAATGCTGGACGGGCTGTGCATGCACGCCTTGCTCCAGCCGGGATGGATGACGGCGCAGATGTGCCGCGACGTGCTCGAACGGCACCTGGACGGGATCGCCCGGTGAGCCATCAAAAGCCTGTCCTGCACTTCCGCGGAGTGGCTGCGGGAATAGACTGATAGCCGGGTAGGCCGGGCCGGATCATGACGCTCGGCACCGGGAGGCCAGGAAAGGACTTTGGATGCAGCACGCAAACGGTTCAGGGTGGCAGATCACCACCGACACATCCGGGCCGATGATGATTGCTCTTTACGTCCGGGACTCGGCCGGCCTGAACGGAGTGGGGCGTCCCATGCTGTCCCACGCATCACCCAAAGTCCGCTCAGCGGACCACACCCACCTGACCTCGGACGTGGGGGGCTTCAGCGCGCTGAAAACTGAGTGGGAGGCCTGGTGGGAGCAGCTGCTCAAGGCGCACCCGCACACGTCGCCGGAACTCTCCCCGCCGGATTTTGAAGCATTTGGTAACTCCCCGGCCCTCCAACGGGTCCTGCAGGCCCACTTCGGCGCCGCACTCACCTGGGCCAGGGAGCGCAGAAGCGAATATGCGGAGCTTGAAGCCCAACGCGTGGCCAGCGGAACGGACCAGCTGCTGGGGGAAATGGTGGATGACAGGCTGATGGAGGTGGGACGGGACTCCCGGGATTTCAAGCTGACCATTATTGAGTTGCCGCTGGACGAGCAGCGGGCGTGGTACCTGGAACCAGACAAGATCATCATGAGCCAGGAGCTGATGGGCCAGGCTGAGCTGTTCCGCAGCTACGTCCAGCCGGTGCTGGAAATCCTGGTCTAGTCCTCGCCGGCTGGACGACGGCGGACGTCAGGCGCCGCCGTCGTCCTGCCGTACGGTGATGCGCACCTGCCCGTCGGCGGCCCCGGACGCCTGCCAGCCGTCCCCGTCGGGCCGGTCCCAGCTGCGGCCGGCCACTTCCACCTTTGTTACGGCCAGGTCCTTGGCGTTGGCCACCGCCCACTGGGCAACCGACCACGCAAGCGCTCCGTCCGCGTCCACCACCAGCGTGGAGCCGTCCACCTGCGCATCCACGCCCCCGTACGCCTGCTCCAGTTCCGTAACCACCGCAGCCGACTTTCCACCGGCGGTGGGGGAGCGCAGGGTGCATTGGACTGCCGCAGGTGCCTGTCCGGTAAGCCCGGAAGCGAAAGCGCGTCCCATCTCCTCGTGCTGGGCGTATGCCTTGGGGTAGGCGGACCGCTGGACCTGCTGGGCCGCGTCCGTAATGTCCAGCGTCTCGTATCCGGGGATCTTCACCAGGGCGTCGTAGAAGGCGTTGACGGCATAGTAGGGATCCATGATCTGGGCCTCGGTGCCCCAGCCCTGGGACGGCCGCTGCTGGAAAAGACCCCGCGAGTCCGGTCCTGCCTGGTCACCGTGTCCGATGTTGCGCAGCTTGGACTCCTGCATGGCGGTGGCCAGCGCAATGGTGGCGGCCCGGGGCGGGAGGCCGCGCCGGACAGCTGCCGCGGTGATCAGCGCTGCGTTTGCCGCCTGGTCCGGCGCCAGTTCCCCGGTCCGGTTGCCGGCCGTGGCCGTGCAGCGTTCCGAAACGAGGGTCTCGGAACGCTGCACAAAGTACAATGCCGTGTAAATGCCTCCCACTGCCAGTGCCAGGGTGAGGAGCAGCACCGCCAGGCGGCGCAGGCCGCGTCGACGCGCCACAGACAGAGGTGCCACGAAGGGATTAGTTGGCGTGCAGGGCGTCGTTCAGTTCCACCGTCTGGCCCTTGCGGGGGAGGGCCTCCACCGCGCCCGTGGTGGAGTTGCGGCGGAACAGCAGGTTGGGCACGCCGGAGAGCTCGGCCGCCTTGACGATCCTGGTGGTGTCCTCGCCCACCTCGTCCTTGGGGCCCGGCACGCGGACGCGGGTTCCCGCCGTCACGTAAAGGCCTGCCTCGACTACCGAGTCGTCACCGATGCTGATGCCCACGCCGGAGTTCGCCCCGAGCAGGACCCGCTCGCCGATGGTGATCTTTTCCTTGCCGCCGCCGGACAGGGTGCCCATGATGGAGGCGCCGCCGCCAACGTCGCTGCCGTCACCGGTCACGACGCCCGCGGAGATGCGGCCCTCCACCATCGACGTGCCCAGGGTCCCGGCGTTGAAGTTCACGAAGCCCTCGTGCATGACGGTGGTCCCGGCGGCGAGGTGCGCGCCCAGGCGGACTCGGTCGGCGTCGGCGATCCTGACACCGCTGGGAACCACGTAGTCCACCATGCGCGGGAACTTGTCGATGCCGTAGACGGTGACGGCGCCCCGGCGGCGCAGCTTGGCGCGCGTCAGCTCGAAACCCTCGACGGCGGCGGGGCCGAAGTTGGTCCACACGACGTTGGGGAGCTTGCCGAAGATGCCGTCCAAATTGATGGTGTTGGGCTGGACCAGGCGGTGCGACAGCAGGTGCAGCCGGAGGTAGGCGTCCGCGGTGTCGGCGGGGGCCTCGTCAAGGTTGATCTGGACAAAGACCACCTTCTGCTCCGTGCCGCGGTCCTGGTCTGCGCCGTTCTCAGCGATGGCGGTCAGGGCTTCGTCGGCGTTTTCCACGGAGCGGAGGTCCTCGGCTGCAACACCGAGTGCCGGTGCGGGGAACCAGACGTCCAGGACCGTGGCATCGCCGGCGGCGATGGTTGCTACACCAAAGCCATAGGCGGAACGGTCATCAGTGGTGGAGGTCAGGGTTTCGGGCACGGCGGAAGAAGCGGTCTCAGTCATGTGCTCCAGTCTATCGAGGGCCGGGCGGGCGGTTCGAACTAGACTGGCTTCGTGACTGCTGAAACCGCCCCCGAATCTTCCGTGTCCACCCTTGACGTGCACCAGGACGTCGCGCTGTTGACGGCGGCACTCATGGACATCAACAGCGTGTCGGGCAATGAGAAGCAGCTCGCGGACGCCGTCGAAGCCGCCCTGCGGGAGATTCCCCAACTCACCGTGGTGCGCGACGGTGACGCCATCATCGCCCGCACCGAACTTGGCCGCAGCGAACGCGTCATCCTCGCCGGCCATCTGGACACGGTCCCGCTTCCGCTGACTGAAGGTTCCAGGGGCACCGTCCCCTCCAGTTGGGACTCCGGAGTTCCGGGCGAGGGTATCCTCTACGGCCGGGGCGCCACAGACATGAAGGGCGGGGTGGCCGTCCAGCTCGCGCTGGCTGCAGGAATGTCCGACGGCGGCGCGCAGCCCAAGCGGGACGTCACCTTTGTGTTTTACGACCACGAGGAAGTGGAAGCGGTCAAGAGCGGCCTGGGACGCCTGGTCCGCAACCATGGAAACCTGCTGCAGGGAGACTTCGCCATCCTGCTGGAGCCAACGGACGGCACAGTGGAGGGCGGCTGCAACGGAACCAGCCGGTTCGAGGCCAGCACGTCAGGGGAGGCCGCACACTCGGCCCGCGCGTGGATGGGCAGCAACGCCATCCACGCCGCAGCCCCCATCCTGGCCCGCCTGGCAGCCTATGAACCACGCACCATCAACGTTGACGGGCTTGACTACCGGGAAAGCCTCAACGCTGTGAAAATCAACGGCGGCACCGCCGGCAATGTCATCCCGGACCGCTGCGTGGTGGAAATCAACTACCGTTTCGCCCCGGACAAGACACCGGACCAGGCCGAAGCCCACGTCCGGGAACTGCTGGAGGGCTTTGACGTGGTCCGCACCGATGCCGCCGCCGGTGCGCGGCCCGGTCTGCAGCACCCGGCAGCCGCTTCCTTCGTGGCCGCCGTGGGAGCCGAACCCAAGCCCAAATACGGCTGGACCGACGTCGCGCGTTTCAGCGAGCTGGGCATCCCGGCGGTGAACTTCGGTCCGGGCGACGCGCTGCTGGCGCACAAGGACAACGAGCACGTCCACGCCGATGCCATCCGCAAATGCCTCGCCGCGCTGCAAAGCTGGCTCGCTGCCTGACCGTTCTCAACCGAAAAGGTCCGGAACTCCCAAAGGGAATTCCGGACCTTTTTTCTTGGAGCGTCGGGTTGCAGCTTCGAAGCCTAGGGGGCCGCGGCTTCCAGGACATCGGGTTCCGCCTTCGCCGTACCGCCCGCAGCCTTCTTGGAGCCGCGGCGCTCGATCCATACGGCAAGCCGTGACACCGAGATGTTGATGGCGATGTAGATGGCCGCTGCCACGAAGAAGATGGGGAACAGGTACTGCGTGCCCAGGAAGTCCGCCATGACCTGGACGGCCCGCAGCAGTTCGCCGTAGGCCACGATGTAGCCCAGCGAGGTGTCCTTGAGCAGCACCACCATCTGTGCGACGAGCGAGGGCATCATGCGCCGGATTGCCTGCGGCAATTCGATGAGCATGCGCGATTTGTAGCTGGTCAGGCCGATGGCCAGGCCTGCTTCGCGTTGCCCCTTGGGCAGTGACTGGATGCCTGCACGGATGATTTCGGCGAAGACGGCCGCGTTGTACAGCACCAGGCCGGCCACGACGGCTACGAACGCGGAGGTGCCGAAGCCCAGGAGGATGAAGAGCATCATCAGGACCACCGGCATGCCGCGCAGGAATTCCAGGATGACCCGCATGGGTACCCGGATCGCTGCGGCGTCCGAAATGCGCAGGAGGCACAGCAGCAGGCCAAGGGGGAAGGCGATGACTGCCGCGAGTGCCGCAGCGGACAGGGTGGATCCGAGTCCGTTGCCGAGGAGGCGCCACACGTCGGCTCGGGTGAAGATCTGCCAGCGGCGGGCCTCGAAGATGCCCTGCTGGGCGAGGATCATGACAACCCAGGCCAGCAGGCCAAGAATCAGCAGGCCGCCGATGATGGAGGCAATGAGGGAAACCCGGCGCGCTTTGGGGCCGGGGACGTCGTAGAGAACGGAGCTCATCGGGCAATCGCCACCTTTCGTTCCACCGTGTTGGCGAGGATTCCCAGCGGAACGGTGAGGAGCAGATAGAAGAACGCCGTGCCCAGCAGGACAGTGATCACGGCGTCACCGTTGGCGTTGGCCAGCTGTCGGCCGTAGCCGAACAGCTCCAGGACGAAGAAGGCGCCGGCCACCGAGGAGTTCTTGACCAGGGCGATCAGGATGTTGATCAGTGGCGGGATCACCGTCCGAAGTGCCTGGGGGAGGATGATGAGCGAAAGAACCTGGCCGAACTTCATGCCGATGCTGCGTGCTGCCTCGGCCTGGCCCACAGGCACGCTGTTGACACCTGAGCGGACAGCTTCGGCGATGAACGCGGCGGTGTAGGTGCTGAGGGCGATGATGGCGGCGATCTCGAACTGCTCAAATTTGACCCCGATCCGGGGGAGCACTACCGCTGCGAAGAAGAAAGCGATGGTCAGCGGGGTATTGCGGAGGACTTCCACGTACACGGTGCTGAAACCGCGCAGCGCCGCTACCGGGGAGACGCGTGCCGCGGCCAGCAAGGTGCCAAGGATCAACGCGAAGATGCCGGAGACGGCGGAGAGAAAGAGAGTGCGGAGAAAACCTTCCCAGTACAGGGGCAGGTTTTCAAAGATGACGTCCATAAGATCCTTCGGCTGTAAGCGTGGACGGATTAAAGGCTGTGCCGCCGGGGCTGCTGAGCAGCCCCGGCGGCGCGGCGGACGCTACTTAGTAACGGTTGATGGCCGGGAGGCTGGGAGCGGTCTTGATGACCGAACCTGCAGTGGCTTCCCAGGCCTTCTTGTAGGAGCCGTCCTTTTCGAAGGATTCGAGCTGGTCATTGATCCAGTTGCGGAACTCGGTGTCGCCCTTCTTCAGGCCGATGCCGTAAGGCTCCTTGGTGAAGGTTTCTTCGGAGGCGAGCTTGAAGGCGTCCGGTTCCTTGTCAACGAAGCCGGCGAGGATCACGTTGTCGGTGGTCACGGCTTCAACCTGCTTGTTGCGCAGCGGCTCCAGGCATGCGGAGTAGGTGGCGGCCGGGACGAGCTCGGCGCCGTACTTGTCCACGATCGTGGCGGCCGGGGTGGAGCCCGTGACGGAGCAGACCTTCTTGCCCTTGACGTCCTCAGGCTTCTTGATGGTGTCGTTGTCCTTGTTCACCATGAGGGCCTGGCCGGCTTCGTAGTACGGGCCGGCAAAGTCGACAACCTGCTTGCGCTTGTCGCTGATGGTGTAGGTGGCGATGACCAGGTCAACCTTGCCCTGCTCGATGAAGGGCTCGCGGTTGGCGGACACGGTTTCGGACCATTCGATCTTGTCCGCAGGGATGCCCAGCTTGGCGGCGATCAGCTTGCCGATTTCGACGTCGAAACCTACGGGCTTGCCGTCCAGGCCCACCTGGCCGAACAGCGGCTGGTCGAACTTGGTGCCGATCTTGATGGTGCCGGCGGAGGACAGCTTCGCCATGGTGGTTCCGGCAGCGAAAGACGGCTTTTCAACCGGGCTCGGGTTGCTGGAGCCGCCGGAGTCTCCACCGCCGCAGGCGCTGAGCGAGAGTGCGAGGGCAGCGGTAGCCGCCACGACGAAGGACTTCCGCCGGGACATAAATGCCTTCATGACATTCCTTTCATTGATGGCCGCGGGTTTCCGGCCTGGATGCGAACTGACGTGTGGTTGTTCGGTAGCTCAGTGGGTGAGGAGCTTGGACAGGAAGTCCTTGGCCCGGTCACTCTTCGGGTTGGTGAAGAACTCCTCCGGGGTGGCGTCCTCCACGATCTGGCCGTCCGCCATGAAGACCACCCGGTCGGCGGCCTTGCGGGCGAAGCCCATCTCGTGCGTGACCACGATCATGGTCATGCCTTCCTTGGCGAGCTGGACCATGACGTCCAGGACCTCGTTGATCATTTCGGGGTCCAGCGCAGACGTGGGCTCGTCGAACAGCATGACCTTCGGCTTCATCGCCAAGGCCCGGGCAATCGCAACGCGCTGCTGCTGGCCGCCCGAGAGCTGGGCCGGGAGCTTGGGAGCCTGATGGCCCACGCCCACCCGTTCCAGGAGTGCCATGGCATCCTTTTCGGCTGCCGCCTTGGAAACGCCCTTGACCTTAATCGGCCCCAGGGTCACGTTTTCAAGGATGGTTTTGTGGGCGAACAGATTGAACGATTGGAAAACCATTCCGACGTCGGCGCGGAGCTGGGCGAGTTCCTTGCCTTCCTCGGGGAGGACCTTCCCGTCGATGCTGATAGTTCCGCCCTCGATGGTCTCCAGGCGGTTGATGGCCCGGCAGAGGGTGGACTTACCGGAGCCCGAGGGCCCGATGACCACAACAACCTCGCCCTTGCGGACCTGCAGGTTGATGTCCTTCAAAACGTGCAGCTGGCCGTAATGCTTGTTAACGGCGTTCAGGGAGACGAGAGCATCGCCGGGCACATGAGTAGTCATAGGAAAGAATCTAGCGAACAACGGTGCGTTATGACGCCAATCACCCCAAGTTCATGCCGATCGTGATTCAAGAGATACCTGGAGTTGGAGGTTAGCCTAGGGGAATGAGCATCAATGCAGATCCGGCCAAGAATTCCCAGCCGCGCCGTAAAGGCCCCCTCGAGCTGCGCCGCAAGCAGGCGGCCGTGGAAATGTCGGACCAGCACCTGCTTGATACCAAGGGCCCCGGCCAGTTTGTCCACACCGACCCGTGGCGGGTCCTGCGGATCCAGAGCGAATTCGTCGAGGGTTTCGGTGCGCTGGCGGACATCGGAAAAGCGGTAAGCGTCTTTGGTTCGGCCCGCACGAAGCCGGGAAGCCTGTACTACGAGATGGGCGTGGAGGTGGGGCGCAAGCTCGCCGAAGCCGGAGTCGCCGTGATCACCGGCGGAGGCCCGGGCTCCATGGAGGCGGCCAACCGGGGAACGGTGGAGGGCAACGGCGTGTCGGTGGGCCTTGGCATCGAACTGCCGTTCGAGCAGGGGCTCAACCAATGGGTGGACCTGGGGATCAACTTCCGCTATTTTTTCGCCCGCAAGACCATGTTCGTCAAATACGCGCAGGGCTTCATTGTGCTGCCCGGCGGACTGGGCACGCTGGATGAGCTCTTCGAAGCCATGGTGCTGGTGCAGACGCGCAAGGTGACGTCTTTTCCCATCGTGCTTCTCGGCGTCGAATTCTGGGGGCCGATGATCGACTGGATCAGGGGCACCCTGGTGGCTGAAGGCATGGTCTCAGAAAAGGATCTGGACCTCATCCAGCTCGTGGACGATCCCGCCGAAGCCGTTGACCGGGTCCTGCAGGCAGGAGTGACACCATCCCTTAACGGGGAGCAGCGGCCGGAGTAGCTGCGCGCCGCTGTTCGGGCTGCCGGTCTGGCACGATGGGACCGTGAGCTTCTTTCTGGTTTTCCTCGCCGTCGTTCTCGTGGCGGCGGTCCTTTGGGCCGGCCTGGGCCGGCGCTCCCGCAACCAGGGCGGGCCCGCCCTGCCCGCCCTGCTGGACGGATTCGAAGAGCCGCCGGCCAACCTTCCGCCGGTGCTGCTGCCGGAGCGGGCTGTCCCGGAGGATGTGACCCGCCTGCGCTTCTCGCTGGGCCTGCGCGGCTACCGGATGGACCAGGTGGACCAGGTCCTGGATGAACTGCGGGACCAGTTGGCGGCCCGGGATGCGGAACTGGCGGAGCTGCGGGGCCGGCTGGCGGCCACTGAAGGGCACGCCAGCGCCGGCACGGAGCAGCCTTCCGACGGCGGCGCGCCGGTCCGCGGCATGGTTCCGGAAGATACGGGCGCGGGCAAGGGCGGGAACCGGGCGGTCCATGAGGACGCTGCCCCGGGGAAGGGCGGGTTGTGAGCACGGTGGCCCGCCGCAGCCCGCTGGCCTCAGCCGGCACCCTGGCCCACCGGGCTGCTTCGGCTGTCCGGGGCTGGCCGTGGTGGCTCCAGGTCAGCGCACTGTACGGGGGTTCACGGCTGGTCTCAGCCTGCATCTTCATGGCCGCGGCGCTCCACCAGGACGCCAACCCCTGGTTCCCGCCGAAGCCGGATTACTGGAACTTTATCAATATCTGGGATGCCCGCTGGTATGGCCAGGTCATCGCGAATGGCTACCCGTCCGTCCTTCCCACGGACGCGGCCGGCAACGTGCAGGAGAACACCTGGGCCTTCTACCCGCTCTTCCCCGCACTGGCAGGCGGGCTCAGCCGCCTCACCGGCCTGAGCCCCGCCGCCTCGCTCACCCTTGTGGCAATGCTGGCCGGCTGGGGCGCTGCCCTGGCGGTCTACGCACTCTTCCGGCATAAGGCCCCACATTCCCCTGCCATGTGGGGTGTTGCATTCTTCTCGGCCTTTCCCGTCTCGGCTGTGCTGCAGGTGCCCTACGCCGAACCGCTGTCCCTCCTGCTGCTGGCAGGGGCCCTGCTGCTGGTGGTGCGCCGGCGGTACCTGTGGGCCGCCCCCGTGGTGGTCCTCCTGTGCCTGTCCCGGCCCGTCGGCGTTCCCTTCGCCGCCATGCTCGGGCTGCTGCTGGTCTTCCGCGCCACCGCACACGTGCGCCGTGCACGGCAACGCGGTCCGGAGGAAGACGCCCCTTCGGTCAAGGACCTGGCGGCCCTCACCGGGCTTACCGCCGTGGCCGGCCTGTCTGCCCTCGCGTGGCCGGCTGCCGCGTGGGTGGCCACCGGGGACCCGCAGGCGTACACCAAAACCGAAACCGTCTGGCGGGGCCAGGATCTGGTGCCTTTCAAGCCGTGGTTCGACACCGGCGTCGACCTCTTTGGTCCTGTGCTGGGCATCCTTGCACCCCTGGTGTTCGTGGCGCTGTTCGCCGTGATGCTGTTCCTGCCGCCGGTGGTGCGGCTCGGCGTGGAACTGCGGCTCTGGTGCGCGTGCTACATGGGTTACCTGCTGGCATTCCTCCACCCCCAGACCAGCACGTTCAGGATGCTGCTGCCGCTGTTTCCGCTGGCGCTGGGCGCGGTGTTCGTGTCCCGGTCTAGGGCGTACCGGGGGACAGTGGTGGCCATGTTCCTGCTGCTGCAGGTCGTCTGGATCGTGTGGCTGTGGGCGTGGGCGCAGCTGCCCGGCGGTGGCGATTATCCGCCGTAGCAAAACCGGCTTTCGCGCAGGTCAGGGCGGGAATGACACGTGCAGGGAAATGTCCATCGATTAGCTACGTGCGGGTAATTCCGCGATAATGATAGGTAAGCAAGGACAAAAGCATTCAGAAAACGCGCAGCCTTGGCGGTGGGGGAACCACCCCGCCATAGCGGCCTGATCGACATGCGGACACAGCCCGCCGGGCTGATTAGTCCTGGGACAAAATGGAGGGGAATTCCTCATGGCGGCTATGAAACCACGCACCGGCGACGGCCCAATGGAAGTCACCAAGGAGGGCCGCAGCCTGATCATGCGTGTCCCGCTCGAAGGCGGCGGGCGCCTGGTGGTCGAACTGAACGCTGCCGAAGCAGCCAACCTCAAGGAATGCCTGGTGGGCGTTACCGAATAGTCGTAAAGGTCAGGGTGCGCAGCCCGCGGGCTGCGCACCCTGACCTTTTGTGCTGCACTGTGTGCCGTGCCTATTTCTTGACGGCCACCAGCAGGCCGTCCCCGCTGGGAAGCATCGCCGAAGCCAGCCTGTCGTCGTCGCGAATGGCCTTGCCCACCTGCCGCAGGGTCACCGTGTTGGGCTCCCGGCCGGCAGGGTTGGCCACCTTGTCCTTGTCCAGCGCGTCGTTGATGACCAGCAGTCCCGAACGCTTAAGCAGCCGGATGGCCTGTTCCACGTAGCCAGGGAGTCCGGGTTTGTCCGCATCGATGAACACAAGGTCGTACGCGCCGTCGGTGAGCCGCGGCAGGACGTCGCCCGCACGGCCGGAAATGGTGCGTGTCCGGTTGGCGGGACTGCCGGCCTCGGCGAACGCTTCGCGGGCAGCCCGCAAGTGCTCCACGTCCACGTCGATGGTGGTCAGGACAGCGTGCGCCGCGAGGCCACGCAGGAGGCAGACGCCGGAGACGCCGGCGCCGGTGCCGATCTCCACCGCGGTCTGCGCCTTGGAGGCTGCAGCCAGTACGGTCAGGGCTGCGCCCACACCGGGACTGATGGCGCTTACCCCTAATTCAAAGGAACGCTCCCGGGCCCGAAGCATGACCTCATCCTCAGCGGGCAGATCTTCTGCATAGGACCAGCTGCTGGACTTGTCGGCGCTCATGAATAATCGCTTTCTGGGCGTAAAGGGGGAATGTCTCCTCAAGCCTACTGCGTCCCGCCGGGCCGGAAGGGAAAGCAGGCGTTGCGCCGAGGGCGGAAGTTTTCGGCTAATCAGGAAATTCCCAGCCAAATTTGAAATGATTGGTATCCGCTCATCCAAAAGGTGACCGGCGCCGAATCAGAGATGTCAACAGTATCCGGGCGTTAGCATTCCGAGGGGAGTGGACGATGTCATCTTCAGTTGTGGCACCTGTCCCTGCAGTAAACAATCCCGATGATGAGTGGGTCCGTCCCACCTGGGAAGAAGTGGTCACCAACCACTCCGCGAAGGTTTACCGGCTGGCCTACCGCCTGACCGGTAACAAGTTCGACGCCGAGGACCTCACCCAGGAGGTCTTTGTCCGCGTGTTCCGGTCGCTGGAAAACTTTAAGCCCGGAACCCTCGATGGCTGGCTGCACCGCATCACCACCAACCTGTTCCTTGACCAGGCCCGGCGCAAGACCCGCATCCGTTTCGACGCACTGGCAGAAGATGCCGAGTCCCGGCTGCCGGGCCGGGAGCCGGGACCGGAGCAAAGCTTCGAGCTGAACAACCTTGACCTGGACGTGCAGGCCGCGCTGGAGGAACTGCCGCCGGACTTCCGTGCCGCCGTGGTCCTGTGCGATCTTGAGGGGCTCTCCTACGACGAAGTCGCCGAGGCGTTGGGCGTCAAACTGGGTACCGTCCGTTCGCGCATCCACCGCGGCCGGACCATGCTCCGCGAAAAGCTGGCCCACCGCGACCCGCGCCCGCAGCAGTCCCGCCGCAAGCTTTCGATGCCGCGCATCGCCGGCATCCTCTGAACGGCACATGAGGTCCCAGATTCCTTTCGGCGGCAGGCATCAGCGCTCCGGCAGCCACCTTGAGGCCTGCCAGGAGTGTGCTGCCGCCGTACGCCGGGAACGGCAGTACCTTGAGCGCCTCCGGGATGCCCCCATTCCGCCCGCCAGCCAGGACCTGACGGCCCGGCTGCTGACCCGCACCTCCGAACTGGCGGCCCAGGTGCCCGCCCCGGTCCAGGCGCAGCAGGGCGCCACCTCCCGCATGGCCGCACGGGCCCTTGCGCTCACCGCCGGAGGAACCGTCGCAGCGGCCGGAGTGCTGGCTGTGGGGGCCTTCACGGCAGCGGGAGACCCAGGGGGCGGCGAAGCGGCGGGAACCCAGGCTGCTTTTTCCCACGTCTCGTCGCAGACCCCCGCTGACGGCAGGAGCCTGAGCACCGCGCAACTGGCCACCCTGCGGTCCGAGGGATGGGCGTGCCCCGACCTTCAGGCCATGGGATTCCACGTCGAGGCGGCCCGGGCGCTTGTGGTTGATGGGGAGCCCGCAGTGGAGCTGCGGCTTACGGACGGCGTGCACCACGCCACTGTCACGGAACAGCACCTCGTCACGCAAGAGCCAGCAGGCCAGGCGCCTGTGGTTCCGGGGAGTGCAGCCGTGTCGGGTACCAGTCCGTGGTCCGCAACCTACCGGGCTGCGGGGCTCACCATCACATACCGCTCCGACCTGCCTGCCGAACAGGCCGACGATGCGATGCCCATCCTCAAGCGGCTTGCCGATTCCGCCGCAGAGGGGGTCGCAGCCGCCGTCCCGGAACGGCCGGAAGGGCAGGCCGCGGAACCCCTGGATGCCCGGCTGGAGCGCGGAATCAACAAGATCGCGGCCCTGTTCACCCAATGACACGGACTGTCGACCCGTCCGGCGGATGGGAATCGTCACCTGCAGCCCGGAGAGGGTAATCTTCCTAAAGTGTTTGGAATCAACGGCCCGGAGTTCATTCTTCTGCTGATCATTGGCGTGCTGGTGATCGGCCCCCAGCGGCTGCCGGAATATACCCAGAAGCTGGCGAACCTGGTCAAGGAAGTCCGCCGGATGGCCAACGGTGCCCGCGAACAAATCAAGGAAGAAGTGGGCATCGACATCGATGATGTCGACTGGAAGAAGTACGATCCCCGCCAGTACGATCCGCGGCGCATCATCAAGGAAGCGCTGCTCGACGACGACACCAAGCCCGTCAGCGGAGGCGCCCCCGCCGCCGTGGCTGCAGTTTCCGGCGCCGCAGCGGCAGCGGAAGCGGCACCCAAGCGGCCCGAAAGGGTAGTCCAGCGACTGGCCCCCGGCGAGACCGCCCCGTTCGACACCGAGGCCACCTAGGCTGGTCAGCGGGGCTGCAGCCCCAGCTTCATCCCGGCAAGGCCGCGCGGTTTCGCCGCCAGGTGCCCGGCGATGCCGGCCAGAGCGGCAGCCGCTGCGGCCCCGGGCCTGCCCAGGACAATCGGAACCCCTGCGTCCCCGCCTTCGCGCAGCTGGATGTCCAAGGGAATCTGGCCCAGCAGGGGAACGTCCGCCCCCACTGTGGCGCTAAGCCGTTCCGTGAGCACGGTCCCGCCGCCGCTTCCGAAGAGCTCCATCCGGCCGCCGTCGGGCATCTCCAGATAGGACATGTTCTCGATGACGCCCGCGATCGTCTGTCCCGTCTGGGTGGCGATGGCACCGGCGCGTTCGGCGACGTCGGCTGCGGCCGCCTGCGGCGTGGTGACCACCAGGATTTCGGCCTTGGGCAGCAGCTGCGCAACGGAGATGGCGATGTCACCGGTACCCGGCGGAAGGTCCAGGAACAGGGCATCCAGGTCGCCGAAGTAGACGTCCGTGAGGAACTGTTCCAGCGCCCGGTGCAGCATTGGTCCCCGCCACGCAACCGGCTTGTTGCCGGTCACGAACATGCCGATGGAGATTACTTTCACCCCATACGCAACCGGGGGAAGGATCATGTCGTCCACCTGGGTGGGCTTTTGCGTGATGCCCATCAGCGCAGGTACGGAGAAGCCGTACACGTCAGCGTCCACGATTCCTACCCGGAGGCCCTGGGCGGCCAGGGCGGTGGCAAGGTTGACCGTCACCGAGGACTTGCCCACACCGCCCTTGCCGCTGGCGACAGCGTAGACCTTGGTCAGGGAATCCGGCTCGTTGAAGGGGATCCTGCGCTGGCCGCCCGGACCGCGCAGCTTCTCCTTGAGGGCGTCGCGCTGCGCCTGGTCCATCACCTTCAGCTCCACGTCGACGGCGGTGATCCCGGGTACCGCGGAAAGCGCCTTCTGCGAATCGGCGGTGATGGTGTCCCGCAACGGGCAGCCCGCAATCGTGAGCAGGACCGCTACGGTGACCTTGCCGTCGTCGGACACGTGGACGGCGTCCACCATGCCCAGCTCCGTAATGGGACGGCGGAGTTCCGGATCGATGACCGTGGCCAGGGCATCGTTGACGGCCTGGAGCAGTGGTCCCTGTCCGGGGCTGGCGGGATCGCTGGTGGCGCTCATGGAAGGGGCCTCGGCTTTCGTGCGGTGGCGGCGACGGGCCCGCTGATGACGGCGGCCCGGGTGGTCATTGGGCAGAGTGGCCCGGTTTGACCCGGGGGATCTGCTGGGTCCTCGGGTTGCGCTGCCGGTCCCGCTGTTCGCGCAGCTTGTCCTTGACCTTGTCGCGCGGGGATTCGTGCGAGCCGGGCCCGGAGTCCTCATGGGTCCGCATTTCCTCCTGCGCTTCCAGGAGGTCTTCGAGGAGCGAGCGCAGTTCGGCCCGGACATAGTCACGGGTGGCGACCTCCCGGAGCGCGATCCGCAGGGAGGCCAGCTCCCGAGTCAGGTATTCGGTGTCGGACAGGTTGCGCTCTGCCCGCTGCCGGTCCTGCTGCAGCGAGACCCGGTCCCGGTCATCCTGCCGGTTCTGCGCCAGCAGCAGCAGAGGCGCTGCGTAGGAGGCCTGCAGCGACAGCATCAGGGTCAGCAGGGTGAACCCAAGGTCCCTCGAGTCGAACTGCCACTCGACGGGGGCCCACGTGTTCCAGCCCAGCCAGAAAATGCAGAATACGGTCATGTAGACCAGGAACTGGGGCGTGCCCATGAACCGGGCAAAGCCCTCGGTGGCATGGCCGAACGCGTCCGGATCCGGGGAGAACTTGGGCAGGATCCGCTGGCGCGCGCTCAACGGTGTGTCGAGGCTGCCCTTTGACTCCGCATTGACCACGTTCCGCTGGTTGGGGTTCTTCGGAGCGCTGTTATCAGCCAATGCGGCCACCGAGCTTTCTTATCGGGGCTTCGCCATCGTGGGCGCGCCAGTCGTCCGGCAACAAGTGATCCAATACGTCATCAACAGTCACCGCCCCCACAAGCCGGCCGGCGTCATTGACCACCGGGAGGGAATTCAGGTTGTAGGTGGCCAGGGTCCGTGCCACTTCGCTGATGTGGGCCTGGTCGGACAGCGGCTCAAGGTTCTTGTCCACCAGGTTTCCCAGTGCCTCGAACGGCGGGAAACGCAGCAGTTGCTGGATATGCACCACGCCCAGGAAGCGGCCCGTGGGCGTTTCCAGCGGCGGCCGGGCAATGAAGATCGACGACGCCAGGGCGGGGGAGAGCTCCTCGCGCCGGACGTGGGCAAGGGCTTCGGCGACGGTGGCCTCCGGGGGCAGGATGACAGGCACCGGGGTCATCAGGCCGCCGGCGGTGTCCTCGTCGTACTCAAGCAGGCGCCGGACGTCCTCGGCGCCCTCAGGCTCCATGAGTTGGAGCAGTTCCTCTGCCTGGGCGGAGGGGAGTTCGCCGAGGAGGTCGGCGGCGTCGTCGGGATCCATTTCCTCCAGGACGTCCGCGGCGCGCTGGACATCGAGGGCGGAGAGGATCTCCACCTGGTCGTCCTCCGGCAGTTCCTGGAGGACGTCCGCCAGCCGTTCGTCCTGCAGTTCGCTGGCCACTTCGAAGCGGCGCTTGTCGCTCATCTCCTGCAGGGCCTCGGCGAAGTCGGCGGGCTTGAGGTCCTCGTGGTTGGCCACGAACTGGGTGGCAGCCTGCGGTTCGGTACGCGGCCCTTGCTGCGCGTCCGCCCAGTCGATGATCAGTGTTTCGTTGCGGCGCAGGCGGCTCAAGGGGGACAAGGAATGGCCACGCCGGACAAAGAGCTTGCTGACGAACCAGTCGCGGGACCGGTGCTGGTCGATGGCGATGTCTTCGATGGTGGCGTCTCCGCTGCCGTCGCGGAGGGTGACGCGGCGGTCGAACATCTCGGCCACCACCAAGGTTTCCGCGCCGCGCTGTTCGAACCGGCGAAGGTTGACCAGGCCGGTGCAGATGATTTGCGTCTGGTCGATGGACGTAATGCGGGTCATGGGTACAAAGACACGCTTCTTGCCCGGAACTTCCACCACGATGCCCACTACGTGGGGGGCTCCCTGGGTTCCGCGGGACAGCACAACAACGTCGCGCAACCGGCCCAGCCGGTCGCCCAGCGGGTCGAAGACGTCGAGGCCCAGGAGGCGTGCCACGAAGACGCGTGTAGGTGTTGTGCTCACCACTACAGGCTACCGAGTCTGCTCTCTTTTAGCTGAATTTACAGGCGGCACCCACCTTGATGGGCAAGAATGGGTTTATGTCGAACATTTTTGGTGCTCCCAAGGCCGGCGCCCCGAACGGACCGGACGATGCCCGGGCTGTTCCCACCGGCGACACCGTTGGCTCCTACACTTCATACCTCGATGCCCAGAAAGCGGTCGACTACCTGGCGGACCAGCAGTTCCCGGTCCACATGGTGTCCATCGTGGGCAACGAACTGAAGATGGTGGAGCGGGTTACGGGGCGCCTGAGCTACCCGCGGGTGGCGTTGTCGGGGGCGCTGAGCGGCATGTGGTTCGGCCTGTTCGTGGGCGTCATGCTGTCCTTCTTCGCTCCGTCGCCCGGGTACTTCTCCATCATGACGTCGGTGCTGATGGGCGCAGCGTTCTTCATGCTCTTCGGCATCGTCACTTACGCCATGCAGCGGGGCAAGCGGGACTTCACGTCCACCAGCCAGGTGGTGGCCACAAGCTACGACGTGATTGTGGCACCGGAGGCAGCCCACGAGGCCCGGCGCCTCCTGCAGCAGCTGCCCATGTCCCGTTCAGACGCCGCCGCATCCGGCCACGGCCCGTATACGCAGCACGACAACTACAACCAGCCGTACCAGCAGCACCACCAGCAGGGCGGGCAGCAGCAAGGGCAGGGCCCGGCCCGCCCCGCCGGCTGGAATGATCCCTACGGCCAGCGGTCCTGCGGCCCGGCCGCCAACAATGGACCTGTCCAGGACGGCCACGCCTACCCCGACGACGCCGGCCAGCAGCACAGCGGTCAGCAGTACGACGGCGGCCAGCAGCACGGTGCCCCGCAGCACACCCCCCAGCAGCCGGCCCAGCCGGTCCGCTCTGTCCGTTACCCGGACCTGCCCGATGGCCGGCCGCAGTACGGCGTCCGCGTCCCCCAGGGGCCGGCCGCGGATGCGGGTCAGCCCGGCATGGAACCGCATGCAGAACACCGGGCAGAAGAGCACGCACAGGATGGCGCCGAACACCCGGTTGACAACCAGTACGGTCCGGAGGGGGACCAGCACCGGGGCGAACACCGCCAGTAACAGCGCAGGTGCGTCCAGGTCCGGCAGCCTGGAGCCACCAGGGACAGTGCCACAAACAAAGAGCGGGGCCGCTGGAATGAATCCAGCGGCCCCGCTCTTTGTCGCTACGGCCGGTGTCAGGCTTCTTCGGTCCGGTAGATGCCGGCCATCCAGTCCTCCACGTCTTCCGCATTGCGCGGCAGGGCGGCGCTGAGGTTGACGGGGCCGTCAGCGGTCATGAGGATGTCGTCCTCGATCCTGACTCCGATGCCGCGGTATTCCTCGGGGATGGCCAGGTCTTCCTTCTTGAAGTACAGGCCCGGCTCGATGGTGAACACCATGCCTTCGGTGAGGACGCCGTCCAGGTAGAGTTCCCGCTTGGCTTGGGCGCAGTCATGGACGTCCAGGCCCAGGTGGTGGCTGGTGCCGTGCGGCATCCAGCGGCGGTGCTGCTGGCCCTCGGGGCTGATTGCTTCCTCCACGCTGACCGGCAGGATTCCCCACTCGGCCAGGCGCTCGGCCAATACGGTGGTGGCTGCGGTATGGATGTCGCGGAACTTGGTTCCCGGCTGGGCGGCTGCGAATCCGGCGTCGGCAGCATCCAGGACCGCCTGGTAGACCTTGCGCTGGATGCCGCTGAAGGTGCCGCTGGCCGGCAGGGTCCGGGTGATGTCCGCCGTGTAGAGCGAGTCCGCCTCGACACCGGCGTCCACGAGCAGGAGCTCACCGGCGTGGATTCGGCCGGTGTTGCGGGTCCAGTGCAGCACGGTGGCGTTGTTGCCTGAGGCCGCGATGGTGTCGTAGCCCAGTTCGTTGCCCACCTCGCGGGCGCGGGCGAAGAACGCCCCCTCCACCACGCGTTCGCCGCGGGCGTGCGTGAGGGCCCGCGGCAGGGCCTTGACCACCTCTTCGAATCCTTCCACGGTGGCCGATACCGCGATTTTCATCTGTTCGATTTCCCACTCATCCTTGAGCAGGCGCAGTTCGGAGAGTGCCTCGCTGAGCTTTTCGTCCAGCGCGTCCAACACGCCGAGGTCCAGGTTCTCGGGGTCCTTGGCTGTGTTGTACCGGGCCGTGTCCACCAGGGCGTCAATGTTGTCGTCAACCTTGCGGACCAGCCGGATGGAGATGCCGCCGATTTCCGGGGCACCCACGTCCTTGGTGATGGCCGTTTCCAGCTGGTCGATGTGCGCGGTGGCCAATCCAAGCCGGGCCTCGAATTCTTCCAGCGTGGGACGGGCGCCGATCCAGAACTCGCCGGAGCGGGAGTCGGCGTAGAACTGCTCGGTGTCCCTGCCGGCCAGCGGGCGGAAGTACAGCGTGGCCCGGTGGTCCCCGCCGTCGTCGCCCGTTCCCTCATTCACCGGTTCCAGGATCAGGACCGCATCCGGCTCGTGGTCCAGGCCAAGCCCCGTCAGGTGCGCGAAGCCCGAGTGCGGGCGGAAGCGGTAGTCGCAGTCGTTGGAGCGGACCTTCAGCGGTCCCGCCGGGATGACCAGGCGTTCGCCCTTGAACTGGACGGAGATCGCCTTGCGCCGGGTTGCGGCGTAGCCGGCTACCTCGTCCCGCGGGGGCAGTTCCTGGCTGGACGGCGCCCAGTTGCTGGCCATGAAGGCCTTGAAGGCGTTGGAACTGGGCCGCTGGGAGCGGTTGTTGACGCGCTCCTCCAGCGGCTGGGAAGCAGAGTTTTGGGTGTTTTCGGCATCGTTCACGGCACCATCGTCTCACTGGCGTCCCGGCTAAGCGAACAGGCCTCCCCGGTCTCTTGTTCCCGGTCCACTACGCTGGATAAGTGAGGATTGACCTGCATGCCCACTCCAACGTCTCGGACGGCACCGAGACCCCTGCCGACGTCATGGCGTCTGCTGCCCGCGCGGGACTGGACGTGGTGGCCCTGACCGACCACGATTCAACGGCGGGTTGGGCGGAGGCCGCCGCGGCCGCCGCCACGTACGGGGTGGCCCTGGTGCCGGGCATGGAGGTCTCCTGCCGGACGGAGGAGGGCATCAGCGTCCATCTCCTGAGCTACCTGCATGACCCCACCCATCCCGGGCTCCTGGAGGAAATCACCAAGGCCAAGGATTCCCGCCTGACCCGCGCCGAGCGAATGGTGACCATCCTTGCCGAGGACTACCCGCTCACCTGGGACGACGTGATCCACCATGTGGCGCCCGGCGCCACCCTTGGCCGGCCGCACATCGCCGACGCCCTCGTCGCCGCGGGTGTCGTGGAGGACCGTT
Organism: Arthrobacter sp. SAFR-044; assembly: GCF_059414985.1. Taxonomy (NCBI): domain Bacteria; kingdom Bacillati; phylum Actinomycetota; class Actinomycetes; order Micrococcales; family Micrococcaceae; genus Arthrobacter; species Arthrobacter sp. SAFR-044. Next base: position 114,777 of record NZ_JBPFDN010000002.1, on the reverse strand, counting down.
CCGAGGCCTTCGCCTCCATCCTCACTTCCCGCTCGCGGTACTTCATCCCGCACTACGCCCCCGACCCCGCCACCGCCGTCGAACTCGTCCGGGCCGCCGGCGGGGTGCCCGTGTTTGCCCACCCCGTGGCGTCTGGCCGGGGGCGGATCGTGGGGGAACGGACCTACCGGGAGATGATCGACGCCGGCCTGGCCGGCGTGGAGATCGACCACCGCGACAACCCGGAAGAGGGCCGGGACTTCCTGCGCAAGCTCGCGGCGAAGCATGGCCTGCTGGTCACCGGCTCCTCTGACTACCACGGCACCGGCAAGCCCAACCTGCTCGGCGAAAACGTGACGACCCCCGAGATGCTGGCACGGATCGAGGCACTGGGCACGGGAGCCGCCGTCGTCCGTCCCTAAGGGGTAGTCCGTCCGCGGACCGCTAGTTGGGCTGGAACGATGCCAGGGTGGCGTGAGCACCCAGGCGCTTGGCCATGATGTCGATGGCAGGCTGGTTCTGGTCCACGCACACGAACTTCCGGCCAAGCTTGGCGGCAACGGCACCCAAAGTGCCGGAGCCGGCGAAGAAGTCCAGGCACCAGTCACCGGGGCGGGATGACGCGGCGACCACGCGGCGGACCAGGCCCTCCGGCTTCTGCGTGGGGTAGCCGGTCTTTTCCTTGCCGGTGGGCGAGACGATGGTGTGCCACCAAACGTCCGTGGGCAGCTTGCCCAGTTCCCGTTTGGCGGGGGTCACCAGCCCGGGGGCCATGTACGGCTCGCGGTCCACCTCCGCGCTGTCGAAGTGGTACTTCGCCGGGTTCTTGACGTACACCAGGATGTTGTCGTGCTTGGTGGGCCACCGGTTTTTCGCCCGGGCGCCGTAGTCGTACGCCCAGATGATCTCGTTCAGGAAGCATTCCCGGCCAAAGATGGCGTCCAGCATCACCTTGGCGTAGTGCACTTCCCGGTAGTCCAGGTGCAGGTACAGGGTGCCGTCGTCGGCCAGCAGGCGCCAGGCCTCCACGAGCCGGGGTTCCAGGAAGGACCAGTAGTCGCTGAACGCGTCGTCGTAACGGTGCAGGGCACCCTTGATGGTGTCGTAGGAGCGGCCCTTGAAGCCCACCCGGTCCCCGCTGCCGCCGGCGTTCACCACCATCCTGGTTTCCTGGCGCTGCTGCGGCCGGCCCGTGTTGAAAGGCGGGTCCACATAAATCAGTGTGAAGGCGCCGTCCGGCAGCGTGGGGAGGTACTCCGCGTTGTCCGCGTGCACCACCAGGCTGCCGCCGTCCGGCGCCCAAACAGTGTCAGTCATCAGGGGAGTTAGGCCTCGGAGTTGCCCGGCTGGGTGCCGTTGTCGCCGCCTGCGACCACTTCGCCGTTGCGGCGGCGGGTGCGGGTACGGCTGCGGCGGGCGCGCGAGGGCTGGTCGCCGTCGGCTGTGGGGGCTGCAGCTTCAGCGGCAGGTGCGGCGGAGTCAGAAGGACGACGACGGCGCTCACCTGAGCGGCCCGCGGAGTCGCTGCTGCGGCCAGCGTCACGGCCACTGCCGGCCCCACGGCCCCGTCCGTCCCGCTCCCGCGTGCGGCCTGAGTCCCGGGGACCGCGGCTGTTCTTCTTGCCGGTTTCCCCGAGGTCCTCGAGGACCTCGGCGTCAACGCCGGCCAGGGTCCGCTTGTCGCGCGGAAGGCGGCCCTTGGTGCCCTCGGGGATGTCCAGGTCAGTGTAGAGGTGCGGCGAGGAGGAGTAGGTTTCCACCGGTTCCGGGACGCTCAGGCCCAGGGCTTTGTTGATCAGCGCCCAGCGCGGCATGTCGTCCCAGTCGACAAAGGTGACGGCGGTGCCCTTGTTGCCGGCGCGGCCGGTACGGCCCACCCGGTGCAGGTAGATCTTCTCGTCTTCCACGCACTGGTAGTTGATGACGTGGGTGACGTCCTCGACGTCGATGCCGCGGGCCGCGACGTCGGTGGCCACCAGGACATCCACCTTGTTGTTGCGGAAGGCCCGCAGCGCCTGCTCGCGGGCGCCCTGGCCCAGGTCGCCGTGGATGGCCGCGGCCGCGAACCCACGGTCCACCAGTTCTTCGGCCACCTTGGCGGCGGTGCGCTTGGTCTTGGTGAAGATGATGGTCCGCCCACGGCCGCGGGCCTGCAGGATGCGGGCCACCACTTCGGTCTTGTCCATGCTGTGTGCACGGTAGATCAGCTGGCGGATGTCCCGCTTGGTCAGGCCCTCATCCTCCGGATCCGCTGCGCGGATGTGCGTGGGCTGGGTCATGTACCGGCGTGCCATGGCGATGACGGGGCCGGGCATCGTGGCCGAGAACAGCAGCGTCTGGCGGACGGCGGGGGTTGCCGCGATGAGGGTCTCCACGTCCGGCAGGAAGCCCAGGTCCAGCATCTCGTCGGCTTCGTCCAGCACCACGATCTTGACGTTCTTCAGGCTCAGGTGCTTCTGCTTGAAGAGGTCGATCAGCCGTCCGGGGGTACCGACCACTACCTCGACGCCCTGTTTGAGGGCCTCCACCTGGGGTTCGTATGCGCGGCCGCCGTAGATGGTGGCGATCCTGGCGTTGCGCTTGCGGGACGCCGTCTGAAGATCGTTGGCAACCTGCACGGCCAGTTCACGGGTGGGAACGATGACCAGGGCCTGCGGGGCTCCCGGCACGGCCAGCTTGGCGTAGCCGGGGTCGTCCTGGCCGATCACGCGCTGCAGTGCCGGGATGCCGAAGCCCAGCGTCTTGCCGGTGCCGGTCTTGGCCTGGCCGATGATGTCGTGGCCGCCCAGGGCCACCGGAAGGGTCATGGCCTGGATGGGGAACGGGTGGGTGATCCCGGCGTCGGCCAGGGATTCGACGATGTCCGCGCGGACGTTGTAGTCGGCAAAGGACTTCTCCGCGATCTCGTGCGGCGTCTCGTCGGAGATGATCGTTTCTTCCGGCTCAATGGTTTCCGTGCCGGACTCATCGCTCAGAAGCTGGTGGGTATGCAATTCACTCACAGGGGAGTTTCCTTATTCATTTGGGCAATGGCGCTGCCTGCTCAACGGGCCGGCCAAGGCTGGCCGCTCCGGAGCACGCTCAGGCGCGCAAGCGATTCCAGTGGAAGCCGATCGCGGGCTATCTAATGCTGGCACTGGTGACCAGCGGGTACATCTCAAGATCGCGTAGGGGCGGGCTTGTTGGTTTCAAATCGAGGAAATCAACGACCGGGCATCCAGTTCTACCCCTCCAGTCTAGCCGCACGGGTGTAGAAACACTGTTTCGGCCCGCCTGCGGCGTACGCCGCGGCCCTCAGGAAACCAGTTCGAAGTGGATCTGCCGCGTGGTGATATTCGAAGAAATCAGCCGGACACGGACCTTGGTGCCGGACTCCAGCTCACCCGCGCAGCGGGCGGTCACCGCGGGTTCGGCGATCTGGATGATCCCAGAACTTCCGTTCCCGTTCCCGTTGCCGTTCTTCGCATTGCCGTTCTTGCCGTTCCCGTTGCCATTGCCGTTCCCGTTCTGCGGCTTGGATCCGGAAATCACGATCGCATCGAACTCCTGCCCGACGTGGTTGAGCAGCAGTGCCGCCTCCACCGTATCCAGGGCCAGGCGTTCCATCCGTGAGGCCAGCTGGTCCGATCCGGCCATGATGCCGGGAAGCAGCGGCAGGGCCTCCCGCGCCCAGCCCGGAACATCGCCGCCGTTACTCAGGGCCTCGCAGATGACCAGCACGAAGCGGTCCACCAGGCGGCGCAGCGGCGCGGTGGTGTGGGCGTAGGCGGCGCCGATGGCGGACTGGATGCCGTCTTCCGGGACCGTCCCGTCGAAGGCGGTATAGGACGCGCCGCGGAACAGCATGCCGGCCGAGTGCATGATGGCCAGCTGCCGAGGGTCGGTGGGATCGAGTGACCGAAGGTACTCGCCGTAGCTGACCTCCCCGTCCCACGGCCTGCCCAGCGCCTCAGTCTGCAGCCGGAAATGCCGCAGCGACCGTTCGTCCGGAGCGGGCATGGTGCGCAGGATGCCCACTTTGCCTTCCAGCATCAGCTGTGCGGCCGCCATTCCGGTCATCAACGAAATCTGCGCGTTCCAGTCCTCCACGGGAAGCTGCGGAACGGCGTCAATCCGGTAGCCGCCGTCGGGCAGCTGGACGATCTCCTGCTCAGGCATGTTCAGGCTTGCCCCCTCGCGCGCCCGTTCCAGCGCCACCCGCTTCAGTCCCACCTCCCGGAGCAGCCGCAGCACGGGAGAGGCGGTCCCGGCGTCGAGGTCGGCCTGGGCGCCTTTGTAGCTGAGCTTGTCGCGGCTGCGGACCCGCGCCCTCCGGACGCCCACGGACAGCACTGACGCGTCGCCGTCGAGCGTAAAGTCCCAGACGAAAGCCGAACACTCCTGGCCGGGCAGCAGGCTCCCCGCCCCCTCGCTGATCACCTCGGGGTGCAGCGGGATCCGGCCGTCCGGTGCGTAGAACGTCTGTCCGCGGCGGCGGGTTTCGGCGTCCAGGGGGCCGCTCGGTGCAACGAACGCCGGAACGTCGGCGATGGCGTACATGACCCGGTAGCCGAGCCCGTCCGGTTCAATGAATACTGCCTGGTCAAGGTCCGTGGAGGACGCCGGATCGATGGTCACGAATTCGACGGCGGTCAGGTCATAGGGGGGCAGCTGCAGCGCGGCTACCGCGGCCAGGGCGTCTTCCACCGCCTCAGCAGGGTACGGCCCCGGCAGTTCAAGTTCCGTCCGCAGCAGCCCCAACGCCTCTTCCAGGGCGTTCTTGTGGTCATGGACGTTGGGGGCCAACCGATGATGTGACACAAAAATCAGCGTAGCCCCAAGTCCCGCGATTAAGCAGGCTCAGGAGCCGGCGCCGTCCAGCGCGTCGAGGAGGGAGGCAGCCGCGGCAGCCGGGTCGGGTGCCTCGGTGATGGCACGGACCACCACGATCCTGCGGGCACCCGCCTCCGCCACCTTGTGGACGTTTCCGTGGTCGATGCCGCCGATCGCAAACCAGGGCACAGGGTCCGCTGCCTGCCGCGAGGCTTCGGCAGCGTATTTCACCAGCTCAGGGCCGACGGCGGTCCTGCCTGGCTTGGTGGGTGTGGCCCAGACAGGGCCGACGCAGAAGTAGTCCAGCCCGGAGGGGCCTGCCGTTGCCGCCAAGGCAGCGTCCACCTGGCCGGTGGTGTGGCTGGAGAGCCCAATGGCCGCGTTTCCGTTGACCAGTGTCCTCGCTGCAGCCAGCGGAAGGTCCTTCTGGCCGACATGGAACACCGGCGCCCCGGACAGCACGGCGATGTCCGCACGGTCATTGACGGCCCACAGTTTCCCATGCCGCACCGCGGCCTCCTTCAGCACCGCCAGCAGCTCCAGTTCCTCTGCAGCCTCGATGGCCTTGTCGCGGAGCTGGATGATGTCCACGCCGCCGGCAAATGCGGCGTCCACGAACCCGGCAAAGTCGCCGCGGGCACGCCGCGCGTCGGTGCAGAGGTACAGGCGGGCCGCCTTGAGGGCGTCGCTGTGACCGGCATTGGCAACTTCGGCACTAACAGCCGTGGCTGGAGCGGGGGAGCCGGCGGACAAGGATGAGGTGGACACATTCATGCCTGCAAGCCTAGTTCCTCTAAACTGGGCTGGTACTGCGGGAGCCCGCGGCAGCTGTCACAAAGCGCCGGGCTGAGAGGGCGTCAGAGCCGACCGCTTGACCTGATCCGGTTAATGCCGGCGTAGGGAAGGAACCACATGCGCACCCCTATCGACCATCGCCCCGGGTCCGCCGGGGCCGCCCGTGCCACGGTGCGTGCCGACGTCGCCGTCATCGGCGGTGGAGTGATCGGACACGGAATCGCCTATGAGGCGCAGCGCTCCGGCCGCTCCGTTGCCCTGATCGATGACGCTCCCGGGAACGGCGCCAGCTGGGCCGCCGCCGGCATGCTTGCCCCCGTCAGCGAGTTGCACTACCAGGAGGAGGACCTCCTGGAACTGATGCTTGAGGCATCGTCGCGGTGGCCGGGTTTCGCCGCCGGCATCGCCGGCGCAACGGAAACGGATTGCGGATACCTGACGACGCCGACCCTCGCCGTGGGTGCCGACGCCGCGGACCGGCGCACATTGATGGACCTTCGCACGGTACAGCAGGCCAACGGCCTGGCGGTGGAGCCCCTGACAGTCCGGGAAGCCCGCAAGCGTGAGCCGCTCCTTAGCCCCGCCATCGCCTGTGCCTTGGATACGCCGGCCGACCACCAGGTGGATCCCCGGCGCCTGGTGGCAGCCCTGCGGCTGGCCCTCGCCCGCGCGGCGCTTAATACCCCCGACCTGGCCGTCGCCGGGGCGGTGGAGGGGTATGCAGTACCGGACCGGGCCACGGGCCTGCTGTGGGAGGGCGGAACAGTTGCCGGCGCAAGCCTCGCCGGCGGCGGCACCGTCCTGGCAACGGAAACCATCGTGGCCAACGGCCTGCAGGCAGGGACCCTTGGCGGCCTGCCGGCCGGCCTCGACCTGCCCCTTCGCCCAGTGCACGGGGACATCCTCCGCCTCGCCGTTCCACGGCACCTCCAGCCCCTGGTGACCTCCACGGTGCGCGGCCTGGTGCACGGCGTCCCCGTGTACATCGTCCCCCGGCAGGACGGGACGGTGGTGATCGGAGCCACCCAGCGGGAGGACGCCCTCTCCGATGCCGTCAGCGCCGGGGGTGTGTACCAGCTCCTCCGCGACGCGCAGGCGCTGGTGCCCGCCGTCGCTGAACTGGAACTCCTGGAATGCACCGCCCGTGCCCGCCCGGGAACGCCTGACAACGCCCCGCTGCTGGGCCGCGTGCCGGTGAACCAGACTTCACCAGGCGAAGGGTCCGCTGCAACCGGGCCCGGGCACGTGCCGGGGCTCATCATCGCCACCGGATTCTTCCGGCACGGGGTGCTGCTCACCCCCGCTGCCGCAGCCATCTGCACCGCCCTGCTGGACGGGAAAGCCGATCCCCGGTGGGCGCCCTTCCGCCCGGAGCGGTTCTCCAGCCCGGCGGCGGCCAACCAACGCACCCACATCAAGGAGACAGCGTGAACATCACCCTGAACGGAAACACCCAAACGGTGGCCGACGGCGCCTCCATCACCACGCTCGTCACCCAGGTCACCGGACGCCCGCTGGGGCCCAATGGCCACGCGACGGACGGCGGGAAACTGGGCGTCGCCGTCGCGCATAATGCCCAGGTGGTGCCGCGCAGCCAATGGTTCGCCACGGCGCTCGCCGAGGGCGACGACATCGAACTCGTCACGGCAGTACAGGGAGGCTGACACCATGACCGAAACCAGCACCATCAACCCCGCCGGGAATTCCGGCGCCGCCGACGCCCTGGTGATTGACGGCGTCGCCCTCGGATCCCGGCTCATCATGGGCACGGGCGGGGCGCCGAGCCTGGGCGGCCTGGGCACTGCGCTCCTCGCGTCCGGCACCGCCCTGACCACCGTTGCCATGCGCCGCTACTCCACCGCGGAAACCGGTTCGCTGTTCCAGCTGCTGGTGGACCACGGAATCCGTGTGCTGCCCAACACCGCCGGCTGCTTCACTGCCAGGGACGCGGTCCTCACGGCGGAACTTGCCCGGGAGGCGCTGGAGACCGACTGGGTGAAACTGGAGGTCATCGCGGACGAACAGACCCTTTTGCCGGACGCCGTGGAGCTGGTGGAGGCCACGGAGCAGCTGGTCAACCGCGGATTCAAGGTCTTCGCCTACACCAATGACGATCCCGTGCTTGCGCTGCGGCTGGAGAACCTCGGCGCCACAGCGGTCATGCCGCTCGGCGCCCCGATTGGTACCGGACTGGGAATCCTGAATCCGCACAACATCGAGCTCATCGTGTCCCGCGCTTCTGTGCCGGTGGTTTTGGACGCGGGCATCGGTACGGCCTCGGACGCTGCCCTGGCCATGGAGCTGGGCTGCGACGCCGTCCTGCTGGCCACGGCGGTGACGCGGGCCCAGAACCCGGCGCTCATGGGCGAAGCGTTCAAACACGCAGTAATCGCCGGCAGGATGGCCAGGGCTGCAGGGCGCATCCCGCGCCGGGAGCATGCACTTGCGTCGTCGGCGATGGAGGGCCGGGCGGAGTTCCTCTGACCCAGGTGATACACGTGTGGCCACCGCCCTGATGGGTGGTGGCCACACGTGTATGGCAGCTGGCAGTCGGTTCGTCAGCGGCGCAGAATGACGGTCAGCCGCTCCGTGTCGCGGCGCGCCCGGGTGCGGCCCAGGTAGACGACGGCGGCGATGGCTGCGGCGACGCCGAGCACCGTGGGCAGGACCCACGGAAGCCAGGTGGTCCCCGGCAGGTAGCCGAAGCCTGCCGCCATCAGGATGATCCACGCCAGCGCCGCAACAACCACGCCGACGCCGGCGGGCAATGCCGCGCCATACTTGGCATGCCGCTTGTCATTGGCCCAGACGACGAAGCCGGCGGCGATGGTTGCCAGCACCACGATGGTCAGCGAAAGCATGGATCTCCTTGGAAGACAGCGGCAGGCCCGGACCGTGTGGAAATAGAACGGGCCGGAACTGGACCTGGGCCGGAAACTAGAACTGGCCGAAACCTACGCGCCGAACCTCTTCGGCACCTATTTCCACGTACGCCAAGGCGTTGCCCGGAATAATGATCAGGCGTCCTTTGTCATCCTTCAGGCGCAATTCGCCGCCTGCGGTAATGGCTTCGCCAACAACCTTGGCCACCGTCTCCGCGTCCTGGGTCGATTCCAGCACGATTTCGCGGCCAACGTTCTGAACGCCGATCTTAATCTCCAAGGGGGCCTCCCAGCCTGTGAAAAGTACTCGTGTTTTCTACGAGGTGTTGTCTTATTTGTAGTCTAGGACTCTTTGGGGAAGCGAGAGATTCCGCGCCAAGCTAAACGGTAGATGAGGTCGCTGGCCACATCGAGGTCCAGGTTGCCGTCCGTTTCCAGCCAATACCGGGCGCTGACATGCGCCATTCCGGCCAGGCCGCGCCCCAGCAGTTCCGCTTCCAGGTGGGGGAGCTTGGTGTCCTCAGCGATGACCCGGGCAATGGCGTCGGCGAAGGTCCGGTTGAAGGTCTCAAGCCTCGAGCTGACGTCGGGGTCGTTGATGAGGTCGGACTCGAACACCAGGCGGTGGGCCTGATCGTCATTGGCGATGAAATGGAAGTAGGCGCGCATGACGGCCTGGACGCGTTCATCGTTGTCCGTGGTGGAGTTCAGGGCGCCCAGCATCAGTTCGGTCAGCGAGGCCAGGTGGCTTTCCAGCAAGGCGAGGTACAGGTCGCGCTTGGACGGAAAGTGCTGGTAGAGCACAGGTTTGCTCACATGCGCGGTTTCTGCGATCTCGTCCATCGCCGCGCCGTGGTAGCCGTTGGCCACAAACACCTCCTGGGCCGCGGCAAGGAGTTGTGCGCGGCGCTCATCCCGGGGCATCCGGGCGGACCGCTGGCCTGCGGGGCGGGAGGCAGTTTGCGGTTCGGCTGCGGTCGGGCGGTCAGCCCGTGCTTCAGGGACCACAGTTGTCCTTCTTTCCATTGCAGTTACCCTTCACTTTACTGCGGGGTAATATGACCGGGCGGTATCCCGGGGCATACATTGAAGTATGGCTTCGTCTTTCACCGCAAATGTTTCGACCCCTTCCCTGGATCCGCTGGTGGAACCGGCCGCTGACCTCACTCCTGCCGAGGTTGAACGGTACTCCCGGCACCTGATCATTCCCGAGATCGGCGCGCTGGGGCAGCGGCGGCTCAAGAACGCCAAGGTACTGGTGATCGGCGCGGGCGGCCTGGGTGCCCCGGCCTTGCTGTATCTCGCAGCGGCTGGCGTGGGGACGATCGGAATCATCGACGACGACGTCGTGGACCTCAGCAACCTGCAGCGCCAGGTAATCCACGGCGTCAGTGATGTGGGACGGCCCAAGATCGAATCGGCACGCGATGCCATCGCGGAGCTGAACCCGCTGGTGGAGGTGCGGTTGCACAACGTGCGCCTGGACGCATCCAATGCCCTGGAGCTGTTCAGCGGATACGACCTCATCCTTGACGGTGCCGATAACTTCGCCACCCGGTATCTGGTGAACGATGCCGCCGCCATCCTGGGCAAGCCCTACGTGTGGGGGTCCATCTTCCGTTTCGACGGACAGGTGAGCGTGTTCTGGGAGCAGCACGGACCCACCTACCGGGACCTGTATCCCGAGGCTCCGCCTGCCGGTTCCGTCCCCTCCTGTGGTGAGGGCGGCGTGTTTGGAATGCTGTGCGCCGCCGTGGGATCGCTTATGGTGACCGAAGCGGTCAAGCTGATTACCGGCGTCGGACGTTCCCTGCTGGGCCGCGTGGCCCTGTTCGACGCTTTGGGCGGCAGCTGGCGCGAGATCAGGGTATCGAAGGACCCAGCGGCGCAGCCCATCACTGAACTTACCGACTACGAGGCCTTCTGCGGCATCGCTCCGGTTTCCGAATCGGACACGGAACACACCGTTACCGCCACGCAGCTGGCCACCATGCTGGCCTCGAGGAAAGCCGGGCTTAAGGACTTTGAACTTGTGGATGTCCGGGAATCGGGGGAGTACGACATCGTGCGGATCGATGGGGCCAGGCTCATCCCGCAGGGACGGATCCTGGCCGGCGAGGCGTGGGATGAACTTCCGCAGGACCGGGACATCGTGTTCCACTGCAAGGCCGGCACACGCTCCGCCAACGTGCTGGCGGCGGCCCGCGAGGCCGGTTACCAGCGGGTCAGCCATCTCGACGGCGGGATCCTGGCCTGGGTGCGCGACGTGGAACCCCAGAAACCCGTCTACTGACCCGGACGCCCCATCACCTTTAGCTGCTTTTTGAGAAACGCCCCATCACTTCCCCCAGGATAGTGATGGGGCGTTGCCGAATATGGGGCTAAAGCTGATGGGGCGTTGGGAAGGGAAACCTCAGGCGGTTTCGCGGCCCGTGTGGTCCACCGGGCACTCGGCCTCCACCACTGCAGGCGCAGCGGTGCCGGGCTGTTCGACAGTGATGCCGTACAGGGCTTCCAGCGCCGCAACGTAGTCATCCTGCTGGCCGTTTGCCGCGAGTTCGCGGGCGCGGACCGTGGGGACATGCAGCAACTGCTTGACCATGCGGCGGAGTGCGAACTCGACCTCTTCGGCGGCAGCGGTGCAACCGTGGCGGGCACGGACCTTTTCCATCTCCGCGTCCAGCACGTTCATGGTGTGGCGCCGCAGGGCAACGATGGCGGAGTCCACTGAGCGCGCTTCGCGCTCCTGCTCGAACGCCTTGGCGGCACCCTTGACGATTCCGCTGGCCTGCGCCAGTGATTCCGCCTGCTCCTGCGGGGCGGCCAGGCGCACCGATTCCAGGGTCAGCAGTTCCACGCCGTCCAGCTCGCCGACGGCGGGATCGAAGTCGTGGGTGAGGGCCAGGTCGATGGCGATCAAGGGCTGCGGCGAATCCGCGCGGACCTGGGCCAGCTCGTCAGCTTCAACCCGGGTGTCCGAGCCGCTGCAGCCGATCATGACGTCGGCGGCGGCAACGGCGGCCCGCAGCGATTCCGCATCGAGGGCGGCACCGCCGCGCGAGGCCACGAACCCCTCGGCCCTGCCGGAGGAAGAGTAGACGGAGATGTCCGTGCAGCCGCGTTCCCGCAGCAGTGCCATGGTGGCGCCGGCGTACGCGCCGGTCCCGAAGAGGACAACCTTCTTGGCTGACCAGTCGGGGTTTTCGGAAAGATCAGAGGCAAGGTCCAGCGCCACGGAGACGATGGAAAGCCCCCGGGAACCGAGGGCCGTCTGCGCACCTACATCCTTGGCAGTCTTCGAGGCCGCCTGGAACAGCCGGACAAGTCCCGCGCTGGCAGTGCCGTCATGCTGGGCGGTGATCAGGGCCCGCCGCACCTGGCCGGCGATCTCGCGCTCGCCCACGACGGCGGAGTCGAGTCCGGCGCTGACGGCGAACAGGTGCTGGGTCACCTCGGGTCCGGTACGGGTGCTGAAGGAGCGTGACACGAGGGGCTCGGAGAGTCCGCTGGCCTCGCTGATCCGGGAGACGAGTGCCGCGCGGGCTGCCTCGACGTCGTTGGGGTTGGGGGCCTCGCCGTAGATTTCGTAGCGGTTGCAGGTGGCGAGGACCACCGCTCCGGCCACGGCAGGGGATTCGGTGAGCGCGGATGCGGCAATCCCGGAGGAACCGTTGCTCAACTGAGCAACGGTTTCAAGATCGATGTCGGCGTGTGTAGCCACCAATGAGAAAAGAACCACAGCAGACCAATCATAGCTTTTTCGTTGCCCGGTAGAACAACCATCGGAAAGGATAGTCCCCACACTGGGGCGTGATCCGCGCCACGTATGGAATTCCCGTGCCGTCGGCGACAGGTTGTCGTTATCTTTTGCAGCTCTTTTTGGGCACAATCAAAAGCATGACTCCTAGCCCTGCCGTCTCCGCTGCCGGCACCCTCGCCGCAGACCATCCACTGATGGACGGCCGCACAGCGGACTCCCCGCTGATCACGGCCTACCGGGGCGGCAAGCCCTCCCGCCGTCCCGTCTGGTTCATGCGGCAAGCGGGCCGGTCGCTGCCCGAGTACCTCAAGGTGCGCGAGGGAATCGCCATGCTGGACTCCTGCCTCCGGCCGGAGCTTGCCTCTGAAATCACGCTCCAGCCCGTCCGCCGCCATGACGTGGACGCCGGCATCTTCTTCTCCGACATCGTCATCCCGCTGAAGCTTGCCGGGGTGGGCGTGGACATCGTTCCCGGGGTGGGGCCGGTCCTTGACAAGCCTGTGCGCACCGCGGCCGATGTTGCCGCCCTGCCGCAGCTCACATGGGAGGCCCTGGAACCCATCCGCGAAGCCGTCCGGCTCACGGTGGCCGAACTGGGCAAAACGCCCCTGATCGGTTTTGCCGGTGCGCCGTTCACCCTGGCCGCCTACATGGTGGAAGGAAAGCCGTCCCGCGACCACCTGGGCCCCCGGACCATGATGCACGCGGACCCGGAAACATGGAACGCACTGGCTAACTGGGCTGCCGACGCCTCCGGCATGTTCCTCCAGGCCCAGCTGGAGGCCGGCGCCTCCGCCGCGCAGCTCTTCGACTCCTGGGCCGGCTCGCTGGGACTGGCGGACTACACCAAATATGTTGCCCCGGCGTCGGCCCGTGCCCTGGACCATGTCCGCCACCTGGGTGCCCCGCTGATCCACTTCGGAACAGGCACGTCCGAACTCCTCGTTGCCATGCGCGACGTGGGCGTGGACGTGGTGGGCGTTGACTACCGGCTGCCGCTGGACGAGGCAAACCGCCGGCTGGGGGGCACCGTTCCGTTGCAGGGAAACATTGATCCCGCGCTGCTGGCAGCACCCTGGGACATCCTGGAGGCACACGTGCGCGAGGTCATCGCCGCCGGTTCCACCGCCCCGGGCCACGTCCTGAACCTGGGGCATGGAGTACCGCCCGAAACGGACCCTGGCGTCCTGACCCGGGTAGTGGAGCTCATCCACTCCATCTCGCCGGAGTAACCCGTGGGCAGCTCCCCGGCACAGCACGGCACGGCGCTGGTGGTGGGCGGCGGAATCTCCGGGCTGCTCTCCGCCCGGGAACTCTCCGCCGCCGGTTATGAGGTGACCGTCCTGGAGGCCGGGACGGCTTGGGGTGGCTGTGTTGGCAGCCATACAGTGGCCGGACTCACCCTGGACAGCGGGGCCGAGTCCTTCGCCACCAGGTCCGACGCCGTAGCCCGGCTCTGCACGGAACTCGGGCTCGGGGGGAAGATCGTTCCTCCGCGGTCCGGGGGTGCATGGGTGCAGCTACCGGACGGGCCCCGCGAGCTGCCCAGAACCGGAGTCCTGGGCATCCCCGCCAACCCCTGGGACCCTGAGGTCCGGCGCACCCTGGGCACATTCGGCTCGCTGCGTGCCTCCCTGGACCGGCTGCTGCCCGCCTCCATAGGTGCCGGCGCCGGCGTCACCAGCGTCTCCGCGCTGGTGAGGGCGCGCATGGGTTCGCGCGTGCTGGAACGGCTGGTCTCCCCGGTGGTGGGCGGCGTCCATTCCGCCGACCCCGGCCTGCTCGACGTCGACATGGTGGCTCCCGGCCTCCGTGCCGGCCTGCGCAGGCACGGTTCCCTCGCTGCCGCGGTTTCGGCACAGCGGCGCGGCGCCGGCATGGCTGCCAAAGCCAAGGCGCCCCAACCTGCAAAGGCCGGGTCCGCCGTCGCGGGTCTCGAAGGCGGCATGCACATCCTCGTGGATGCCCTGGTGGCGGACCTCCAGCGCCGGGGCGTCACCCTTGTGTTGGACGCTGCCGCCACCTCGGTTTCCCGCACCCCGGACGGATGGCGCGTCGAGGCGTCCAGGGCCGCCTTTCACGCGGCTCTGCTGGTCATGGCCGTGGAGGGCCCGGCCGCCGTCGAACTCCTGGAAGGTGCTGTCCCTGCCATCGCAGGGAAAAAGCCGGCGTCCGGGCCCGACGTCAAGCTGGTCACGCTGGTCCTGGACAAACCTGACCTGGACCGGCGGCCGCGTGGAACGGGAGTCCTGGTGGCCCCGCAAACGCCGGGGATCCAGGCCAAGGCGCTGACGCATGCCACGGGTAAATGGGATTGGCTGACTGAGGCTGCCGGTCCGGGGCGCCATGTGGTGCGTCTTTCCTACGGCCGGGTGGACGGTGCTTCGGCCCAGGGTACCGGCCCCGAAACGGATGATGAGCTGTTCGCCGCCGCGCTGCGCGATGCGTCTTCGCTGTTGGGCGTGCAGATCACGGCGGAGGACGTGCGGGGCTGGGACGTGGTTCGCTGGCGCGGAGCCCTGCCGTTCGCCGCCGTGGGTCACCGGGCACGGGCAGCGGAGATCCGGCAGGCCTGCAGTGCTGCGGGCGGCCTGGCCGTGGTGGGCGGATGGGTCGCCGGGAACGGGTTGGCCGCTGTGGTGGCCGACACACGTGAGCAAATCGGCCAACTGACTCCTGCCTGAGCATTGCTGCTGGTCAGCGCGGTTTTAACTGGTGCGCAGCCGTGTATGGAACACGCCCGCGCCGTGCTTTCCGGTTTTCAATCGGACAACCGTTCTGGTTAGGGTCGATGACTATGGTTCAACACAGGTCCGAGCTTTCACTTTCCCGGACCGGTATCCATGGGGGACTCCGGCGCGGCACCGCAGCAGCGGCCGTCGGAGCGATACTGGTTCTTTCCACCGGCGTCCAGGCGTCCTTGGCTGACGACACGGTCCCCCCTCCGCAGGATCCACCAGCACAAGGATCCGTGGCCGCAAGCGCCGCGGCATTTGGACTGTCCACGGCCGCCCGCCAGAGCGCTCCCGAACCGCACGGTGCCAAGGGGAACGGTGGATCCGGACGTGAGGGGGATGGCGGCCAGGGGGCCGACGAACCTCCTGCCGGCCCTGCGGCCACCCGTGCCCCGCGCACGCCGTGGTCAGTTCTTCCGGTGCCTGGTTCCTTGCTTCCGGCCATCGATGCTTCCGCGTCGGCGGGGACCACGTCCACTCCCGCGCCCTCTCCGACGTCCTCCGGGACGCCACTGGCACCTGGCCCGCGAACCACAGCCGCCGCTACTCCGGTCGGCTCCCCGTCCACGGACCGGCCAGAGCCTCCCACTGCGTCCGGGCCCTCCACGGCCTCAGCCACTGCCCCCGCCGGCACTTCGACGGCGGCAGGCACGCCGGCGGCGGCCAGCGTCCCCTCCGCCGGTGGGATGGCAGTAGCAGCCCCGGAAGGTTCTGCTCCAACCTCCGCCCCAACGCAGGTGGCCATGCCAGGGTCCGGCCCCGCGGGCGGAGCCATCGATCCGGGCAGCACGGAATCCGGCGGCAATGCGGGCGGCGCGGCGGCCCCGTGGCCGGCGAGCGGTGCGGACGCCGCGCCGGCCCCCGTCCTGCCAACGTCACTGTCCATCAATGCGCGGCAGTCCCTGCCCACCCGCGCACCGCAGGCCGCCGGCGCCCCGGCAGGCCCCGGACGGGCTGTGTCCTCCACCGAACCACTGCCGGACGTGCCCGATGCCATGATCTGGCTGGGCGCAGGCCTGGTTGGCGTGGGTGCCGCTGCCGGGCTGGTGTTCCTGCGCCTGCGCCGCCCGTAGGGGGCGCACGGTGGCCTGCTGCACGAAAAACGTGACTTTGCTCACTTCTACGGCTTGTAGAACTCTTCGGTTTCGCCTTGGGGGCAGGGAAGGGGCAAACTTGTAACCATGAGCCACACTTCTGCCGAATCTGTCACTAAAACCGAAGAATCAGCCGAGCAGTTCTTTACCCTCTGGACGGTTTTCAAGCGGTCAGAGTCAGTGGTCCGCAGTGCGGATGCCGCCGCCGACTTCGAAGCGCTGCTGGAGCGGCTCGCCGCCGCCGGCGTCACCCACCGGGGCAGCTACGACGTCTCAGCCATGCGCGCCGACGCCGACGTCATGGTGTGGCTCCACGGACCCAAGCCGGAAGCGCTGCAGCAGGCCATCCGCGACATCCGCCGCAGCACCCTTTTTGCCGGCACCGAGATCGTCTGGTCCGCCATGGGTGTCCACCGCGAGGCCGAGTTCGCCAAGAACCACACCCCCGCCTACTCCCGTGGTGTCGCTCCGGCGGAGTGGCTCTGCGTGTACCCGTTCGTGCGCTCCTACGAGTGGTACCTCCTGCCGGACGCCGAGCGCGGCAAGATGCTCCGCGACCACGGCCTGCTGGGACGTGACTTCCCGCAGGTCATTTCCAACACCGTTTCCTCCTTCGCCCTTGGCGACTGGGAGTGGATCCTGGGCCTGGAAGCGCCGGAACTGGTGGACCTCGTGGACCTGATGCGGCACCTCCGCTCAACCGAGGCGCGCAACCACGTGCGCGAGGAAATCCCGTTCTACACCGGACGCCGTATCTCCGCAGACGAGGTTGCCGAGGTCCTCGCGTGAGCCCGGAGCAGCAGGCCGCCACGGCCGTCAACCCGGTAACCGAAGCCGGACGCCTGGCGCCCAAGAATTACGACGCCGTCCTGCTGGCCTCCTTCGGCGGCCCGGAAGGCCAGGAGGACGTCATCCCGTTCCTCCGCAACGTGACCCGGGGCCGGGGGATCCCGGACGAGCGGCTTGAGGAAGTCTCCCACCACTACCGCGCCAATGGCGGCGTCAGCCCCATCAACCAGCAGAACCGCGAGCTGAAGGCTGCGCTGGAAGCCGAATTGGCTGCCCGCGGCATTGAGCTGCCCGTGCTGTGGGGCAACCGCAACTGGGCGCCGTACATCCCGCAGACCCTGCAGGAAGCGTACGACGCCGGCCACCGGCGGGTGCTGATGCTCACCACGAGTGCCTACTCCTGTTACTCCAGCTGCCGCCAGTACCGCGAGGACATCGGCATGGCGCTGACGGAGACGGGCCTGGACGGCAAACTCGAAGTGGACAAGGTCCGGCAGTACTTCGACCACCCCGGTTTCGTGGAGCCGTTCGTGGAGGGAACCGCTGCCGGCCTGTCCAACGTTCGCGCCAAGCTCGCTGAAGCGGGCAGCCCGGACGCCCCCATCCACATCCTGTTCGCCACCCACTCCATCCCCACACGCGACGCCGAGGCTGCGGGCCGGTCCGAGGGTGAACCGCGCGAGTTCGAGGAAGGCTCCGCCTACGTTGCCCAGCACCTCGCCAACGCAGCAGCCGTAATTGAGCGGGTCCAGAACGAATCCGGGCTGACCGCACCGTGGTCCCTGGTGTACCAGTCCCGTTCCGGTGCCCCGCACGTGCCGTGGCTGGAACCGGACATCAACGACGCCATCGAGGAACTGGCCGGCCAGGGCGTCAAGGGCATCGTGATCGTTCCGCTCGGCTTCGTCAGCGACCACATGGAAGTTGTCTGGGACCTGGACACCGAAGCGATGGAAACCTGCGCCAACCTGGGCCTTGCCGCCACCCGTGTCCCCACCCCCGGTACGCACCGGAAGTTCGTTGGCGGCCTGGTGGACCTCATCTGCGAGCGGACGGTGGCCAACAACATCACCGACCGCCCTGCCTTGACGGATCTTGGCCCCTGGTATGACGTCTGCCGGCCGGGATGCTGCGCCAACTTCCGCGGCGAAAAGCCCACCATCGCAGGGGCCGACACCACTGTGGGCACCGGCCATGACCCGTACCCGTCCGGCAGTGCCGGCGAAACGGCCCGGCCGTGACAGTCCGGATCGGAACGCGCGCCAGCAAGCTGGCGCTCACCCAGACCCGGCAGACCGCGGACCAGCTGGCCGCCGTCGGAGGTTTCGCGGTGGAACTGGTGCACGTCCGCACTGACGGTGACGTCCTCACGGGGTCGCTGTCGCAGATGGGCGGCACCGGCGTCTTTGTTGCCGCCCTGCGCGACGCGCTGCTGCGCAATGAGTGCGACGTTGCCGTCCACTCGCTCAAGGACCTGCCCACAGGGGCTGCAGTAGGGCTGAGCCTCGCCGCCACTCCGCGCCGCGTGGACGTCCGCGACGTCCTGTGCGCCCGCGACGGACTGAAGCTGGCCGACCTGCCGGCCGGAGCCCGCGTTGGCACCGGTTCGCCACGGCGTGCAGCCCAGTTGCGTGCCGCCCGCGCGGACCTGGACATCGTGGACATCCGCGGCAACGTGGACACCCGCCTGGGCCGCGTTCCCGGGCTGCCGGGAAACTCCACCGACCAGGTGGTGCCGGGTAAGTCCTGCGACCTGGACGCAGTGGTGCTCGCGGCCGCCGGCCTGGAGCGGATCGGCCGCCTCGACGCGGTCTCCGAATACCTGGAAACCGACGTGATGCTGCCCGCAGCAGGACAAGGGTCACTGGCCATCGAGTGCCGGACGGCAGATGCCCCGGCCAAGGCCGGCTCCGCTGACGGCTCACGTGAGGTCCTGGCGCAGGCCCTCGCCGCGCTGGACGACCCCGACACCCGCCTTGCCGTCACGGCCGAACGCGCCCTGCTGGCCCGGCTCGAGGCAGGCTGCGCAGCTCCGGTGGGTGCCTACGCCTACCGGAAGGGCAGCATGCTGCATCTTGAAGCCGTGGTGTGTGCTGTGGATGGCACCGCCACCGTGCGGGACAAGCGCGCCACGGACGGATTGACCGAGGTCGGCGCCACCCTGCTGGGCATCGAACTGGCGGAGGTCCTCCTTGCCGCCGGAGCCGCCGACATCGCGGACCTGCAGGCGTCCTGAACCTGGCAATGATGCAGCCCTCCAGCAGATCCGGATCCCAAGAACCGGCCGGTGGCATGCCGCTTGGCGGGGTCCGGGTCCTGATTACGCGCAGCCCGGAACGATCGGGAGCCCTGGTGGAGGCATTGAAGGCAGCCGGTGCCCAGCCTGTGCTGCTCCCGCTCATCGACTTCGAGAGGGCGCCGGACCAGCACGCGCTGGACGTCGCCTGCGACGCGCTGGCCGCGGGCGCCTTCGACTGGCTGGTGGTCAGCAGCGCCACAACAGTGCACGTCCTGATGGAAAAGGCTGCCGAACGCGGCCTCCGCCTGGACCAACTGGTTCCTTCGGGGACGCGGATCGCCGCCGTCGGTCCCGCGACGCGCCGGCTGCTGGAGGCGGGCGGCCTTACGGTGGAGCTGACGCCGCCCGGAGAGCAGTCGGCTGCCGGCCTGCTTGCCGTCTGGTCCTGCGGCGGCAGGATCCTGCTGCCGCAGGCGGACATCGCAGCCGGAACACTGGCGGCGGGACTGGAAGCGGCAGGCACCGTCACCGCCGTGACTGCCTACCGCACCGTCGACTACCCGGCGGCAGCGGAACGGAGGCTTGCCGTGCAGGCGGAGGACGGCGACGCCGGTCCCCAGCCGCCGTCGTACTCCCTCCTGACGCCGGAAACCGCAGCCGCGGACATCGCCGCAGGACGTATAGCCGCGGTGATCGCCGCCTCGCCCAGCGCCGCGCGGCGCATCGCTGCCCTCGGGCCGATCGCGGGCTGCCGGCTCATCGCCATTGGCCGTTCGACGGCGGACGAGGCCGCTGGCCTGGGCCTTGAGGTCGCTGAGGTGGCGGCAGAGCCCACACCGGACGGGCTGGTGGCCGCCGTCGCGAAGGCCCTCAACC
Source organism: Arthrobacter sp. SAFR-044 (assembly GCF_059414985.1). Classification (NCBI taxonomy): domain Bacteria; kingdom Bacillati; phylum Actinomycetota; class Actinomycetes; order Micrococcales; family Micrococcaceae; genus Arthrobacter; species Arthrobacter sp. SAFR-044. The sequence continues at coordinate 94,816 of NZ_JBPFDN010000002.1, read as the reverse complement.
CGCCCTGACGGTGACCAGCAGCGCTTCCCCAGCTTCATAATCAACGCGAAGGACAGGATCCATGACTTTCCCCAACCAACGCCCCCGCCGCCTGCGCACCACCCCCGCCATGCGCCGGCTGACCGCCGAAACCCGGTTGTCCCCGGCCGAACTCATCCTTCCGGCCTTCATCAGGGAGGGCCTCACCGAGCCCAACCCCATCACCTCCATGCCCGGCGTGGTCCAGCACACCACCGACACCCTGAAGCGGGCCGCCGCCGAGGCCGTTGAGCTCGGCCTGGGCGGCATCATGCTCTTCGGCATCCCGGAAACCCGCGACGCCGAAGGCACCGCGTCGCTGGACCCCAAGGGCGTGCTGAACAAGGCCATCCGGGACGTCCGCGCGGAAGTGGGCGATGACCTGGTGATCATGAGCGATGTCTGCCTGGACGAATTCACCGACCACGGCCACTGCGGCGTGCTCGACGCCGACGGTTACGTGGACAACGACCGCACCGTGGAGATCTACGCCAGGATGGCCGTTGCCCAGGCAGAGGCAGGTGCCCACATGCTGGGCCCTTCCGGCATGATGGACGGCCAGATCGCCGCCATCCGCTCAGCCCTGGATGAGGCCGGCCACGTCAACACCTCCGTTATCGCCTACTCCGCGAAGTACGCCTCCGCGTTCTACGGGCCGTTCCGTGAAGCGGTGGACTCCCAGCTCAGGGGCGACCGGCGGACCTACCAGATGGATGCGGGCAACCGCACCGAAGCCCTGCGCGAGGTGGAACTGGACCTTGCCGAGGGTGCAGACATCATCATGGTCAAGCCGGCCATGAGCTACCTGGACATCGTGGCGGACGTCGCCGCGATGAGCCCGGTGCCCGTATCCGCGTACCAGATCTCCGGCGAATACGCCATGATCGAAGCCGCCGCCGCCAACGGATGGATCGACCGCCGGGCCGCCATCACCGAATCCGTACTGGGCATCCGGCGGGCAGGAGCCCACACGGTGCTCACCTACTGGGCCGCCGAACTGGCCGGCTGGCTGACGGAAACACGGTGACCGACCCTTCCGCGTCACCAACCGCACCGGTGGGGGAGGACCGAATCCTCCTCGGCCTTAACACCTTCGGCGATGTTGGGGAGAACCCGGACGGCAGCCCGCAGCCGCACGCCCTGGTCCTGCGCCAGCTGCTGGAGCAGGCGGAACTGGCGGACGCCGTCGGACTCCATGCCTTTGGCGTGGGGGAGCACCACCGCAAGGACTACGCAGTGTCCGCGCCGGAGGTCTTCCTGGCTGCCGCCGCGGCGCGCACATCCCGCATCCGGCTGGGCTCCGCGGTGACGGTCCTCAGCTCCGACGATCCCATCAGGGTGTTCCAGCGCTTCTCCACCGTGGACGCCATCTCCAATGGCCGGGCCGAAGTGATGCTCGGGCGCGGATCCTTCGTGGAATCCTTCCCGCTGTTCGGGCTGGACCTTGCCGACTACGAGGTCCTGTTCGAGGAAAAACTCGAGCTGTTCAGCAAGGTCCGGGCGCAAAAGCCCGTGCACTGGGAGGGGCGCACGCGTCCCGCCCTGCACGGGTTGAGCGTCTATCCGCCCCTGGAGCACCACCTGCTGCCCACGTGGATCGGCGTGGGCGGCACGCCGGAATCCGTGCTGCGCTGCGCCGAGTACGGGTACCCGATTATTTTCGCGATCATCGGCGGCCAGCCACGGGGGTTCCGGCCCCTGGCCGACCTCTACCGGGAGGCGATGGGCAAGTACGGCCACCCCATGCAGCAGGTGGCCACACATTCGCCCGGCCATGTTGCCGACACGGATGAGCAGGCACGGGAAGAGCTGTTCCCGCACTGGCTTGCCCTGCGGAACAAGCTTGGTGCCGAGCGCGGGTGGGGTCCGGCCGGCCGGGGCGAATTCGACGCACTGTGTTCCGCCGAAGGCGCACTGTACGTGGGATCACCCGAGACCGTGGCCCGGAAAATCGTCCGGCTGAAGCGGAACCTCGGCGTGGACCGGTTCGACCTGAAATACAGCAACGGTCCGCTGCCACACTCCGCCATGATGCGCTCCATCGAACTGATGGGCACCGCGGTGGCCCCGCGCGTTGCCGAACTGCTCGCCGGCTGACTGAGCTTGCCGGCCAACTGAGAGAATAGGAACCATGACTTCCAGCAATCCTCGCAACGAGGCACTCTTCGACCGCGCCCGCCAGCTGATGCCGGGCGGCGTTAACTCGCCGGTGCGGGCCTTTGGCTCTGTGGGCGGGACGCCGCGCTTCATGGTCTCCGCCAAGGGACCGTACCTGACGGATGCCGATGGCAAAGAATACGTTGACCTGGTCTGCTCCTGGGGCCCGGCCTTGTTGGGACACGCCCACCCTGCCGTGCTGGATGCGGTCCACGCGGCCGTTGACCGTGGGCTCTCCTTTGGCGCGTCCACCCCGGACGAGGCCAACCTGGCGGAGATCGTGCAGGAGCGCGTCCCCGCCGTCGAACGCCTTCGGATGGTGTCCACGGGCACCGAGGCCACCATGACCGCCGTCCGGCTGGCCCGCGGATTCACCGGGCGCAACCTCATCATCAAGTTCGCCGGCTGCTACCACGGCCACCTGGACGGACTGCTGGCTGCGGCAGGCTCCGGCCTGGCAACCCTTGCCCTGCCCGGCTCCGCCGGTGTCACGGAAGCAACCGCCGCGGAGACCCTGGTGCTGCCCTACAACGACCTCGCTGCCGTCAAGGAAGCCTTCGCTGTGCACGGCCCCAATATCGCTGCCGTCATCACCGAGGCCGCGCCGGCGAACATGGGCGTGGTCACCCCTGCCGAGGGATTCAACCTCGGCCTCTCAAAGATCACCCGCGAGCATGGCGCGCTCCTCATCGTCGATGAGGTCCTGACCGGCTTCCGGACTGGTTACTCGGGCTACTGGGGCCTCACCGGGGGCGCGCCGGATGCCCAGGACCCGTGGACGCCTGACCTGCTGACGTTCGGCAAGGTCATCGGCGGTGGAATGCCGACGGCGGCCCTCGGCGGCCGCGCCGACGTCATGGACTACCTGGCGCCCACCGGCCCCGTCTACCAGGCGGGCACCTTGTCAGGAAACCCGGTGGCCATGGCCGCCGGCGTTGCCACCCTGACCCACGCCACCCGCGACGTCTACTCGTTCATCGACGTCCGTTCCCTGGAACTTTCCTCCGCCGTCTCCAACGCGCTGGATTCCGCAGGAGTGGACCACTCGATCCAGTTCGCCGGAAACCTCTTCTCGGTGGCCTTCGGAACCTCAGCCCACGGCGTCCACAACTACGCCGACGCCCAGGCTCAGGAGGCGTTCCGTTACGCGCCGTTCTTCCACTCGATGCTCGACTCCGGGGTCTACCTGCCGCCGTCGGTCTTCGAGGCCTGGTTCCTCTCCGCCGCGCACGACGACGACGCGATGAACCGGGTCTACGATGCACTGCCGGCCGCGGCGAAGGCGGCCGCAGCCGCCCAGGGCTAGCTCCGCCGTCGTGCTTCCCCGCGAGATGGCACTTAAGGCCAATTCCCTTCCGTGGGACTGTCCTTAAATGCCATCTCGCGGGGCTGGACGCAGAAATCCCCGGCTGCAGCTGCAGCCGGGGATTTCTTTTACTGCCTCAGGCGTCAGAGGACGTCCGAGAGGAAGTCCTTGAGCCGGTCAGTCTTTGGCGCGGTGAAGAGCTGCTCCGGCGGCCCGGACTCCACCACTACGCCGGCATCCATGAACGTCACGGCGTCGGAGACGTTGCGGGAGAAGCCCATTTCGTGGGTCACCACCACCATGGTCATGCCGCCCTTGGCGAGGTCCGTCATCAGGGCCAGGACCCCCTTGACCAATTCGGGGTCCAGGGCAGAGGTTGCCTCGTCGAAGAACATGACCTCAGGCTTCATGGCCAGCGCACGGGCGATGGCCACGCGCTGCTGCTGGCCGCCGGAAAGGTTGGCCGGGCGGGAATCGGCCTTGTGCTTCAGGCCCACCAGGTCCAGCTGTTCCAGTGCCTCGCTGCGCGCTTCCTCCTTGGAGAGCTTGCGCAGCTTACGCAGGGCCAGCGAGACGTTTTCCTCAACCGTCTTGTGGGGGAACAGGTTGAACTGCTGGAACACCATGCCGATCCGGCGGCGGAGTTCGTCGGGATTGTCCTTCAGGACGGAGCGGCCATCCAGCAGGATGTCCCCCTGCTCGGGTTCGATCAGCCGGTTCATGACCCGCAGCAGGGTGGACTTTCCCGAACCCGACGGGCCTATGACCGACGCCGTGGTGCCCTGGGGAACGTGCAGGTCGATTCCCCGCAGCACATGGTTGCTGCCGAAGGAAAGGTGGATGTTCTTGGCGCTCAGCGTTCCTGACGCGAAACCGGTCATGCCTGGGCTCCCTTTCCAACGACGGCCGCGGCGTCGTCCGGTTCTTTCTTTTCGGGCCGGCCGCTGCGCAGCCGGGCGTCGATGTAGTTGACCAGGTGAGTGAGCGGGATGGTCATGGCCAGGTAGAATATGGCAGCTGCCACGTATGGCGACAGGTTACCGCTGCGGGCGGCGGCGTCTTGGCCGATTTGGAACAGTTCCCGTTCCGTGGCCAGCAAGCCCAAGGTGAAGACCAATGAGGAATCCTTGATCAGCGCAATAAACTGGTTCATGAGGGCAGGAAGCACGCGGCGGATGCCTTGGGGAACCACCACCAAGCGCATGGACGCACCGTAGCCGAATCCCAGGGCGCGTGACGCCTCGAGCTGCCCCTTGTCTACGCTCTGAATGCCGGAACGGAAGATTTCACCCGTGTACGCGGCGGCCATGAGCGACAGAGCCGCAACGCCCATGGGGTAGGGGCTGTTGCTGCCCGTCATCTCGCGGAATATTGGTCCGAATCCAAGGCCGATGACCAGGATGGTGAGGACGGCCGGGAGTCCACGAAATACGTCTGTGTACACCCGGGCGGCCCACCGTGCCACAGGATTCCGCGAAATTCCCATGAGAGCCAGGACCAGGCCGGCGAAGGCCCCGATGAGTCCCGAAGTGATCGCAAGGACCAACGTATTGGGCAGGCCCACAGCGAACATGCTTGGCAGAACCTCAGCGATCTTCTCCCAGTCAAGGAAGGTCTCTCCGAGTCGTGTCAGGAAATCCATATGGCGTCGCTATCTTTTCTGGGTAGCCGGTGTCTACTTCGCTGGGATCTTGACGGCCTTGCTGCCCGGCTTCCAACCCTCGGGGGTCTGCTCGGCAGCCGTCGGGCGGTCCGTGTACCACTCGGCAGTCAGCTTGGACCAGGTGCCATCGGCAACGATGGCATCAAGGGCCGAATTCAGCGCTTCGAGCAGGGCAGGGTTGTCCTTGGCAACGGCGTAAGCGGTGAAATTCTGGGTGTTGAGCTTCTTCTCGGCGATTTTCGTGCCGTCACCCGGCTTGACCTGGCCGGTTGCCTGCTGGGACGGAGACACCCAGGCGTCGACTTGGCCGCTCTTCAGGCTGGCGAAAACGGTGTTGTAGTCGGGGAAGGAAACAGGCTCAATGTTCAGGGTGTTCTTGACGTAGTCTTCCTGAACACTGCCGCTAACGACGCCAATGCGGAGGCCGCTCTTCAGTTCCGCGAATGTCTGGACCTTGGCGTCTTCTTTGGTCACGAGGGCCATGTAACCGAAGTCATAACCATTGGTGAAGGCAACCGTTTCACGGCGGGCGTCCGTGGTGGAAATCGAGGAGGATCCCACATCGAACTGCTTGTTCTTTACCTGGCTGAGAAGCGCCTGGAACTTGGTGGAGGCGAACTCGACCTTGAGCCCCAGCTTGTCAGCCATCGCCCGCAGAAGCTCATTATCGTAGCCAGTGAACTTGCCCGAGGAATCAACGAAGATATTGGGCGGGGCGTCTGACAACGTTCCCACGCGCAGGGTGCCCTCGGTGATGAGGCCGAGCTTGCTCTTATCAATCTTGTCGAGGGGGGTGACGTCGGCGGTGGTGTACTTGTCCAGCGTCTGCTGGTCACTGCCCTTCAGGGCGTCCGTGGGGGAGCCGCTGGGCTGTGAAGACCCGCCACCGCAGGCTGCGAGGGAAACCGCGAGGGCCAGTGCAACGGGAGCGGTAGTGAGCCACTTCATCGCTTTGATTTTCATCAGGTTGTCACTTTCATATGAGGCATAAGTCGACCGGGCCGCAAGGCAGCGCTGTGGCGCCTGGCACCTGCCCGGCGCTGGTCCAGCTGTCCGGGGCAGGGGTGACCGCAAAACTTTATTGTCTCACTTGGGTGAATACCGGGGCTCAGGTGAAGAATCGGGACGTCATTCAGTCGCAAGGCGAAGGAAATTGCGTCAGACCGTCGTTAGGGCGGGCAGTTGGAGGTCCCACCCGCGGCTCAGGCGAATGATGCCCTTGTCGCGGCCCGGAACTTTGTTAAGCGACGTGACTGTGACATGTCTCCCAAAAGGGCGTATGCAGAAGCCCTAGAAACCAGCTGCCGTCGCGTCCTGCGGGGGCAGCACCGGCCAGTCTCCCTCGATCACGGCGGCCGGCTTCGTCTTGCGGAGGTATTCCTGGAAGTCCGATGCCTGGCTGACCGCCCAGTCCACCTGAAGCTGGTGCAGCTGGCTGGCCGGCATCATCAGCTTGGGGAACTTGCCTGCCATTGCATCCAACACCCTGAGGGTAGCCAGGGCGTCCGCTGCGGAGGTGTGCGCATTGTCCAGAACCACGCCGTACTCTTCGCACAGTGCGGTGAGCGTCCGCTTCCCCTTGCGGTAGCGGTCAACCTGCTTGTTCATGATGTAGGGATCCAGGACCGGGAAACGGGACAGCTGCGGAATCCCGTACCTTGCGGATTCGGCCGCGAGAACCGTGAAGTCGTAGCTCGCGTTAAATGCGATCACCGGGGTGCCGGAATCGAACAGTTCCTGCAGTACTGCGGCGACCTCACGCGTGACCTCATGGGCAGGGCGGCCGTCCCGCCTGGCCTGTTCTGTGGTGATGCCGTGGACGTCGCTTGCCTCCACGGGTATCTCCACGCCCGGATCGGCCAGCCACTCGTGCTCCTTGATGACCTCACCCTGGTGATCCACCACAGTAATCGAGGCCGTGACGATTCTCGCCGCGCGCGAATTGCGGCCGGTGGTTTCCAGGTCGAAGGCTGCTCGGGGGAGGGTGTTCCAGGAACTCATGCTTCAACGCTAAGGGGACCCACCGACAATTCCGTGGAGCGCCACTGACGATAGATTGGATCAATGCGGAATGAGTACGTCCAAGCCGTCCTGGCCGTCGTGAGGCTGGTGCCGGCAGGGACGGCCGTATCCTACGGTGACGTTGCCGAGCTCCTGGGTTCCGGCGGTCCACGCCAGGTAGGTTCCGTAATGAGCCATCATGGCGGCGGCGCCCCTTGGTGGCGCGTCCTGAAAGCCAATGGCCAGGCGCCCCACGGGCACGAAGCCGAGGCCCTGCTCCTTTACCTTGAGGAAGGTACTCCGCTGGTTGGCGACTACAGGTCTTACCTCCGTACCGGGGAGGGGCGGTGGCGGGTGGACTTGACCACCGCACGGTGGGCGCCGACGGAGAGTGATTTTGACGGCATCGACGCAGTCGCCGAGGAACTGGAGCGTCGGCTTCACAGGTTGTCGGTGCCTGATGATGGAATGGTTTTGTGACCGTAACAATTCCTTTGACCGGCCCCTGGGACCCGCACCGGCAAGAACCGGAAGCAGGGCGGAGGCCGGCTTCCCCCGCCACACGAGACCGGGAGGGCAACAGCGCCCTGCCGGCCGCCCCCGCCCTTCGGTTGCTCCCGCCCCGGCGGGTGCACGCGGAATCACTGCGGCTCACACCGGACCAGCAGGCAGCCGTTGACGTCGCCCAAGGCTCCGGACCAGTCCTGGTTCCAGGTGCGCCGGGCACGGGAAAGACCACCGTCCTCGTCGAGGCCGCCGTCCAGCGGGTTCTCCGCGACGGAGTGGACCCCGAACGCACCCTGATCCTTGCACCCACGCGTCTTGCCGCCGATTTCCTGCGGGACCGCTTCACTGCCCGGCTGGACAGGAGCCTCAGCACCACTCCGGCCAGGACTTGGGCGTCGTATGCATTCGACCTGATCCGCCGTGCCAAGGCCGAAGGTGTCATACCGCTGCCCAGGCCGCCGCGCCTTCTGTCAGGTCCCGAACAGGACCTCATCATCAAGGAACTCCTCGAGGGCCACAGGCTGCCGGGACTGGAACTGCCGTGGCCGTCGGATCTTGATGGCGCCCTGGAAACCAGGGGCTTCCGCCAGGAGGTGCGGCAACTCTTCGACCGCATCATCGAATCGGGCCGCACGGCTGAAGACCTTGCCCAGTTGGCGGATGCCTGCGGCCGGCCGGACTGGAAAGCCGCAGCAGCGCTCTACGCTGAATACCGGGACGTTCTGGACCTGCGGATGCCCGAAGCCTTCGACCCCGCCGGGATCATCACAGCTGCCCGGCAAATCTTCCAGGACGCACCGGAGTTCCTCGCTGCCGAACGTGCCAGGCTGGAGGTTGTCCTGGTGGACGATATCCAGGAAGCAAACCCCGCCATCTTCGAGTTGCTGGCGGATATCGCTGCCGGGCAGGACTGCTACGTGACGTCGTCCCCGGACACGGTGGTCCAGGGATTCCGGGGGGCCCGGCCCGATTTGGTGGCTGAACTGCCCCGGCTGTTGGCCGGCCGGCCGTCAGTCCTCGAGCGTCCGCTGTGGCATGCGCATGGCCTGGCGCCGGCGGTTGCAGAGGCATGGTTGAACGTCGCGGGCCGCATATCCCAGCGGGCAGGCGGGCAACTGGCCCGCCGCCTGCAACAGCCTGAACATGACGGCGGGCCCGGCAGCGTGGAGGCCCACCTGGTACCTACCCCAGTGCACGAGCTGCGGTACGTTGCCCAGCGGATCCTGGACCAGCACATAAACCACAACCGGGACCTGGCGGATATGGCCGTCATCGTGCGCAACGGCGGCCAAGTCAGTGAGCTGCAGCGCTATCTGTCCGGCCAGGGTATTCCCGTACGCGTGCCAGTGGCGGAATCCGCGGTCCGGGACGAAGTAGCTGTACGGCCGCTCCTGGATGCGTTCGCCATCGCACTGGATCCTGAGCTTCTGACTCCCGAAGCTGCGGTGTCCCTGCTCACCTCACGGATCGGGGGCGCTACCTCCATTGAGCTGCGCAGGCTCCGGCAGTCATTGCGGCGCGAGGAACTCCTCGGCGGCGGAGGCCGTGCCAGTGATGCGCTGCTGGTCCAGGCCCTGCTTGAACCCGGAGCGCTGGGTGCGTTGGGGATCGAGGGCCGCGCCGCACGGCGCACGGCGCGGATGATCCGTGCGGGGCGGGAGGCGGCCGGGCTGCCGGGCGCCAATGCCGAGTCGGTGCTCTGGGCACTCTGGGATTCAACGGGGCTGTCGTCGGCCTGGACAGAGACGGCTTTGTCAGGAGGACCCCATGGGTCCCGGGCCGACCGCGACCTGGACGCAATGATGGCGCTCTTCCATACGGCGGAACGCTATGTGGACCAGGTGCCGGGTGCTGGTCCAGAACAGTTCCTGGAGTACCTCCTTAACCAGGAGCTTCCCATGGACACCCTCGCTGCCCGAGCCCAGCTCGATGACGCTGTGGAGCTGATGACGCCGGCCAGTGCGGCGGGCCGGCAGTGGCCCGTGGTGATCATTGCGGGGCTGCAGGAGGGGGTATGGCCAAATACCAGGCTCCGCGGTGAACTGCTCGGCAGTACCCTGTACGCGGATGCGGTGGAACATGGCCCCGAGTATGCCCTCCAGCGTGATCCGCTGAGCCGGCTCCGGGATATCCGCTATGACGAACTGCGCAGCTTCTCCACGGCGGTGTCCAGGGCACGGGAACTGCTGGTCTGCACCGCGGTCTCATCGGAGGATGACCAGCCGTCGTCGTTCCTGGATTTTGTTGCACCGCTGGGGCCGGAGGATGAGGGCCGGGCTTTCACCCAGGTGGAACGGCCCATGACGCTGCGCGCCCTGGTTGCCGAGCTCCGGCAGCATGCCCAGCTCGACGGCGGCACACCGCAGGCTGCAGAAGCCGCCAGGGTTCTGGCGCATCTTGCCGCGGCCGAACCTGCCGTGGCCGGAGCACACCCCGACAGCTGGTGGGGGCTGGCCCCGTTGACCACCGCCGAGGCTGTGGTCCCGCCGGGCGGAACTGTGTCCGTGTCCCCGTCAAAGGTGGAGACGGTGCAAAAGTCGCCGTTGGACTGGTTTGTCCAGGCAGCAGGAGGGGAGCCTGCCACCGACTTCGCCCGGAGCCTGGGCACGTTGGTGCATGCGATCGCCCAGGACATGCCGGACGCCTCCGGATCCGAGTACGTGGCTGAACTCGTGCGGCGCTGGCCTGCGCTCGGCATGAAGGACAACTGGGAGGGCCGGCTGGACTTCCAGCGTGCGGAGGCAATGGTGCGGAAGCTGGCACACTATGTGCTGTCCATGAGGGGCGAAGGCCGCAGCCTGCTGGGTGTGGAGAAGGACTTCGAGGTGGCCCTTGGCCACGTGGTGGTCGATGAAGCCCCGCCGAGGGACGCGGTACTCCGCGGCCAGGTGGACCGGCTGGAAATCGATGGCGAAGGCCGGCTGGTGGTGGTGGACCTCAAGACCGGAAAAAGGCAGCCGGGCAAGGACGAGCTGTCCCGCCATCCGCAGCTTGGCGCCTACCAGGCAGCAGTGCTCGCCGGCGGGTTCGACGCCGGCTCCGGCGGCGGGCAGGGCCTGTCCGGCGGGGCGGTTCTGGCGCAGCTCGGGACCAGTGCAAAAAGCCCAGCCATCCAACAGCAGGAACCACTCGACCCGCAGGAGAACTGGGCAATGGACATGGTCAAGGAGGCCGCCGCCGTGATGGGTGGAAGTGAATTCACAGCGCGGCACGATCCCGCCAAGGGCAGCCATGGCGGCCATGGCTGCCGCCTCCCCGAGGTATGCCCGCTGTGTGTACGCGGACGTCAGGTGACCGAATGAGCGCGGCACTGCCTCTTGCTGACGCCGTCCCGGCCGTACGCTTCAGCCCGGAAGAACTCTCTGTGCTGCTCGGCGAAAAGAACACTCCCACGCCGGAGCAATCCGCCATCATCTCGTCCCCCTTGGCGCCGCGGCTGGTCATCGCCGGCGCTGGATCGGGAAAAACCGCCACAATGGCGGACCGGGTGGTATGGCTCGTGGCCAACGGATGGGTTACCCCTGAGGAAGTCCTGGGCGTGACCTTCACGCGGAAGGCTGCGGGCGAACTCGCCAGCAGGATCCGGTCAAAACTCCTGGCGCTGCAGCGTCTCGCCGCCAAGGACACCGGGCACGGCGTCTTTCCTGAGGGCCTGCCCAGCAGCGACGCCCTGGAGCCCAAGGTGTCCACCTACCACTCATTCGCCAGCGGCGTCGTTTCCGACTACGGGCTGCGGTTGGGCGTGGAGCGGGACGTGGTTCTGCTCGGCGGTGCGCAGGCCTGGCAGCTGGCCAGCGAGGTGGTTGAAGCCTACGACGGCGAATACCAGCACTTCCGCGCGGCCAAGTCCACCCTGGTGAAGGCCGTCATCCAGCTGGCCGGAGAATGCGCCGAGCACCTCCAGGAACCCGAAGATGTGGAAGCGTGGCTCATGGCGCGCCTGTCGGAATTTGAATCCCTGCCGTACCTGGTGGACAAGAAGAGGAACCCGCCGAAGGCGGCCTCGGATCTCGGCGGCATGCTGCGAACCAGGGCAAGCGTTGCCGACATGGTGGGCCGCTATGCCGCCGCCAAACGAGCCCGCGGGGCACTCGACTTCGGCGACCTTGTGGCCCTTGCTGCCAAAGTGGCGCAGGATGTTCCCCTGGCAGCCCAGATGGAGCGGCAACGGTACAAGGTGGTTCTGCTCGACGAATTCCAGGACACGTCGTATGCCCAGCTGGTGCTCTTTTCCCGCCTCTTTGGCGGCGGTCATGCCGTGACGGCGGTCGGCGACCCCAACCAGTCGATCTATGGTTTTCGGGGCGCTTCGGCAGGGCAGTTGTTCCACTTCGTTCGGGAGTTTCCCGTGCGCACCGGCGGATCGGAGGAAGGAGCCGGCTGGGCGCCCGCCCCAACCTCCTACCTGACCACTGCATGGCGGAACGGCCGGTCCATCCTCGCGGCGGCCAACGTCATGTCCCAATCCCTGGGCCGGACAGCTGCACACCATGGACCTGCCGGGAGCAGGCCAGCCGCTGCTGAAGTACCGCCGCTGCAGCCGAGCCCCTACGCAGTGGACGGAACTGTGGTGCTGGGGCGTTTCGCCAGCGACGTGGAGGAGGCTGCTGCGCTGGCTGATGATGTCCTGAAGTACCGGGTGACGGACTTTGAGCTGAAGCCGGACGGTACGGCTGAGCCCCCGGCGCTCGCCGTGCTGTGCCGCCGGCGGGCGCAGATGGAGCCGGTGCGGCGGCAGTTCGAAGCCCGGGGGATCCCCTACGAAATCGTGGGCCTTGGCGGGCTCCTGGACACCCCGGAGATCGTGGACCTGGTAGCCACATTGCGCGTCCTTGCCGATCCCGGCCGGTCTGATGCCCTCATGCGGCTTATCGCAGGAGCCCGGTGGCGGATAGGGCCGGCCGACCTCATGGCACTGCGTGACTGGTCCAGCCAGCTGGCACGAAGCCGGGGAAAGGCTGCGCAGGGGTTCGATAACGACATCGAGGACACCGACAGCGACGAAGCAGATGCCCCCATCCTCGAAGGTGACCTGACGGACGGGGCCAGCCTGGTGGAGGCCCTGGAATTCCTGCCGCGGGAAGGGTGGACCTCGTCGAATGGCCGCACGCTGGGCCCGGATGCGCGCAGCAGGCTGGCCAGGTTGTCAGCCGAGCTGCGGCAACTGCGCGGTTACCTCGGTGATGACCTCACCACGCTCCTGGGGGAGGTGGAACGGGCCATGCTGCTGGACATCGAAGTGGCAGCGCGGCCCGGAATCAGCATCCACCAGGCCCGCCGCAACCTCGATGCCTTCCAGGACGCGGCCGCAGGCTTCCTCCGTACCTCCCAGCGGGTGGACATCCTCGCTTTCCTGTCCTGGCTGGAGGCTGCGTCGGCGGAAGAAAACGGCCTGGAAGCGCCGGCCAGCGACGTAAACCGGGAAGCCGTGCAGCTGCTCACGGTGCATGCTTCGAAGGGCCTGGAGTGGGACGTTGTGTTTGTCCCGGGGATGAACGCGGGCGCTTTCCCCAGCGACCGGGACTCCCGCTGGAGCAGCGGCTCTGCTGCCCTGCCATGGCCCCTTCGCGGTGACCGGGCAGATCTGCCCCAGTGGGACCTCGACCAGCCGGACCAGAAAGGCTGGCTGGACGCGGAAAAAGATTACAAGGCCGGCGTCCAGGCCCACGGCGAGTCGGAGGAACGGAGGCTCGCTTATGTGGCCTACACCAGGGCCAAGCATGTCCTGTGGGTGTCCAGCGCAGCGTGGGTGGGATCACGCGCCGGACGCGCGGAGATGTCTCCGTTCCTTGCGGAGCTGGAAGCCCTGACGCATCCGGCCGACGGCGGAGCACCCGCGAATGCGGTGGTCCATCCGCTGTCGCTCGAGGAGGCAGCACTGCCTGACCGGAGCCCACTGACGCTGGAAATGGAGGAAGCCCGCTGGCCCTACGATCCCCTTGAAGGACCCGTGGACCCACGAACGGGTGAGCGCCTGCGGCTGGCCCCGGGGCGCAGGGGAGCCATGGAAGCGGCGGCGCAGCGGGTCCTCGGAATCCTGGGCACCGGCACTGGCACCGGCATCGGCACCGGCACTGGCCAGCTGGTCCGGGGGGAGCAGTCAGGGCCGGCAAGCAGTCCCCGGCAGGAAAGCAGTCCGTTGCCCGGCCTCACGGGGGCAGCGGCAGGCTGGGCACGCGAAGCTGCGCTGCTGCTGGAGCGAAGGGCAAGGAGGTCAAGTGGCCAGGACGTGCACCTGCCCACCCATATTTCAGCTTCCACCCTTGTTGACCTCGGAGACGACCCCCAGGCGGTGCTCGGCCGGCTGCGCCGCCCCGTGCCGCGGGAACCCGGCATGTCCGCGCGGAAGGGCACGGCTTTCCACGCCTGGGTGGAGGAGTATTTCGGCAGGGCCGGCATGCTGGACCTCGGCGAAGCCCCGGGTTCGGACGACCATATCGATGCTGCCTACGACCTGGATGAAATGGTGGCAACCTTCAAGGCTTCCCCTTGGGCTGACAGGTCACCGGCCTTCGTTGAGGTTCCAGTGGAAACCCGGGTTGGGGAAGTGGTGGTTCGCGGCCGGGTGGACGCCGTGTTCCAGGACGCCGATGGGCGATGGGACCTGGTGGACTGGAAGACCGGCCGCCGGCCATCCGCCGGGCAGCTGAAGACCCGCGCGACACAGTTGGCGGTCTACCGGCTGGCATGGGCGCGACTCAAGGATGTTCCCCTGGAGGACGTGCGGGCCGCATTCTTCTACGTTGCTGACAATGCAGTGGTCCGGCCGCACGACCTTGGGACCGCCGCCGAACTGGAAGGAATCGTTTCCGCTGCGCTTACCAGGCCTTGAGGCCGGCCCCAGATGGGGAACGGCGAACGTAGGGCCCCAAGGGGCAGGGCCTGTCCCGCTTAGCCCCGGTTCGCGTTGATGACCGAAATGGCCGCGGTGGACGTATCGTCCGGACCTTTGGCTTCAGTGGACGGCGCCTCTATGGGCTCAGCGCCCGCAGCGGGCGGCTCTGCCGGGGTAGGTGCCACGTGGACGGCGGGTTGTGACGGCCCTTCCGGTGGCACCTGCACATCCGGTATGGCAGTTGCCGCTGGTTCGGCCGGGACGGGGATGACGGTAACTGCAGGACTGACCGCAGAACTGCCGCCCGCGGACGCCGGGAGAGTCGAGGTACCGGCGGGCGCGGGTGCCGTGGCGGGTGCCGGAACCTCGACGCCCGCAGCAGGGGTGCTCTTGGCCGGCAGGGGTTCGACGCTGATTGGCTGGCCGCCGAATTCGGCGATGTCGCTGGCAAGGCTCTCCAGCATTCCCTCGGCCTCGCTGACCATTTCCTGGTCGCCGGCCGCCAGGCCCTTGACCAGGTACTGCGCCAGGGCAAATTCGGCTGACAGGGCGGCCCTGCGCAGCAGGTGCTGGTCCGGGACGTCGCGGCGGCTGGAAGTGTAAGACGCCAGGACGGCATCAATGAAGTCCTGTTCATTGGAGGCCACCAGCCAGGCAAAATCGTCTGCGGGGTCACCGATGCGCAGGTCCGTCCAACCGGTGACAGCGGTCACCCGTCCCGATTCCACCAGCAGGTTGTCCTCGTGCAGGTCGCCATGGACAACGCAGGGGTTGAACCGCCAGAGGGACACGTCTTCCATGGCATGTTCCCAGCGCCGAAGCAGTGCGGCTGGGATCTTGCCCGTTGTCGCTGCCTGGTCCAGTTCGTTCAGCCTCCGTTGGCGGAACTCGTTGGGGGTGTAGCTGGGCAGGTCGGCGTTGCTGACCAGGGACCGGGGAAGGTCGTGGACCGCGGCCAGCGCGGAACCGATTTCGCGGGCAAGGCCGGCGGGTCCGGATGTCAGCTCCTCTACGCTGCGCGTGCTCCCGGACAGGTGTGAGTAAACGAAGGTAGTGAGGCTTCCCAGGCGGACGCTGCCGGCGACCGTAGGCATCAGGAACGGCAATTCCGCGCGGACGGCGGGAGCGAAGGCGCGCAGCACCAGGAACTCCGTTTCCAGCCGCGTGCTGGCTTCGGCATGCCGCGGCGACCGGACCCGCCAGCGCTTGCCTTCGGAATCAAGGAGCAGGGCCGAGTCGAAGTCCGCGGGGTCATCCGGCGCAGAGCTAACAGCTGTCGGGGTCAGTCCGGGGACTGCCGCGGTTGCAATCGCCGCCAGTTCAATCGGTTTTCTTCTCACCGTTCCACGGTAGATTGCGCGCCGTCCCAGACGGCGGTCTGGCCGCGGCGAGTCTCCAGATAGCTGGAAATCGGGGGGTACCCCCGCACCGGACGGGCCCGGCCGAAATGTGAAATGTCGGCAGCAGTCAGTACGGTGGAAGCATGAGCCATGCGGAGTCTGTTACACCCGTCCACCAGGCCGTGCAAGCGCCCCTGCCCGCGAACCACCTGGTGGACACCCTGCTCCCGGTGAGGCCGGCGCTGGTGGACCGCGGATCCGCTGTCCGCGGCAGGCCCGGCATGGTGGATGAGCTGCTCTCCGGCCCGGACGCGGTGGCCGCAGTCCTGTCCCGGCGCCAGGGGCTGGTGCGGGGCAGCAATCTGGTCTTGGCAGGGGCCAAGGACCTTTTGGCAGAACTCACGGCAGCAGGGGTGGCGCCGGAGCTCGTCGTGTACCTGGGATCCGCATTGCCCGCCGCGGATCTTCCGGCCGGCACCGAGTTGCTGCTGTTCGTGCTGCCCGAACCACCCGAGCCCGGCACCGCCGGGATTCCCGCAGACGCAACCTGGGCCGGTTTCCGGGAGGTCGCGGCAGGATTGACCGCCACTTCCACCGCCCTTTTCGTGGAGTCCAGCGCTATCGCCAACTGGCATGCAGCCCATACCCACTGCCCGCGTTGCGGGACGCCTACGGACGTTGAGTCAGGCGGCTGGGTTCGACGGTGTCCCGCGGACAAGTCCGAGCACTTTCCGCGTACGGACCCGGCCATCATTGTCACAGTGGTCGGCCCGGACGGCCGGCTGCTCCTTGGCGGCGGTGGTCCGGTGGATGCCCGGAACTACTCCACCCTGGCCGGGTTCGTGGAGCCTGGAGAGTCGCTGGAGGAAGCCGTGGTCCGCGAGATCCAGGAAGAGGTTGGAGTGAGGGTCACAGCCTGCCAGTACCTCGGCTCCCAGTCGTGGCCGTTCCCGGCCTCGCTTATGCTTGGTTTTACCGCCGTCACCGAGGACACCCAGGCAACGCCCGACGGCGTGGAGGTCACCAGGGCCCGCTGGTTCAGCCGCGAGGAACTCCAGGAAGCGGTGCTCAGTGGTGAGATCACCATTTCCACCCGGCTCTCCATTGCGCGTTCCCTGATTGAGCACTGGTACGGCGGCCGGATCCAGGACCTGGCCGGCGCCTAAGTTATTCCATCCACCAGACTCCAGCACGCGGTAGTCGAGAAACAAAGCAGCAGAAGTGACTACAGAAAATTTTGACGGAGCAGCCTCCCTTGAGGACCGGATCCTCGGAGGGCTGGACGCAGAACAGCGTGAGGTGGCCAGTACGCTGAGCGGCCCGTTGTGCGTGCTGGCCGGCGCCGGAACCGGAAAGACCCGCGCCATCACCCACCGCATTGCCTATGGGGTTCACTCAGGCGTTTACAGCCCGCAGCGCCTGCTCGCGGTGACGTTCACGGCCCGGGCGGCGGCGGAGATGCGCAGCCGGCTGCGCGACCTCGGTGCCGGAAACGTGCAGGCCCGGACTTTCCACGCCGCAGCCCTGCGGCAGCTGCAGTTCTTTTGGCCGCAGGCCGTAGGCGGCACACTGCCCAACCTGCTGGACCACAAGGCGCAGATGCTGGCAGAAGCCGCCCGGCGGCTGCGGCTCAGCACCGACCGCGCCTCCATCCGCGATCTTGCCTCCGAGATTGAATGGGCCAAAGTGTCCATGCTGACCCCTGCGAACTACCTGGAAAACGCCCAGGGGAGGGGCGCACCCGGCGGGTTCGACCTTACTGCGGTCGCCCGGGTCTTCCAGTCCTACGAGGACGTCAAGACGGACCGCAATGTCATCGACTTTGAGGACGTCCTGCTGATCACCGTGGGCATCCTGCAGGAGGACGAGAAGGTGGCTGCCACCGTCCGGGAACAATACCGGCACTTCGTGGTGGACGAGTACCAGGACGTTTCCCCGCTGCAGCAGCGGCTCCTGGAGCTCTGGCTCGGCGGCCGTGACGAACTGTGCGTGGTGGGTGACGCCAGCCAGACCATCTACTCCTTTACCGGTGCATCGCCCAAGCACCTGCTGGATTTCAAGGCCCGTTACCCGCAGGCCAACGTGGTCAAGCTGGTCCGGGACTACCGGTCCACCCCGCAGGTGGTGAAACTGGCCAATGACCTGCTGGGCGGTCGCCGCAGCGGCGGGCCCACCGCCGACGCCGCCTGGGCTGCACCCCTCCAGCTCGTGGCGCAGCGCCCTGCCGGGCCGGCGCCCCAGTTCACCGAGTGCACGGACGACGAAGCCGAAGCTGCCACCGTGGCGCAGAAGATCAAGGCACTGCTCGACGCCGGGACTCCGGCCAGCGAAATGGCCGTCCTTTTCCGCACCAACGGCCAGTCCGAGGCCTACGAACAGGCGCTCGCAGCGGCAGGAATCGGCTACCAGTTGCGGGGCGGTGAACGCTTTTTCGCCCGCAAGGAGGTCCGGGACGCCATCCTCCAGTTGCGCGCAGCCACCAGGGCCGTATCAGAAACGGACACACCGGAACCGCTGGGCCAGCTGGTACGGGACATCGTCTCCTCCCTCGGCTACACGGATGCCGCTCCGCACAACGGCGGAGCCCTGCGCGAGCGGTGGGAGTCGCTCGCGGCGCTGGTGGCGCTTGCCGATGAACTCGTCCAAAACCGCGGTCCCCAGTTCGGCCTGTCGGATTTCGTCAACGAACTCCAGGAACGCTCCCTGGCCCAGCACGCGCCGACGGTCCAGGGCGTGACGCTGGCTTCCCTCCACGCAGCCAAGGGCCTGGAATGGGACGCAGTCTTCCTGGTGGGGCTCAGCGAAGGCCTGATGCCCATTTCCTTCGCCGATTCACCTGAGTCGGTGGATGAGGAACGCCGCCTGCTGTACGTCGGCATCACCCGGGCCCGCGAACACCTCTTCCTCTCGTGGAGCACCGCAAGGACTCCCGGGGGCCGCGCCAACCGGAAACCATCCCGGTTCCTGGACGGCCTGCGGCCTGATTCGGTGGCAAGCTCCAGTGCCCGGGGAAAAGGAACCGCTCCACGCCGCAAGGCTGCCGCGCCCGCCGTGTGCCGTGTCTGCGGCACCATGCTGGCCACCGGGGCCGAACGCAAGGTGGGCCGCTGCAACGCCTGTCCCCCCACGTACGAGGAACAGACCTTTGACGCACTCCGCAACTGGCGCCGTGAGGTGGCGCAGTCCGCGGATGTCCCCGCGTTCGTCGTGTTCACCGATGCCACCCTTACTGCCATTGCCGAGGCCAGGCCGGCGTCGCTGGAGGAGCTCGCCGGCCTCGCCGGTGTCGGCCCGTCCAAGCTGGAAAAGTACGGGGAAGACGTCCTCCGGGTCCTGGTTGAAAGCTCCGTCCTGTGAATCGCGGCACCGGTTCCGGAGCCCGCCAGGGCGCCCCGCTGACCACATCAGGCGGCGCCCCTGTGGAGGTGCGGCGCTCTGCCAGGCGTACGCGGACGGTTGCGGCGTTCTGGGAGGACGGAACAGCGGTGGTTGCCATTCCGGCCCGCTTCACTGCCGCCCAGGAACGGGAGTGGGTGCACCGCATGCTGGCGAAGCTGCACAAGCAGGGGGACCGGCGGGCTGCAGACGGCCGCCGCCGCCCCGCCACCGACGATGCCCTGGCAGCCCACGCCGCACACCTGTCGGCACAGTACCTCGGCGGCCGGTCAGCTCCCGTGTCCGTCCGCTGGGTCAGCAACCAAAACTCCCGGTGGGGCTCCGCCACGCCGGCCGACGGAACGATCCGCCTGTCGGACAAACTGCGGCCCATGCCGCAGTGGGTCATCGACTACGTCCTGCTGCACGAACTGGCCCACCTCCTGGTGGCGTCACACAACGCCGCGTTCTGGAAGCTGCTGGACGCCTACCCTGAAACCCAGCGGGCCAAGGCATTCCTCGAAGGTGTTTCGTTTGCCACGTCCCGGGGACTGGACAAGGACGGCACGGCCGGCAGCGGCGACGCCGACTAGCTCATGCCCGGAACACCGATCAGGCCTTAAAAACCTCCGGCGGGCCAGGAATCCTGGCCCGCCGAGGGTAGTCGGGGGTGCTAAGTGTCAGCCTTTGGGCTGGCCTGTTCCGCCGTCGTCGTCCTTGTCCCCGGCATCGCCGGCAGCATCGTCGGTGCCCGCCGCTCCGCCTTCATCAGTGGAGGTGCCGTCAAACCCGCCACTGAGCAGTTTCTGAAGGGCGTCATCAACTTCGCTGTCGCTGGCCTCGGCGAGCTTGCGGCGGGAGCTGAAGCCCTTGGGATCGTCCAGGTCCTCCGCCGTGGGAAGCAGGTCGGGGTGGTGCCAGATGGCGTCCCGGCCCTCGATGCCGCGCTCCTCCTTCAGCGTGGCCCACAGGGTGGCGGCGTCGCGGAGCCTGCGCGGCCGCAGCTCCAGCCCAACCAGGGACGCGAAGGCGTGCTCGGCCGGACCGCCCGTTGCCCGGCGGCGCCGCACGGTTTCCCGCAGGGCGCCGGCCGACGGCAGCACCTTCTCGGTAGCTGCCGCGGTTAGTTCGTCCACCCAGCCTTCCACCAGGGCCAGCGCCGTCTCGAGCTTCTCCAGGGCCTGTTCCTGCGCCGGTGTCCGCTGCGGCATGAACACACCCTGCGACAGGGCCTCCTGGATGCCTTCCGGATTGCTCGGGTCAAGGTCGCGGGCCAGTTCCTCGATGCGCGAGGTGTCGATGTGGATGCCGCGGGCGTAAGCCTCGATGGCGCCCAGCAGGTGTCCGCGCAGCCAGGGGACCTGCACGAAGAGCCGCGCGTGCGCGGCTTCCCGCACGGCAAGGAACAGCCGGATGTCATTCTCGGGCAGGGACAGGCCCTCGCCGAAGGCGGCAACGTTTGCCGGCAGCAGTGCCATTTCAAGGTCGGCCAGCGGAACGCCGATGTCGGTGGAGCTCACCACGTCCTTGGACAGGGCACCGATGGCCTGGCCCAGCTGCATGCCGAAGATCGCGCCGCCCATGTTCTGCAGCATGGAGGAAGCGCCACCCATCATGGACTTCATCTCCTCCGGCATCTGCTCCGTCATCGCGGAGGAGAGCGCGTTGGCGATGCTGTTGGCCACGGGTTCGGTCAGCCGCTTCCAGGTGCCGAGGGTGGCCTCCACCCATTCCGCCCGCGACCATGCCTTGCCGATCAGGCCGGTGGCGGGCAGGTCGGTGACAGGGTCCAGCCACAGCTCGGCAAGGCGGAGGGCCTCGTCCACCTCCCGGGACTGGTGCGCCGAGACCGAAGGATCGGAGCTGCCGGCGGCCACCCGCCTCGCGTTGTCGTGGGCCAGCGTCCAGTTAACGGGGCCCTCGGACGGGGCGCTCATCATCGCCTGCACCTGCGAGAACATCTGGGCCAGCAGGTTGGGGTCATCCGGCAGCCCGGCAGCCTTGGCGAGTTCGGCGGGGTCGAAGTTCTCCATCCCCTTGCCGCCCATCAGGTTCTGCAGCATTTCGGTCAACGGATCCTTTGGATTGTCGTCGCCGTTGGACGGATTGAGTGGGTTGGAGGTCATGGTCCCGCCGATCGATGGTGTGACTGTTGATCAACCTTCACGGTACCCCGGCGCCGGTCGGCTGTCTGCCGCCCGACGTCGTCGTTCGCTCTAGGCAAAGCGCCCCGGCGCGCCGCCACCGCGTAGTGTTGGTGGGGTGACTACAACCCGTGGCGGCCATCCCTCCGAGGACCACGTTCCAGAACTTTCCCCCTTCTCCACCACCGGGCCTGTGGGTGCCGGCGGCCCGCCGGAAAGGGCAGGCGGAAGCGGCACAGCGGGTGTAGTCACCAGTGCCGGCGCGGACGACGGCGGGCGCCCCGGGAGGTGCCTTTCCACCATGATGGTTGCCGGGCTGGCGGCGTTGGGGCTGGGAATTGCCGTGGGCACGCTTCCGGTGCCTTACGTCATCGAGTCGCCCGGGCCCACCTACAACACCCTGGGGGAGAGCCAGGGGCACCCGGTGATCAATGTCAGCGGCCACGAAACGTATCCCGCCGCCGGGAGCCTGGACCTGACGACGGTGTACGTCGACGGCGGCCCCACCGGTTCCGTCAGCATCCTCAACGCCTTCTCCGCCTGGCTGGACAACTCCAAAGCCGTCTACCCGGTGGAACTGATCTATCCCACGGGAACCACCAGGGAGGAGGCCCAGGAACAAAGCGCGGTGGCCATGGCCACGTCCCAGGAAAACGCGGTGGCCTCCGCCCTGAACGAACTCAAGATTCCGTTCGGCGAGCAGCTCCAGGCCGCGGGCCTGTCCAAGGATTCAGCGTCCGCGGGCAAGATCCAGCAAGGGGACATCCTCAAGTCCATCAACGGCAAGGACATCACCTCACTGAGCGTCATCCAGGATGAACTGGCGGCGGGCAAGGGGGCTCCGGCTGCCCTGACGGTGGAGCGGGCGGGCCAGCCCGTCGCCCTGGAAGTGACGCCCAAGGACAACGGCCAGGGCCGGTTCATTCTCGGCGTCATGCTGAAGTACTTGTTCAGTTTCCCCTTCCAGGTACAGATCTCCCTGGACAAGGTGGGCGGCCCCAGCGCCGGACTCATGTTCTCGCTGGGCATCATCGATACGGTGACGCCGGGCGACCTTACCGGGGGCAAGCACATTGCGGGAACCGGCACCATTTCACCTGACGGTGCGGTGGGACCCATTGGCGGCATCGGCCAAAAGATGCAAGGTGCCCGCTCGTCCGGAGCCTCACTGTTCCTGGCGCCCGCCGGTAATTGCGACGAGGTTGCCGGCCACATCCCCGACGGCCTTCAGGTGGTACGCGTGGAAAACCTTACCGAGGCGCGGCATGCTGTGGAACTGGCCGGAAGCGGGCAGGACACATCCGCACTTCCTGGGTGCACCGGCAAATAGGCCGGTCCCAACTAGACTCGACAGGAACTAAGCTTTACCGCCACTCGTGGCACTGATGACGGACGAAACCAGCCGTTTGACCGGTACCGTACGTCGCTCGCACGCTTCGAATCTCGACGACCAGCTATGAGGTACCCAGTTTGTCCCGTCCCGCCAGCACCACGTCCACAGGAAGGCCCCCATCGCGACGGGGCGCCCTGACGCCCACCCTCATCGTCGTCGCCCTGGTGGTAGTGGGCTTCATATTCTTCGCCAACGTCTGGACCGACGTCCTTTGGTACCGGCAACTGGGCTTCATCGAGGTCTTCGTCACCGAAAACCTCGCCAAGATCGCCACATTCGTGGCTGGTTTCGCCATCATGTTCGCGGCGGTTTTCTTCTCCATCCGCATCGCCTACAACGCAAGGCCGGTCTACGCCCCGGACTCCGAGATCCGGGACAACCTCAACCGGTACCAGGCGCAGCTGGAGCCTGTCCGCAGGATCGTCATGGTGGGCCTGCCGGTCCTCTTCGGCCTGTTCGCGGGCAGCGCGGCCGCCAGCCAGTGGCAGAAGGTGCTGCTCTTCTTCAACCAGGTCGGTTTCGGGCAGACGGACCCGCAGTTCAACATGGACATCAGCTTCTACCTGATGACCCTGCCGTTCCTGGGGTTCGTCACCGGGTTCCTGATCAGCGTCGTGGTGATCGCGGGCATCGCCGGCATCCTCACCCACTACCTGTACGGCAGTATCCGCCTGATGGAGCGTGGGGTGTTCACCAGCCGCGCGGCGCAGATCCATATCGCCGTCACCGGTGCAGCCTTCCTGATCCTCCTGGGCATCAACTTCTGGCTTGACCGCTACTCCTCGGTGCAAAGCAACGGCGGGCGCTGGGCCGGTGCCCTCTACACGGACGTCAACGCCGTCATCCCCACCAAGGCGATCCTCGCCGTGGCTGCCGTCCTGGTGGCCATCCTCTTCATCGTTGCCGCCGTCATCGGACGCTGGCGGCTGCCGGTCATCGGTACTGCCATGTTGATCATTACCTCCATCCTGGCGGGCGGAGTTTATCCATGGGTCATCCAGCAGTTCCAGGTCCGTCCGTCGGAGCAAACGCTGGAGCGGGAATACATCCAGCGCAACATCGACAACACCCGCAGGGCGTATGGCCTGGACGGCGTCCAGGAAACCCGGTACGACGCAACCAACACGGCAAGCACCGGCGCGCTCGCCCCGGATGCCCAGACCACCGCCAACATCCGGCTCCTGGACCCCAACCTGATCTCGGACGCTTTCGCGCAGCTGGAACAGTACCGGCCGTACTACCAGTTCCCCAAGGCCCTTAACGTGGACCGCTACGAGGTGGACGGCAAGATCCAGGACACGGTGATCGCCGTGCGGGAACTGAACCCCACGAACGTTGCCACCAACCAGCAGGGCTGGCTGAACCAGCACGTGGTCTACACGCACGGCTACGGGGTTGTGGCGGCCAAGGGCAACAAGTTCACCGTGGACGGCAAGCCCGAGTTCCTGCAGTCCGGCATCCCGTCCACTGGCGTGTTGGGCAACGACACCACCTACGAACCGCGGATCTACTTCGGTGAAACCTCGCCGGAATACTCCATCGTGGGTGCCCCGGACGGCGCCACGCCGCGCGAGCAGGACCGCCCCTCCGGCAAGGAAGGGGAGGGCGAAACCCAGTACACGTTCAAGGGGAATGGGGGCCCGAACGTTGGCTCCTTCTTCAACAAGATCCTCTACGCCATCAAGTTCCAGTCCTCGGACCTGCTGCTCTCGGACGGTGTGAACCCGGCCTCGCAGATCCTCTACGACCGCAGCCCCCGCGAACGCGTCCAGAAGGTGGCCCCCTACCTGACGGTGGACGGCGGCGCCTACCCGGCGGTGGTGGACGGCCGGGTCAAGTGGATCGTGGACGGCTACACTACCAGCCAGTACTACCCGTACTCGCAGCAGAAGTCGCTGTCGGATGCCACCGCGGATTCGCAAACGACTTCCGGCCGTGCCGTGGCCCTGCCCAACAGCACGGTGAACTACATCCGCAACTCCGTAAAAGCCACCGTGGACGCCTATGACGGCTCAGTGACCCTCTATGCATGGGACGACACCGATCCCGTCCTCAAGGCCTGGCAGAAGGTCTTCCCGTCCTCCCTGAAGCCGTACTCGGAGATGTCAGGGGCGGTGATGAGCCACGTCCGCTACCCGGAGGACCTGTTCAAGGTCCAGCGCGAGCTGCTGGGGCAGTACCACGTGACCGATCCCATCAGCTTCTACAAGAACAACGACGCATGGAGCGTGCCCGCCGATCCCACGGTGGACACCGACGTGAAGCAACCGCCGTTCTACATGTCGCTGCAGATGCCGGACCAGGAGAAGCCCGCATTCCAGCTGACGTCCTCCTTCATCCCGCAGATCGTCAACGGCAACGCGCGCAACGTCCTGTACGGCTTCCTTGCCGCGGACTCGGATGCAGGCAACGAGTCGGGAGTGAAGGCTGAGGGCTACGGAAAGTTGCGTTTGCTGCAGATCCCGCCGGAAACACAGGTGCCGGGTCCGGGGCAGGCGCAAAACAAATTCAACTCAGACCCCACCGTTTCACAGGCGCTCAACCTGCTGCGCCAGGGCGCGTCGGACGTCCTGAACGGCAACCTGCTCACCCTGCCGGTGGGCGGCGGCATCCTGTATGTGCAGCCGGTCTACCTCAAGTCAACGGGTGAGACGTCATACCCCACCCTCCAGCGCGTGCTGGTGGCTTTCGGCGACAAGGTCGGTTTCGCGCCCACACTCGATGCAGCCCTGAAGCAGCTGTTTGGAGGGGACTCCGGTGCAGCCGCGGGGGATTCCGCCAACAACGGCCAGACCCCTGCAGGACCGGCAGCGCCTGCCACCCCTGCCGAGGCGGACGCGAAGGCCCAGCTCAAGGCGGCCCTGGACGAGGCGAACGCCGCTATCCAGGCCGGCCAAACGGCGCTCGCAGCCGGCGACTTTGCTGCCTATGGCGACGCGCAGAAGAAGGTTGCGGCCGCGCTGAAGAAGGCGATGGACGCTGAGGCCAAGATTCCGGTCACTGCTCCGGAGGCCAGCCCGGCCCCCGCTGCGTCCGCGTCGCCTTCGGCCTCCCCGTCCCCTTCCTCGTCCCCGTCAGCGGGTCAGTAGTACGACGGCGGCACCCGGCACCCGATCCCCGCGGGGCCGGGTGCCGGGGCGGCGTAACGGACGTCACGCCGCTGCGATTTGGCCTGGGGTTCACCTCCCGGTAAAGTAGTTCTTGCGACGCGGGGTGGAGCAGTTCGGTAGCTCGCTGGGCTCATAACCCAGAGGTCACAGGTTCAAATCCTGTCCCCGCAACTGAGGAAAGGCCCGGACATTGGCAACAATGTCCGGGCCTTTTGCTTTCCCGGCTGATGTGGGTTCCACGGGGTAGTTGTGGGCCCACTGTGCCCGCGGTGTGCGGGCGTGGTCGGGGGCGCCGCAAAAGTAGGGTAGTGTTGATCAAGCGACGCGGGGTGGAGCAGTTCGGTAGCTCGCTGGGCTCATAACCCAGAGGTCACAGGTTCAAATCCTGTCCCCGCA
>NZ_JBPFDN010000002.1:0-68471 GCF_059414985.1 Arthrobacter sp. SAFR-044 | reverse complement strand
ACTTATGAAGGCCCCGACCGGCAGTTACGCCGGTCGGGGCCTTTCTTTTCCTTGGATGCGCCCAGTTCCTAGTATTCTCTTTCGAAGGGTCCCGCGATCTGTGGGCAGCCCCAAGTCATTCCTGAGAGGTATGTTGTTCGATGGCCACACCCACGAAAAAGCCCGGCTCCGCGACGGGTAAGCGGTCCCGGCTTTATTGGATGGTTCCCGCCGTCCTCGTGGCACTGGTCCTGGTGGTCCTGTTGGCCAAGCTGCTCACGGGGCTGCCGGCCGTGGCATCCTTTGTCGCCGACTACCCGGGCCGGTCCGAACTTCCGGGCAACGCGCCCGTGGGATTCCCCGCATGGCTGGCCTGGCAGCACTTCCTGAACGCGTTCTTCCTGCTCCTGATCATCCGTACCGGGTGGCAGGTACGGACCACCACACGGCCCAGCGGATACTGGACCAGGAACAACAAGGGCCTGATCCGCACCAGGAACGCGCCCACCAAGATCAGCCTTGAGCTCTGGTTCCACCTGACCCTCGATGCCCTCTGGATCCTGAACGGACTCATCTTTGCCGTCCTGCTGTTCGCCACCGGACAGTGGACGCGTATTGTCCCCACCAGCTGGGACATCTTCCCGAATGCGCTATCGGCCGCGCTGCAGTACGCGTCGCTTGACTGGCCCATCGAGGACGGCTGGATCAACTACAACGCATTGCAGCTGCTGGCATACTTCGTGACCGTCTTCATCGCGGCACCGCTGGCGTTCATCACGGGCCTGCGGATGTCCGGTGCCTGGCCCAAGAAGGCAGCGGGCCTCAACAAGGCGTTCCCCATTGAGTGGGCCCGCGCCGTCCACTTCCCGGTAATGGTCTACTTTGTTGCCTTTATCGTGGTCCACGTCTTCCTGGTGCTTGCCACCGGGGCCCTGCGGAACCTGAACCACATGTACGGGGTCCGCGACGACGACGGCTGGTTTGGTTTCTGGGTGTTCGTCGCCTCCGTCGCCGTGATGGTGGCTGCCTGGTTCCTGGCCCGCCCGATCTTCCTGCGGCCCGTCGCCTCCCTGATGGGCAAGGTCAGCCGCTAGGGGCTGCCTGGCCGCTGGGTAGGCGGTCACCGCGCGCAGGCGGTCAGGCGTTCTTGATCTTCTGGTAAGCGTCGAGGGCCCGTTCCCGGGACTCTGGCAGGTCTACGAGCGGCTGGGGGTAGCCGTCGGTTTCCGCTGCCCACGGTTCGTGGATGTCCTTGCCCTTGAGTTCCCGGAGTTCCGGTATGAACGTGCGCAGGTAGCTGCCGTCGGCGTCGAACTTCCTGCTTTGGGTCACCGGGTTGAAGATCCGGTAGTAGGGTGAGGCGTCCGCCCCCGAGCCCGCCACCCACTGCCAGTTGGCGGGGTTGTTGGCGGCGTCGGCATCCACCAGCGTGTCCCAGAACCATGCCTCCCCGATCCGCCAGTCGGTCAGCAGGTTCTTGACCAGGAACGACGCTGCAGCCATCCGCACCCGGTTGTGCATCCAGCCGGTCTGCCACAGCTGCCGCATGCCGGCATCCACCAGGGGGTAGCCGGTGTTTCCCTGCTGCCAGGCGGCGAGCTCCTCCCGGCTGGGGGAGGCCCACTGGAAGTTGTCGAAGGCGGGCCGGAAATTCCGGGTGGCCAGGTCCGGGTTGTGGTACAGCAGGTGCCAGTTGAATTCCCGCCAGCCCAGTTCGGCCCGGTAGGTGCCGACGTCGGAAGGAATCTTGCGGGGATGCCGGCGGCGGATCTCCCGCCACACGCGGAACGGGCTGACCTCGCCGAAGCGGAGATAAGGTGACAGCCGGCTGGTGCCCTCGGTTCCTGGCAGATTCCGGCCGGTGCCGTAGTCCTCGATGGGGCCATCCAGGAAGTCCTCAAGCCGCTCTGCTGCGCCCTTCTCCCCGGGTTTCCACGTGGCAGCCAGTCCACCGCTCCAGCCGGGCTTGGTGGGAAGGAGATTCCAGCTGCTGAGGGTGTCACTGCCCGGCAGGCCCGGCCCGGCAGTGGCAGGCGGGGGCAGCGTGTCGGGCGCCTCGAGCGGGTCACGGATGTCCTGTGAGGCGAGGCAGGCGCGCCAGAAGGGCGAGTAGACCTTGTAAGGCCCGCCTGCCCCGGTCTTCACGGTCCATGGCTCGAAGAGGAGGTTCGCCCGGTAGCTGGATGCCTGGATCCCGTTCGTGCCCGCCCAGTCTTTGACTCCGGCGTCGATGGTCCTTTCCGGTTCCCCGTACCGGCGGTTCCAGAAGAGGTGGCTGGCCCCCGTCTGGCCGGCAAGGTCCCGGATGACTTCGCCGGCGGGGCCACGCCGGAGTACGAGGCGGGATCCCTTGCTGTCGAGGTCGGCGGACAGTGCGGCCAGGGAGTGGTGCAGCCACCAGCGCGCTGCTCCGCCGAGGGGCCGCACGCCGTCGGACTCCTCGTCCAGGATGTAGGCCACCGTCAGGGGCGCACCCCGGCGCGCGGCCTCTGCGAGGGCCGGGTTGTCGTCCAGCCTCAAGTCATCACGCAGCCAGACCAGGGACGAGCCATGGGAAGAATTCATGCCACCACGCTACACACAGGGGACACGGCAATGGCCGGGACCACGGTCCCGGCCATTGCCATAGTCAGCTGGAGGCACGGCTCCGGATCTTAGAGCTTGTCAAAATCCGCCTCATCGACCGCCGACTCGGACGAAGCGGGGCTTGCGGCACCCAGCGCAGGCTTGGAGTTTCCAGCCTTGAGGGCCGCCAGCCGGGCCTCAATCTCCGTCTGCTCGCCCAGGTCCTCCAGCTGGTTGAACTGTGCGTCCAGGCTGGACGCTGCAAGCTCCTGCTGCCCACGGACCTTCGCCTCTTCGCGGCGGATCTTTTCCTCGAAGCGGCCCACCTCGCTGGTGGGATCCATGATGTCGATGCTCTTGATCGCGTCGTGGACCTGGGTCTGCGCCGCTGCCGTCTTGGACCTGGCAACGAGCTCGTTGCGCTTGCTGGTCAGCTGGTTGAGCTTGTTCTTCATCTGGTCCAGGCCGGTCTTCAGCTTGTCCACTACCTCGCGCTGGGAGGCGATGCTCGGCTCTGCACCCTTGGCTTCGCTTTCGGCCGCCATCTGGCGCTGCAGCGCCACCTTGGCCAGGTTGTCGAACTTCTCGGCGTCGGCTACATCGCCGGCGGCCCGGAACTCATCGGCCTTGCGGGAGGCGGCGAGAGCCTTGTTTCCCCAGTCCCGGGCGTTCTTGACGTCTTCGTTGTAGTCGTCTTCCAGCATCCGGAGGTTGCCGATGGTCTGCGCCACGGCGGACTCGGCTTCGGCGATGTTGTTGGTGTAGTCGCGGACCATCTGGTCCAGCATCTTCTGCGGATCTTCGGCGTTGTCCAGCAAGGAGTTGATGTTCGCCTTCGCCAGCTGCGCGATCCGGCCGAAAATGGACTGCTTAACCATGGTGTTTGCCTTTCGTCCTGCTCTGTGTTGACCACTGGAACCGGTGCACAGTGGTGTACTGCGTCTGTCCGCCCGCCGGGATCTTCCGGCGTGTCCGGCGGAAGTCTCTAGAAACTGCCGGAGTCGCCGCCGCCAAAGTCGCCGCCGCCGAAGCCACCGGAGTCTCCACCCCAGCCGCCTCCGCCGCCGCCATCACCCCAGCCGCCTCCGCCGCCGCCCCAGCCGCCGTGACCGCCGTTGAGGATGGAGTTGATCAGGATGCCGCCCAGGATGGCCCCGCCCAGACCGCCGCCGCCCCCGCCGCCGAACATGCCGCCGCGGCCAAAGCCCTGGTTCGCGTAGCCGTCGAAGTGGTCCACGTCGGCCTGGGCCAGCTGTGCGGCCTGCGCCGCGAGGGCGTGGGCCTGCTGCGCATAGGTGAGCGCGGTGACTGGATCCGTGCGGGCGATGGACAGCGCGTAGTCGAGGTTCCGCTGGGACTCCGCGAGCCGGGTGCGTGCCTCGGTGCCCACACCGCCGCGGCGGGCGGTGATGTAGTCGGACGTTGCGCTGATCTGGGCCTGGGCGGACATGATTGTCTGCTGCAGGGACGCCTGTGCGCGCCGGGCCTGTTCCTGCTGGTCGCGGATGCCCGTCAGGGCCTGGTCCAGGGACTGGTGGGCTGTTTCCACCCGCTGAAGGGTGGCGATCGGGTCGATTCTCCCGCCCTGGATTTCGGTCTTGACCTGGGCCAACGCCGCCTCCACCGCGGCTACCGGTCCAGCCAATTCCGCGTGGGCGCCGGACTGGATCATGGCCTTTGCCTGTGCCAGGTCCTGGGACGTGTCCACAACCGCTCCCTCAAGGCCATTGCGGGCCTCGTCGAGGTTGGTGGCGACCTTGGAAATGGCGTCCAGGAGGACGTTGGTTTGGTGCAGGCTTTCCTCAGCCGCGCGGACGGCCACGGCAGCCAGGCTTGCTTCGCCCTCACCGAGCTTCTGCTGTGCCGTCCCGGAGGCGTTCTGCACGAAGGCCAGCCGCTCCTTGGCCTGCACAATGTTGTCCGAAACCTGTGCCAGCGCGCTGTCCGCGTATTTTGACCGCATTTCCTGCAGGGACTGCTCGGCACTGGAGATTTTGCCATCGGCCTCGCGGGCTCCGGCGTTGACGGCTGCCAGGGCCTGGGGAGCGTTCTTCTCCAGCTCGCGCAGGGAGTCGAAGTCCGCCTTCTGCTCCTGGAGCGACTCGAGCGCCGCTTCCGACCGGCGGATGATCTCGCCCAGCCAGGTGCGCTGCTGCTCCTCGGTGTCCGGGATGTGGTCATCGAGCTGCTGCTGCAGCTTGAAGGACTCCGTCATATGGGCCTTCGCTTCAGCCAGGGCCTTGGTGAAGTTCCCGACGGCGGAATCACCGTACTGTGCCTGGGCGAAGCCGAGTTCCTGCTCGCTCGATTTGATGGCGTCATCCGCTTCAATCAGCAGGGAACCGCTCTTCCGGCGGAGTTCCTCCACGCTGAGCGACGCCAGCGGGTCGAGCTCTGCACCCTGCGGGCCGTAGCTTCCGCTGGATGCCGCCTGGCCTGCGGCCTTCTTACGGCGGTTGCGGTAGTACAGGTAGGCGCCGCCTCCTGCGACCACTACGCCAGCACCGACGAGGAGCCCGGCGCCGGCGCCATCACCGGATGAGACGTTGCCGCTGCCGCCGTTGGCGGCGTCACCTACGGCGGAGGCGGTGTCAATGGCGGCCTGGGCGTAGTCCTTCTTGCCGCCTGCGAGGTTGGCGACCACCGCATTCTGGGTGATGTTGGAACGCTTGGCGTAGATGGCACTGGCCGAATTGGGGGAGAAGTAGTACTTGCCCTGATCGGTGGCGATGGCAAGGATGACGTCCGCCTTGCCCATGCCCTTGGTCTTTGCCACAGCCTGGCTCCAGGCCGCAGGGTCAGAGGGGTTGTCGAACGACTTCACCGTGACCACGTACAGGTTGTACTTGTGGTCCTTGAGCAGTTTCTGGATCGCATCCTGGACCTCACCCTTTCGGCCGCCCAGCACGCTGGCGTCGTCAACGATGTTGGTCCCGGACGGGATGGTGACCGGGTCTTCGGCCCAGGCCGCGCCGGCGGGTGCCGCCAACAGCCCGGCAAGGCCGATCACGGCGAGGATACGTTTGAACTTTGACCGCATGTGCAACCCTTCAGCACGCCTGACACCGATTCGGGACGAATCAGTCGTCGAATCCAGCAGCGCCCCCACGCTTGGTGTGAAGCCGCAGGTCGCTGTGGCAATTCATCTTGATTCTATGGTGCACCCCACAACCAGTCCATGCGGCCGAATATGCCGCCAGCGAAACGTGCAGCGGCCACACCTGGCGACCGGTCGGGCGTTCAGGAAGCTCTCAGCAAACATCCGAGCTTGTTCCAGCGGGACGGGCCATAGTTAATGGCAGACAGGATGAAAGGAAGTCCCATGACTGAGAATCAAAGCCCAGGACCGGTCCCGGAGAACAACCAGGGGGGCAGCCGGGGCCCGTGGCAGCAGCCCGGCCCGCAACAGCCCGGCCCCCAGCAGCCCGGAGACCGCCCGGCAGGTACTCAGTATGGGAACGGGGGTGCAACCGGGGGACAGGAACACGTGGACGCCCACAACCACACGGAACGCCTGGAC
Source organism: Arthrobacter sp. SAFR-044 (assembly GCF_059414985.1). Classification (NCBI taxonomy): domain Bacteria; kingdom Bacillati; phylum Actinomycetota; class Actinomycetes; order Micrococcales; family Micrococcaceae; genus Arthrobacter; species Arthrobacter sp. SAFR-044. Next base: position 62,407 of record NZ_JBPFDN010000002.1, on the reverse strand, counting down.
CAGCCGCAGATGCGTGAACACCAGACCCAGGAGTTGCCGGGGGCTCCCCGCCCCGTTTACCCGCAGCGGCAGCCGTTCTACGGTCAGTCCGCACCCTACGGCCAGCAGCCGGACCAGCACGGCCACCCCATGCACGGGGCCGGCCAGGGCGCGCCCAACGGAAGTGTCGGCCTCGCACCGAACCCCAAGGACGCGCCGCGCCGGAAGGCATCCTTTGGCGTGGGCACCTTGGTAGCAAGCATCCTCGCAGCAGGGCTCGTGGGTGGCGGAGTGGCAACGGTTGGCGCCGGTGAAATGTTTGGAAATACCGGGTCCAGCACGTCAGCCGTTGGCAGCAACAACCAGCCCGGCACGGTGATCGTCAACAACAAAGACGATGTCAACGCCATCACGGCAGCGGCCGTGAAGGCCTCGCCGAGCGTTGTCACCATCAGCGCCACCAGCGGCAGCTCCGGGGGCACCGGTTCCGGCATTGTCCTTGACGACCAGGGGCATATCCTGACCAACACGCACGTGGTGACCCTCGACGGCCAGACCGCCAACGCCACCCTTGAAATCCGGACCAGCGATGGAAAGGTCCTCCCCGCGAAGCTGGTGGGCACCGACCCGCTGTCCGACCTCGCCGTCATCAAGGTGGACGACACATCAGGGCTCACCCCCGCCACGCTCGGTGATTCCTCCAAGCTCAATGTTGGCGATACCGCCATCGCCATCGGCTCCCCGCTCGGCCTGACCGGAACGGTCACGGACGGCATTGTGTCCACCCTCAACCGCACCATCAGCGTGGCATCCTCCGCTGCGCCCAAGGGTGGGGACAACAGCCAGGGCGGCGACCAGGGATTCCAGTTCGCCCCTCCGGGCGGCGGCCAGAGCCAGCAGAGCTCAGGCGAGGGTTCCATCGCCATCAACGTGATCCAGACCGACGCCGCCATCAACCCGGGTAACTCCGGTGGCGCCTTGGTGAACAGCAAGGGCGAGATCATCGGTGTGAACGTGGCCATCGCCTCCGCCGGGTCCGGCACCTCCACCTCGCAAAGCGGCAACATCGGCGTTGGGTTCAGCATCCCCATCAACAACGCCAAGCGCGTAGCCCAGGAGATCATCGACAGCGGCAAGGCCTCCCATGGGCAGCTTGGCGTCAGCGTCAAGGCCAAGACCACCTCGGGCGCAGCATCCGAATTCTCGGTGGGGGCTGACGTCGCCACCGTAGAGGCCAATTCGGCGGCAGGAAAGGCCGGCATCAAGGTTGGTGACGTCATCACCAAGTTCAACGACCTCACCATCGGCGAACCGAACCAGCTGACGGCTGCCGTCCGCGAGCAGCCGGCCGGATCCACCGTGAAGATCACGGTCATGCGCAGCGGCAAGGAACAGACGTTCGACGTGACGCTGGGTGCGGCTGCCAGCTAAAGTGCGGCAGCAGTAAAGCCAGGAAATAACGACGGCGACGTCCCCGCCAACGGGGGCGCCGCCGTCGTTCTGTGCTCCCGGGGAAAGCCTGACACAGGCGTTAACGGAACAGGGCGCGGGGACCCGCCGATATGGTTAGCTAGGGTTACCCGCCTGCCGGGCATATTGCGGCCATGTCCCACCCGGCTGGCTGTCCACAAGCATGGAAGGCTGCTGTAGAAACAGTGGAAGAGACATTGAAGATCGTAGTCCTGGTCAAACATGTACCGGACGCCCAGTTCGACCGTCATCTCAACGGGGAGGGCTACACCGCGGACCGCGACGAAAGCATCCTGTCCGAGCTTGACGAGTACGCGCTCGAAGCAGCGCTGCAGCTGGCTGAGGCACGGGGCGGAAGCAAGGCGGGCAACCAGGTCATCGCCCTGAGCATGGGTCCTGCCGGAGCGGTCAACGCGATCAAGAAATCGCTGCAGATGGGTGCCACCGAGGGCGTGCACCTCACGGATGGCGCCCTGGCCGGTTCCGACGCCGCAGCTACCTCGCTGGCGCTCGCGGCCGCCGTCCGCCACCTGGGTGGCGTGGACCTGGTCATCACCGGCATGGCCTCCACCGACGGCGAGACCTCGCTCGTGCCGGCACAGCTTGCGGAGCGGCTCGGGTTGCCGCAGGTGACCTTCGCATCCACGCTCGAGGTCGACGGCGGCAGGCTGACGGCCCGCCGCGACGCCGACACCTCGTCTGAAACGGTGGAGGCGCCGCTGCCCGCCGTGGTGTCCGTGACGGACCAGATCAACGAGCCCCGGTACCCGAATTTCAAGGGCATCATCGCAGCCAAGCGCAAGAGCATCAGCACGTTGTCCCTGGCCGATATCGGCGTTGACCCGGCGCAGGTGGGCTTCGCCGGTTCCTGGACCACCGTGACCAGCGCGGAACAGCGGCCGCCCAGGACCGCAGGCACCATCATCACCGACGAGGGCGACGCCGGCATCAAGCTGGTTGATTTCCTGGCCGCCCAGAAGCTGCTCTAAGAGGGACAACGACATGGCAAGCATACTTGTATTCATCGACAACCCGGGCGCGTCGCTCAAGAAGAGCAGCCTTGAGCTGTTGACCCTGGCGCGTTCCCTGGGCGAGAGCACTGTGGCGCTCAACGGAGAGCTGTCCGACGCCGTCGCTGCCACCTTCGCCGAGTACGGGGTGGGATCCATCCTGCGCCCGGCAACCGAGGATCTGGACGACTTCCTGGTGGCACCCAAGGCTGCCTACCTGGCCGCCGCGGCTGAAAGCACCGGTGCCGGCATCGTGCTCCTGGACAACTCGCCCGAAGGCAAGGAAATCGCGGCGCGGCTGGGCATCCGCCTCAATGCCGGCGTCATTACCGACGTCGTGGCCGTGGACCAGGACGGCACCGCGCACAAGTCCGTCCTGGCCGGCTCCTACACCACCGCCTGCAAGGCCACGACGCCTGTGTCCGTGCTGACCCTCAAGGCCAACAACGTCACCCCGGAACCGGCTCCTGCCGCCACCAGCCCCGGGACCGCCACCGTGGAGGTCCCGGCAGTAGCCGCTGCGGCCCGCATCACCGCCCGGGAACAGAAGGTGGCCAGCGGCCGTCCCGACCTCACCGATGCCCGGATCGTGGTGGCCGGCGGACGCGGCATGGACGGCGACTTCGGTCCCGTCGAGGAACTGGCCGATGCCCTCGGCGCCGCGGTCGGCGCATCGCGTGCCGCCACGGATGCCGGCTGGATCAGCCACGACGCGCAGGTGGGACAGACCGGCAAGACCGTCTCCCCGCAGCTCTACATCTCTGCGGGCATCTCCGGCGCCATCCAGCAGAAAGCCGGCATGCAGACCTCCAAGGTGATTGTCGCGATCAACAAGGATGCCGAATCCCCGGTCTTTGAGATTGCTGATTTCGGGATCATCGGGGACGTGTTCGACGTGCTCCCGCAGGCCGCCGCCGAAATCAAGAAGCGAAAAGGCTGATTCTTTGACTGCCTCCCACGAGCAGGCACAGAGCCCGTTCAACCCGGACATCCACCGGGTTGGGCGGGTGCTCTGTTTTGCGGCCCATCCCGACGACATCGACTTCGGCGCTGCCGGCACCATCGCCGCATGGACGGCGGCAGGCGTGCAGGTCAGTTACTGCATCATGACCGACGGCGACGCCGGCGGCTTCGACCCCGCGCACCGCGCGGACATCATCGCCATGCGCGACGCCGAGCAGCGGCGTGCCGCTGAACTGGTGGGCGTCACCGACATCCACTACCTCCACCAGCGGGACGGATACCTCGAGCCGTCGCAAGAGGTGATGAAAGGCGTGGTGCGGCTGATCCGCGAAGTCCGTCCCGACGTCGTCCTTGCCATGCACCCCGAACGGAACTGGCAGCGGATCCAGAAGAGCCACCCCGACCACCTGGCCGTGGGGGAAGCCGTGACCCGCGCCGTGTATCCGGCACTCGAAAACCCCTTTGCCTACCCTGAACTGGCAGAAGCGGGCCTCGAAGCGTACAAGCTGCCGTGGCTGTGGCTCTACGCCGGTCCCGGGGAACGGGAGAACCACTTCGTGGACGTCACCGCCCAGGTGGAAGCGAAGCTGGCCGCCATCCATGTCCACGTCAGCCAGCACCCTGACGTGGAGGCCATGGAAGCCACCGTCCGCCAGGGCATGCACGTCAACGCCGCCAGGGCCGGCCTCCCCGAGGGGCGCAGCGCGGAGGCCTTCCACGTGGTGGCAATCAACGGACCAGGCACCATCGCGGGTTTCTGAGCCCAACCAAAACGCCCCGTTCCTTCCGGCGAAGGAACGGGGCGTTGGATTAGTGCGGGGGCTATGCGCCCAGTGGGGCCGCGGCCACTGTGGGCAGGGTCGGTGCCTTGGATCCGCCGGCGGGCTCAACAGTGATGCCCAGTGAAGCCGCCGAGTGGATGCCCTGGACCACGGCAGGCTTGGAGAGCGCCTGCTCGTCCATCAGACCCTGCGACACCGGAGCGGAGCCGTCCTTGGGGATCAGCCACATTTGGTAGACCTTGCCGGCCGGAGGCGCGGGCACACCGCTCATCTTAACCACGGCTGCGTCCTCGGACGCTGAGATCAGGAGGGTGGCCTTGCCGCCGCCCGCCACGTTCACCGAAGCCTCGCGCAGGTCATTGGCCCTGGCCACCTGGTTGACGGGGTCGTTCTGGTCAGCCATATAGGCGCCTACGCCAACGCCGCCCAGGGCGATGGCTGCTGCCGCTGCCACCCCCACCAGCCAACGGCGGGTACCGGATGCGCCCCGGCGTTCCTCACGGCGCTTCCGGGCCTGCGCCAGCTCGTCACCCGATCCCTGCAGGGGAGCCGGTGCCGTGCTTCCGGCCGAGGCCTGCGCGCCTCCACCCGTTATTCCGTCCTTGCCCGGGAGTTGGGCGGGAAGCTGGGCAACAATCCGCTGGAACAGGTCCGACGGCGGTTCCTCCTCTGCACGGAACGTGCGGACCAGTGCCTCCCGGGACTGCCGGACACGCTCAAGGAAAGCCCGGCGTTCGGTTTCCGGGGCCGTCGAGATGTAACGGTCGATGGCGTCGCGTTCCTGCTCCGTCACAGCATCCAGGGCGTAGAGTTCAGCAAGGTCGACGGCGCGGCCGGACGCGAGGTCCATGGCCACGGTGTCCCCGAAGGCCCGCGAGCGGCCGTCGCGGCTTTCATCCATTCCGTTCATCTCAACTCACCCCCAGACAGGTCTTCAATCGGATCAGTCCATCGCGGATGCGGGACTTGATAGTGGGCACTGCGGCATTCAGCCGTTCTGCGACTTCCCGGTAGGTGAGGCCGCCGTAGTAGGCCAGGCGCACGGATTCCTGCTGTGTTTCGGTCAGCGTCCCCAGGCAGCGGACCACCGCCTCGGCCTCCAGCCTGCTGCCCACTTCATCGGAAACGGTGTCGTGGTCGATCTCCTGCGTGCTGGCCCCGTACTTGGCTTCCCTGTCCGTGGAGGACTGTGATGACCGGACCTTGTCCACCGCACGGCGATGGGAGATGGTCATCAGCCAGGACAGCGGGCTCCCTGCCTGCGGATCGAACTTCGCGGCGTTCTGCCAGACCTGGAGGAAGACTTCCTGCGTTGTGTCTTCACTGAGTTCGGGATCGATCAGGACGCGGCGCGCCATGCCAAAGACCCTGCGCGATGTTAGTTGGTAGAACTCGGCGAACGCCGCCTGGTCCCCACGGGCGATGGCCGCCAGAAGGGCCGAGAGGCGTTGGCTGAGGTCTGCAGGTGGGTCAGTCACCGCGGCGGAGCCTTCGGAGTTCGGCGCGTTGGGAGTTTCCATTACGTTCAAGCATAAGTCTCCGGGCGCCGGATCCTCAGCAGTGCCGTGCCGGATGCGGTTGTCCGGCCGGGAAGCTGCCTCCAGTAGAGTCACCTGCCGCTCCTAGCTCCGCTTGAATGTCTTCAAGAGCCATTCGGCGCCGCGGGCAGGGTGGATGGGGTGGCCGGCAAGTTTTTTCATCTCGGGGCGGCCTTAGGCCGGCCGCGGGCGGCGTGCTAGATTTTGGCGCCGGCGAAGCCCTGCTGGCGCCACGCCTCATACACTGCAATGGAGGCGGCATTGGCCAGGTTCAGGGACCGGAGGGCCGGCAACATGGGCAGGCGCACCGTGGCGGTCACGTGGGGATCGGTTTTCAGCTCCGGCGGCAGGCCCACCGATTCGCGGCCGAACAGCAGGACGTCTCCGGGCCGGTAGTCGATATCCGTGTAGCTGGTGGTGCCGTCCGAGGTGAACGCGTAGACGCGTTCGGGCTGCAGCTGCTGCCAAGCGTCCCCGATGGTCTCGTGCACGGTGACGACGGCGAGGTCGTGGTAATCGAGCCCTGCCCGGCGCAGTTTTGCGTCCGAGAAGTCGAAGCCCAGGGGTTCCACGAGGTGCAGTTCGGCGCCGGTGATGGCGGCAAGACGGATGGCATTGCCGGTATTGCCGGGGATTTCTGGTTCATGGAAAAGGATGCGGAACACCTCCCCATCCTAGCCACCGCCGTCAGTGCATGCCGCGCAGCAGCCTGGCCAGGACCGGGACGTTCACGGTATTGGGAGCCGGGCCGGATACCAGGAATTCCTTCAGGCCACGCACCATTCCTGCCGCGTTGACGATCTGGACTGTCTCCAGCGCACCTGCGGGGCGGCGGTGGTGGTCGATCACGGGCTCGTGGAGGTTGCCGTCGGGGCTATGCACCACCGTCCATCCCGTGACGTTGAGCTCGGGAAAGATGTCCTGCATGGCCCATACGACGCGGGCCAGCTGCGGGGGTGCCACCGCGCGGCCTCCGTGGTTGAGGGTCCGGCCGTCCCAGGCGTAGGCGCCCTTGGGCAGGAGCATCGAGTTGACCAGGGCGAGCCGGTAGCCGGAAAGGACAGCGTGGTCGATGTGGCTGTTGTCCGCCGGCGACTGCAGGCCGTTGACCAGCCGCGCGGCGGGGATGGCCGGCAGCACCTGCCTGGTCAGCAGCTGCACCGTGCGCATCTCACGCTGGATGCGCGCCTCTGCCCCGAAAATTCCCCGCTTTCTCGGTATCCCGTGCACCTGCTGCCGCGCTTGTGCCAGGGGGATGAGCGGAGCGTCATTTCCCTCATAGGGCGGAACATAGACGGGCGGGTCCCCGGCTGTATTCCTACCGCTGGCCGGCCTGCGGACGGTGGCGGATGCCCTGCTTCCGGCGGCCGGAGCATCAAAGTGGGCGCCGTCGTCGGACGAGGCGTCCCGGAGCGTGCCCGCGCCATAGGAGCGGTCGTAGGCCTTCCTGCGCTGCGGATCGATCAGGGTCTCATAGGCAGCGGTAACGCGGCGGAAGGTTGCGGCGTCACCCCCGTGGTCCGGATGGGCCTTCCTGGCCGCACGCCGGTAGGCCACCTTGATTTCTTTCTCGGTGGCGGTGACGGCCACCCGAAGGACCTGGTAATGGGAGCTGCTGCTCTCGGTCAAGCAATCTTCCTTCTCTTGGTGCGCGGCTTCCCCGTTTCCGGCCGGAAAGTGGAGTGCCCGCCCAGTCTAGCCAGCATGGATGGTGCGCCTGCGGTGACAACGAACGTCCCGGGCCTGCGGGTTCCCGGGAGCCCGGAGTCTAGACTCGTGCCTGCGCGGCGGAACACCGGCTGAAGGGGATGCAACGGAGTGGAGAAGAAAATGCCGACGACGGCGGGACGGGCCGGCAAGACATGGCGCCGGGGAGTGCCACTCGTGGTTGGCTGCCTGGGCGCCGTGCTCCTGGGCGGATGCAGTGTGGACGTGCGGGATCCTTCCGTCACCGCAGCTCCCGCCGGTACTCCGGTGGTGGCCACGCCAACCATCACTCCCGGCCACGATGCCGCGGCGGTGGCGGGCCGGGATATGCCCTTCGCTGCCGGTGGCGATCTGGCTCCAGGGGTGCCCGTGGGAATCTCGGATGACCTCAAAGGCGCGCCGGGCTGGAAGCTGGTGAAGGACAACGTGGCCGGTGCCAGCCAGTATGCCAAGGCCGATGGCTGCATGGTTGCCGCAAGGGCCAGCACCGGCCAGGCAGCGCTGGTCCGCGGAGACGACCGGGAGTCCACCGTTGCCCTGTTCCAGTACCTTGACGCAACCGTCCAGCCCTCCTACTTGAAGACGGCAACCCTGCAGTGGGGCGGCAGCCCGGATGCTCCCGGCCGGCACGTGGAAGTGCTGGCCCTGGAGCAGGCGGCTCCCGGCGGACGGTCCGTCGCGGTGCTGGCAAGGGTCTTTGGTGCTGCCGGTTCATCGGCTTACGTCTCAGTGTCCTGCCCGGATGCGGCAACACTGGGCGCGGCCCGCCAGGACGTGGTCCGCTACCTGCCCTTGGTGCCGCCGTCTGCCTGAGTCCTGCCAGGTCCTGGAACACCAAAACCGCCGGCGGCTGGAGGGCTCAGCTGCCGGCGGAGATGTTTGGCCGCGGTGTCCACGCGCCCGGTAGTGCCCGTGGAATCACGCGGTGGTTCGGGCCGTTCCCACTGACAGCCGGTTGAGGGCCAGGGCACCCACCAGCAGACCGAAGTCACGCAGTGCGACGTCGTAGAAGCTTCCCAGCAGGAGCAGGTTGACGATGATTCCGGCCAGCCACGCGGCCACGATCAGCGAACCGTATTTTGGCCGTACTGCCACCGCCACGCCTGCAATGATTTCCACGACTCCCACGATGTACATGAAGGTCTGGGGCTGCAGCGGCACGATGGCCGTGGCCTGGGGGGCAAGGTAGACGGTCCAGTGCGTAAGGATATTGGTGAATTTGTCCAGTCCGAAGAGGATCGGTGCGACCGTGAATACGGTCCGCAGCAGCAGGAACGCCTGCCGTGCCGGCGGCACGGTGGCTGGTGCATGCTGGGCCCGCATTGCCGATGCTGATTTCATGGTGTTCTCCTTCTAAAAGTAGGTATGCCAATTTTAGAGACGGCCGAGGTCTATAATCAATAGATCTTGACTTTGGAATTGGAGGCATCATGTACCGACTTCCCTGGGCGGACAGGATTGCTGCCGTTGCGTCGCTGACCGACGCCAAGAGGCTGCAGCTGTTTGAACTGGTCGCTGCTTCGCCCCGGCCCGTGGGGCGCGACGAGGTGGCCGAGGCCGCCGGTATGGCGCGCAGCACCGTTTCCTTCCATCTGGACAGGCTGGTCCAGGACGGGCTGCTGGCGGTGGAGTTCCACAAGCCTGCGGGCAGGACGGGGCCGGGGTCCGGACGCCCCGCCAAGATGTACCGGCCAGTGGGGAGCGAAGTGGGAGCATCCGTGCCGGACCGGAATTACGACCTCGCCGGGGAGCTGATGGCTGCGGCGATTGAGGCCACCCAGGCCGACGGTGCGCCGGTGGGGGAATCGTTGCGCGCCGTCGCTTTCCGGAAAGGCCGGGAACTGGCAGAAGGTTCCGAAGGCCTGGAAGAGTTCCTGGCGGAAGCGGGCTATCAGCCGGAGCCCGACGGGGATGGCGGCTACCTGCTCGCCAACTGCCCCTTCCACCGGCTCTCCCGGGACCATACGGCAGTGGTGTGCGACATGAACGGCGCCTTCCTGCGAGGGGCGGCGGTTGGCTGCGGCGGCCCGGAAGACCGGGTCGTCCCTGCTGCCGGGCCCGGCCACTGCTGCGCGAGGATTACGGCCGGGAGCTGACGGCTCCGCGCCGTGGGCGCGGCAGCCGGCCGCGATAGAATTTGAGGATGCCCGCCTACCTCGACCATGCCGCCACCACGCCGCTTTCCGGTGCCGCGCTCGCCGCCTTGACGCGTGAACTGGCGCGGACCGGCAACCCCTCATCACTGCACGGATCCGGACGAAGGGCGCGCCGTGCCGTCGAGGACGCGCGGGAAACGATTGCCGCGGCGGCAGGCGCCCACCCCTCGGAAGTCATCTTCACCTCCGGAGGTACCGAGGCGGACAACCTCGCCGTGAAGGGCATGTACTGGTCCCGGTTGGCAGAAGACCCAAAGCGGCGCCGCATCCTGTGCTCCGCCGTCGAACACCACGCAGTGCTGGACACCGTGGAGTGGCTCGAACGGCACGAGGGCGCCGAAGTGGCCTGGCTGCCCGTGGACAGCGAAGGTGTTGCGGACCTTGAGGTCCTCGAATCGGAACTCTCCCGCGACCCCGGCACCGTCGCGCTGGTGACTGTCATGTGGGCCAACAACGAGGTTGGCACCATCCAGCCCATCAAGCAGGTCGTGGAACTGGCCCATGCCGCCGGGGTCCCGGTGCACTCCGACGCCGTCCAGGCGTTCGGCTCGGTGCCGGTGCATTTCAAGGATTCCGGCCTGGATGCCATGTCCGTTTCCGGGCACAAAATCGGCGGCCCGGTGGGTGTCGGTGCGCTCCTGCTGGGGCGGGCGGTCAAGCTGACGCCGGTGCAGCACGGCGGCGGGCAGGAGCGTGACGTCCGCTCCGGCACGCTGGACACTGCCTCCATCGCTGCTTTTGCGGCCGCTGCGGAGGCGGTTGCTGCTTCGCTGCCCGTTGAAGCGGCGCGGATCGCTGCCCTGCGCGACCGGCTGATCAACGGTGTCCGCGAACGCGTTGCGGAGGCGGTCCTGCGCGGCGCAACCGGTGACCGCCGGCTTCCGGGCAATGCGCACTTCACCTTCCCGGGCTGCGAAGGGGACTCATTGCTGTTCCTCCTTGACCTGGCCGGCATCGAATCGTCCACCGGTTCGGCGTGCACGGCAGGCGTTCCCCGCCCCTCCCACGTGCTGCTGGCCATGGGCCTGGACGAACAGACAGCGCGCGGCGCCCAGCGGTTCAGCCTGGGTCACGCCTCCACGGAGGCCGACGTCGACGCCCTCCTTGCGGCGCTGCCCGAAGCTTATTCACGGGCGCGCCAAGCCGGCATGGCAGGGCACGAGTCCTCCATCCAGACTGCCGGCACCGAGGCGCGGCGGGCCGTCCGCGGCGCCTGAGGGCCCGTGGCGGCACACTCTGCGGGCGGCGGATTTGCCTGCCGCCGTAGAATGGATAGGCGAAGATCGTTTCCGCCGCCGATGCGCCGAGCACGGCCCCGGAAAGACAGCAACCATCCCCAACAGAAAGCCAGCATGCGAGTACTAGCAGCCATGAGCGGCGGAGTTGACTCCGCCGTTGCCGCCGCCCGGGCGGTGGAGGCCGGACACGACGTCGTCGGCGTCCACCTGGCCCTTTCGCGCATGCCGGGCACACTGCGCACGGGCAGCCGCGGCTGCTGCACCATCGAGGACTCGCGGGACGCCTGGCGGGCCTGCGATGTGCTGGGCATTCCCTACTACGTGTGGGATTTCTCCGAGCGCTTCAAGGAAGACGTCGTCCAGGACTTCATCGACGAATACGCCGCCGGCCGGACGCCCAACCCCTGCATGCGCTGCAACGAACGCATCAAGTTCGCCGCCCTGCTGGAAAAGGCCATTGCCCTTGGCTTCGACGCCGTCTGCACTGGCCACTACGCCAAGGTCATCGAGGACGCCGACGGCAACCGGGAACTGCACCGCGCGGCCGACTGGGCCAAGGACCAGAGCTACGTCCTGGGCGTCCTCACCCACGAACAGCTCAAGCATTCGATGTTCCCACTGGCGGACACCCCCTCCAAGGCCGAGGTGCGGGCCGAAGCGGAGCGGCGCGGCCTCTCCGTCGCCAACAAGCCGGACAGCCACGACATCTGCTTCATTCCCGACGGGGACACCGCGGGCTGGCTCGCTGAAAAGATCGACATGGCCAACGGCGACATCGTGGACGAGACCGGGGCCAAGGTAGGTGAGCACCCTGGAGCCAACGCCTTCACCGTGGGCCAGCGGCGCGGGCTCAAGCTTGGCACGCCTGCTGCCGACGGAAAGCCCCGCTTCGTGCTGGAAATCCGGCCCAAGGAAAACAAGGTTGTAGTGGGTCCGGAGGCGCTGCTGGCCATCGACGAGATCCGCGGCATCAAGGTCTCCTGGGCGGGCCTGCCCATCGCCGAAGTGGAAACCGGAGCCGAATTCGACTGCCATGCACAGGTCCGGGCGCATGGGGATCCGGTTCCCGCCTCTGCCCTTGTGGAGCCCGCAGACGGCACGGCCGGCAGCCGGCTGGTGGTCCGGCTGGTGACGCCGCTGCGCGGCGTGGCCCCGGGCCAGACGATAGTGCTGTACCAGGGCAGCCGGGTGCTGGGCCAGGCGACCATTGACGCCGCCCGCTCACTGCAGCGCGCCGCACTCTGAATCCCCGCTTAAAGCACCGTCCCGGTTGTCGCCGGGGCGGTGTTTTGTTGTGCCCGGTATCCTCCGTGACGGTGCTGCCCGGCCTGCCGGGTAACTTTTAGGAAAAGTTTGTGTTCGAACTCACAGAAACGGCCGTCCCGAGGGCTGACTCTCTGATTCAATCTAGGGATCAGCACTGCACGCCGGCGTCTGGGGCTATGAGCCTGCGACCGCGGGCGTGCGCGTACTCATCGGACAGAAAGTTCACAGATGATCAAGAGCACACAGGCCCTGCACCGCGCCATCGCGCTTGCAGGCATCTCCGCCCTGGCCCTGACGGCCTGCACCGGACCCTCGGGCGGCGGCGGCGGAACGGCCAGCGGCGGCAGCGCCGGTGGCGGTGCCATCACTTTCGGAACGACGGACAAAGTCGTCACCCTCGACCCCGCCGGCTCCTACGACGCAGGATCGTTCCTGGTCATGAACCAGGTCTATCCCTTCCTGATGAACTCCAAGCCCGGTTCCGCCGAGGTCAGCCCGGACATAGCGGAGTCCGCCTCCTTCACGGCGCCCACCGAGTTCACCGTGAAGATGAAGCCCAACCTCAAGTTCGCCAATGGCCATGCCTTGACAGCCTCCGACGTGAAGTTCTCCTACGACCGCGTCGTCAAGATCGACGACCCCAATGGCCCTGCATCCCTGCTGTCCAACCTCAAGTCAGTTGAGGCCAAGGACGACACCACCGTGGTTTTCACGCTCAAGCAGGCCAACGACCAGGTGTTCCCCAGCGTCCTGGGTACCAACACGGGCCCCATCATCGACGAGGAAGTCTTCCCGGCCGACAAGGTGATGAGCGATGAGGACATCGTCGCCGGCAAGCCCTTCGCGGGCCCGTACACCATCGACTCGTACAAGAAGAACGAACTTGTCAGCCTCAAGGCCAACGCGGACTACAACGGGCTGCTGGGCAAGCCGGCCAACGACAGTGCCGTCATCAAGTACTACGCCGACTCCAACAACCTCAAGCTTGACGTCCAGGGCGGCAACATCGACGTTGCCGGCCGCAGCCTGACCGCCACCGACGCCGCGGACCTGGATAAGGACTCGAAGGTCAAGGTCTACAAGGGACCGGGCGGTGAACTCCGGTACATCGTCTTCAACTTCGACACCATGCCGTTCGGTGCCAAGACTCCGGAGGCCAATCCGGCCAAGGCCCTGGCGGTGCGGCAGGCCATGGCCGACATCGTGGACCGCCAGGCCATCTCCGACCAGGTCTACAAGGGCACCTACGTCCCGGCGTACTCCGTGGTGCCGGACGGCCTGCCCGGAGCAACCCAGCCCATGAAGGAGCTGTACGGCGACGGCAACGGCAAGCCGAGCCTGGACAAGGCCAAGAAGGTCCTGGCGGATGCCGGAGTCACCGGGCCGGTCAACGTAAAGCTGCAATACAATCCGGACCACTACGGCAAGTCCTCCGGCGATGAATATGCCATGGTCAAGGAGCAGCTGGAGAAGTCGGGCCTGTTTACCGTGGACCTGCAGTCCACCGAGTGGGTGACCTACTCCAAGGCGCGGACCGCTGACGCCTACCCGGTCTACCAGCTGGGCTGGTTCCCGGATTACTCGGACGCGGACAATTACCTCACGCCGTTCTTCATCCCCGGCAACTTCCTGAAGAACCACTACGAGAACCCGGCTGTCACGGACCTCGTGCAGAAGCAGCTGACCACCCCGGACAAGACCGAGCGCCAGAAGCTGATCGGCGACGTCCAGACGGCTGTTGCCAAGGACCTCTCCACGCTGCCGCTCCTCCAGGGCTCGCAGCTGCTCGTGGCAGGGAAAGACGTCAAGGGTGTCGAGAAGACCCTTGACCCCTCCTTCAAGACCCGCCTTGGCGTCCTGTCCAAGTAAGCACTCCACCCCCATCGGGCTCTGACGGCCCAGAGGCGGGACGCCGCAACGGCGTCCCGCCTTTCGCCCGTCACCAGCCAGCACCGAGGGGAATGCTGGCTCCCGGTCACCACGAATCCAGGTACCGATGACAACTTTGATTGACGCGCCACCCAGTGACGCGGACGCACTCCTTCCGCCCAAGAAAAAGCAGGGAGGCGGAGGGCTGGGCCAGTACATCCTGGTCCGTTTCCTGCTGATCTTCCCCACTATCCTCATCCTCGTCACCATGGTGTTCTTCCTGATGCGGATCACTGGTGACCCCATCACCGCCGCCATGGGCGGCCGGCTCCCTCCTGAACAGCTCCAGGAAAGGATCCATGCCGCCGGTTACGACCGGCCACTGCTCGTGCAGTACTTCGAATACCTGGGCCAGCTGGTCACAGGAAACTTTGGCACCACCCTCTCGGACAACCGCAAGGTCACCGAGATGCTCACCACCTACGGGTCCGCCACGCTGGAGCTGGCCATCAACGCCCTCATCGTGGCGCTGCTGGTTGGCATACCGCTGGGCATGGTCGCGGCCCACCGCCGCGACCACCTGCCGGATGCGGTTCTCCGGATCCTGGCCATCCTGTTCTACGCCACCCCCGTCTTCTTCGCAGGAATGCTGCTCAAGCTGGTGTTCTCCGTGTGGCTGGGCTGGCTTCCGGTGGCAGGCCGCGCGGGCACCAGGACCGAGCTGTCCCTCACCGCGCTCGAGGCCCCCACCGGGATCTACTGGCTGGACGCCCTGCGCAGCGGCAACATGGCCGCCTTCAGCGACGTCATGTCCCACGCGGTCCTTCCCGCCATAGCACTTGGTTTCCTGACGGCCGGCGTCTTCCTGCGCCTGGTCCGGACCAACGTCATCGGCACGCTCGGCAAGGACTACGTGGAAGCCGGCCGCTCACGGGGCGTCAGCGAGTTCCGGCTGGTCACCAAGCACGCCTACAAGCCGGCGCTGATTCCGATCATCACGGTCATGGGCCTGCAGATCGCCGTTCTGCTTGGCGGCGCCGTGCTGACGGAGACCACGTTTGAGTGGAAAGGCCTCGGTTTCCAGCTGGCCAACTACCTCACGGCCCGCGACTTCGTAGCCGTCCAAGGCATCGTGGTGCTGCTGGCCGTCATCGTCGCCGTCACCAACTTCATCGTGGACATCATCGCCGCGCTGATCGACCCCCGCGTGAGGTACTGAAATGTCCGCCAATGCCACTCTCGAGCCCGTCACCAACCCGCGGGCCTCCATGTTCCGGCGGCTGCCGGTTGTTTCGCACTTCAACAAAAGCGTCGGCCTGCAGCGCTTCATGCTGGTGGTGGGGCTCGTTCTTACCGGCATCTTCCTGCTCACCGCGCTGGCCGCACCGCTGCTGGCGCCCTACGGATTCGCGCAGCTGTCCGATGCCGACGGCGCCTTCCCCACCCAGCAGGCTCCCGGCGGCAAGCACCTCCTGGGCACCACCGTGGGCGGTTATGACGTCCTGTCGCGCGTGATCTGGGGTACGCAGACAGCACTCCTGGTCATCATCGTGGCAGTAGTCCTCTCCATCTTCGCCGGCGTCATCCTCGGCCTGGTGAGCGGGTACATCGGGGGGTGGCTGGACCGCGTCCTGGTGGTCGTCGCTGACGCCATCTATGCCTTCCCGTCACTGCTGGTTGCCATCGTCATGGCAATCGTCATCAGCGGTGGACAATCCAGCCTGTTCGGCGGGATCCTGGCCGCCGCCATCTCCATCACCGTGGTGTTCATCCCGCAGTATTTCCGCGTGATCCGGGCCGAGACCATCCGTCTCAAGGCAGAACCCTTCGTCGAATCGGCCAAGGTGGTGGGCGCATCGAACATCCGCATCATGACCCGGCACATCTACCGGAATGCCACCCGTACGCTGCCGCTGATCTTCACCCTCAACGCGTCGGAAGCGATCTTGACCCTGGCCGGTTTGGGCTTCCTGGGCTTCGGCATCGAACCCAGCTCGGCAGCTGAGTGGGGATTCGACCTGAACAAGGCCCTTGCCGACACCACATCAGGCATCTGGTGGACGGGGCTGTTCCCCGGGCTCGCCATTGTCTGGACAGTCCTGGGCCTGACCCTGGTGGGCGAAAGTATCAACGACCTCAACGATCCGCGGCTCCGCGGCCGCAAGCGTTCAGGTCGAAAAGATGACGGTGGCCCCTCCGCTGCGCAAGCGGCAATTGAACTGGAAGTGAGAGCACAATGACCACCAATAGTGATCCCGTGCCCAGCCGGCAGGACCAGGACCGGAAAACAGTCCTCGACATCGACCACCTGAAGGTCACCTTCGCCACGGACGGGGGCGACGTATACGCCGTCAAGGATGTCAGCCTGGACGTCAAAGCAGGCGAGGTCCTGGCCATCGTGGGGGAGTCCGGTTCCGGCAAGACGGTCACCGCCAAGACCATCCTGGGCCTGCTCCCGGAAACGGCGGTGAGTTCCGGCGCGGTGCTGATCAACGGCGCCAACGTCATCAGCCTCAGCCCCGGCCGGCTGCGCCAGATCCGCGGCCGGGACGTAGCCATGGTGTTCCAGGAACCATCCACCGCCCTGAACCCCGTGTTCACCGTCGGATGGCAGATCACCGAGGGCATCCGCGCCCACGCCAATGCCAACGGCGGGGGGCGGGTATCCGCGAAGGAAGCCAAGGCCCGTGCCATCGAGGCCCTGGGCAAAGTAGGCATTCCGGACCCCGCGCACCGGGTCAATTACTACCCGCACCAGTTTTCCGGCGGCCAAAAACAGCGCGTGGTGATCGCCGCAGCCCTGGCCCTGAATCCAGGGCTCATTGTGGCCGACGAACCCACCACCGCCCTGGATGTCACCGTGCAGGCGGAAATCCTTGAGCTCCTCCGGGACCTGCGGGACAAGTACGGCACGTCCATCGTGCTGATCACGCACAACATGGGCGTGGTGGCAGACCTGGCAGACAGGGTGGTGGTGATGTACCAGGGCGACATCGTCGAGGAAGCGACGGCGAAGACGTTGTTCGCCGAACCCAAACAGGACTACACCCGGAACCTCCTTGCCGCGGTGCCGCACCTGGGCCGCAATTCGGCGTCGGAAGGCCTGACTGAGCGGCGACACCAGGATGAGGAAGTGCTGGTAGCTGCCGACAACCTCGTAATCGAGTACCCGGGACGGCTCGGGACACCGCCCTTCAAAGCCGTGGACGGGGTCAGCTTCACCTTGTCCAGGGGTGAGGTCTTTGGCCTGGTGGGGGAGTCGGGTTCCGGGAAGACCACCATTGGCCGCGCCATCGCCGGGCTCAACCGGACTACCGGCGGCAGCCTCAAGGTGCTGGGCTACGAGATGCTGAACCTTCGGGAGCGCACTTTCAAACCGCTCCGCAAGGATATTGGCTTCGTGTTCCAGGACCCGGCAGCCTCCTTCAACCCGCAGCTGACCATCGGCGACTGCATCGCCGAGCCCATGCTCATCCACACCAGGCCCAGCGACGCCCAGGCGCGCAAACGCGTCGGTGAGCTGCTGGAATCAGTCCAGCTGCCGGCGTCGTACGCGGGACGGTACCCGCACGAACTGTCCGGTGGCCAGCGCCAGCGGGCGTCGTTGGCGCGGGCCCTGAGCCTGAACCCCCGGCTGCTGATCGCGGATGAGCCGACGTCGGCCCTGGACGTATCGGTGCAGGCGAAGGTCCTGGAGCTGTTCCGGGACATCCAGGAGGAGTTTGGTTTTGGCTGCCTTTTCATCAGCCACGACCTGGCGGTGGTGGACATCCTGTCATCCTGGGTGGGCGTGCTGTACAAGGGCAAACTGGTGGAACAGGGGATCGGCAGCCAGGTCATGGGCAACCCGCAGCATGACTACACGCGGCGGCTGATCGCCTCCCTGCCGGTGCCGGACCCGGCCGAACAGGCCAAACGGCGCGAGGAGCACCGGGCACTCCTGGGCATCTGACCCCGCCCGGATTCCCACAGCATGGAGCGCCGGTGCCGGCAGGCGGCCGGCACCGGCGCTTCACACCCGCGGTGACTCCCTCGACTCCCATAGACTGGAGCCATGACGCAGCACAACCCCAGCGCCCCTGGCTCCGACGATTTTGATCCCTCCGCAAGCTCGCTCGCAGGCCACGTGGACGAATCGGTGATGGCTGAACTGCTGTCCATCCGCTCCAGCATCGACAACATTGATGCCACCCTGGTGTACCTTCTCGCCGAGCGCTTCAAGGCGACGCAAAAGGTGGGCTTCCTGAAGGCAACCCACCGACTCCCCGCCGGCGACCCCGGACGTGAAGCCGCGCAGATCGCCCGGCTGCGCCGCCTTGCCGAAGACGCCCACCTTGACCCGGCGTTCGCGGAGAAATTCCTTAACTTCATCATCGGCGAGGTGATCCGGCACCACGAGGCCATCGCCGAGGACCACCAGGCCTCGTCCGGCCAGCAGCCGCAGACCTCCGCACTGGCGTGAGCCGGGAACAGCAGCAACCGGGGGGCAGCACGCTCCCGGCCTCGGGGCTTCACCAGGACCGAACGGCCACGGAAGTCACCGCCACCGGCCTGGGACCATGGCCGGGCGACGATCCGCTCGAAGCCACCCGGATCATCCGCGGCGAGCTTGGCAACCCGCACCTTCCCTTCCTGGCTGAACTGCCCGACCGCGGCGTCGGGTCAGACGCCTTGGGCCGCACCGCCTCCCTCCTGGTGGAACTCGCGGTGGATGTCCAGCCACACGGCTGGCGGCTCGTGGACCGCCCCGGCAAGGACATGCGCCGCGCAGCGTCGGCGCTGTCCACCGACCTGCACGTCCTGGCCGATGTGGCCGGGGCAGAGGACATTTCTGCCGCGGAATTGAAGGTGCAGCTTGTGGGACCGCTGAGCCTTGCCGCCGGCCTCTACCTGCACAACGGTGAACGCGCCCTGCTGGACCACGGAGCCCGCCGGGACCTGGCCGCTTCCCTGGCAGCGGGAGTGGGCAGTTACCTCACCCGGGCGGCTGCGGCCGTTCCTGGCACCCGGTTGGTGGTGCAGGTGGACGAGCCCGCCATTGCCGCCGTGCTGGCCGGAACCATCCCCACGGGCAGCGGCTACCGCACCCTTCGCTCGGTGGCAGCAACGGAGGCCCGCGAGTCATGGCGCCTGGTCCTGGACGCACTGCGTGCAGCCGGTGCAAATGAGGTTGTGGTGTCGTTCCCCGAAATCGAAGCCCCAATCGAGCTGGCCCTCAGCGCAGGGGCTGACGGTGTCGCATTGCCGCTGAAAGCGCTCACCAACCGCCAGTGGGAGCAGGTGGCCGGAGCGGTGGAGGCTGGAAAACAATTCTGGGCCGGCGCCCTGGATGTTCCCGCCGGCGGTCCGCTGCCCAAAGTTGCCCACTGCGTGGACTCGGTGTGGCGTCCCTGGCGCCAGCTGGGCCTGCCGCCTTCATTGCTGCGCGCAATCCGGGTGACGCCCGCCGCAGGGCTGGCGGGCCACACACCTGCCCAAGCCACAGCCGTCCTGCACCGGCTCACCCAGGTGGCCGACGGCCTGAACCAGCAGGCGCTGGGCTAGCTAGACCCTGTTCTCCCAGCGGTCCGGCTGGGCGTAGCGGGGCAGGTAGCTTTGCGCGGAACCGCCGCCGCTGTAGGGGCGCAGACGGTAATCAAATGTCCCCGCGTACACCAGGACCAGTCCAATCTGTGGCTGGATGACTTTCACCTGGATGCGGTGCCGCCCATTGCTGCCTTCGGCCGGATCCCACCACTGCTCGGCATAGGCCTTGGCGTCCAGCGCTGCCGGAAGCGGTACGCGGAGAGGGCCCACGAAGAGCCGCGACGCCTCCGAAACGCCGCGCAGCCTGCCTTCGGCAGTGACGCCCAGGTTCAGGTCCGTCACCAGGCGCCGGTAGCGTCCCACGTAGTCCACCAGTTGGGGGCTGCCCTCCCGGCTGGTGACGCTGGTGGTGTCCTGGAAAAGCCGGGTGCGGTCCGGGAAACGGATTTCACGGCGGGCCGTGAGGCTGGAACGGCCGAATGGATCCTGGTGGGCGTGGTTCTCGATCCGGAACGGGATGTTCTCACCGTATTCAGGGAAAAAGGCCTCTTCGCCCCCAGCCAGCCGCAGCAAAGGGCGCAGCCACCGCTGGCGACACCCCACGACGTCGAACGTTCCTTCCCCCACCCCGTACTGTCCGGAACCCGGCGCCAGCGAGAAGTACTCCTGGAGTTCGGGCTGCAGCCGGGAGTACCCGGCGCCCAGGGCCTGCCGGTAGATGGGGACGCTCATGACGTGGACCTCCTGTTGCCTGCGGCGGCGCTGTCGGCCTCCAGCTTCACAATCTACCGGCAGCCTTGAGCCGGATGTACATGTCCGCGAGCCGGGGCGGCAGGTCATGGGGCTCGGCGTCCACCACCTCGACGCCGTAGCGGCGCAGTTCGGCGGTGACCGCCGCGCGCTGCAGGAGGGCGCGCTCGGCGGCGGCCGCACGGAACACGCCGGTGGCGTCGTTGCGTTCCCGGAGCATGGTGCCCAGCTGGGGGTCGCGGACGGCCGCCACCACCACGACGTGCTGGCTGGCCAGCCGCTCCGCCACCGGGAGGAGGCCTTCTTCGGGTGCTCCGCTGTCCAGTGTTGTCAGCAGCACCACGAGTGACCGGTGCGCGGAGACGGCGCGGACCTGTGCCGGCACGGCTGGCCAGTCCATCTCGATCAGCTCCGCTTCGAGGGGAGCCATGGCCTGGACCAGCCGGCCCAGGATGTCGCCCTGGCCTGCAGAACCTGCCCGCGCCCGGGTCCTGCGGTCAAAGGCCAGGAAGTCCACCCTGTCGCCGCCCCGTTCGGCAAGGACGCCCAGGAGGAGTGCAGCCTCGATCCCGGTGTCCAGCCGGGTTTCGTCAGCGATCCTCGCCGCGGAGGTTCGGGAGGTATCGAGGACCATGACCACCCGGCGGTCCCGTTCCGGCCGCCAGGTGCGGACCACGACCGAGGAGCGCCGGGCTGTGGCGCGCCAGTCGATGGACCGCACGTCATCACCGCGGACGTAGTCGCGCAGGGAATCGAACTCTGTGCCGGCACCGCGGATCTGGACGGCGGCCTTCCCATCGAGTTCGCGCAGCTTCCGCAGCTTTGAGGGCAGGTGCCGGCGCGAATGGAAGGGCGGCAGTACCCGCACCGAGCCGGGGCACCCGATGGTCCGCTGCCGGGCTGCCAGGCTGAGCGGACCATAGGAGCGGATTGTCACGTGTGGCGCCTTGAGGTCCCCCCGCCGGGCAGGCCGGAGCCTGACCGCGAACCGCCTGCTTTCGCCGGCGGGGACGTCGATGTCCTGGACAGGGTCCTGCGCCCCGGCGGAAGGTTGCCACCCGTCCCTGAACGAGCCCCGGAGCCTGCGGGAACCTCCGTTGCGGAGCGTGAGGACTGCCTCCACCGCGTTATTGAGCGTGACGTTCTCCGGCTCCGCACGTACCGCACTCACCAGTCTGGGGGATCCAGCAAACAGCAGGTCAGCGCCCAGCAGGGCCGCGAGGACGGCAGCCACGGCGAGTACGGTCAGCCATCCCGGGAACAGCAGCACCGGCACCACGCCCAGCAGCACCACCGCCACGAAGCGCCCCGAGATGGCCATCAGCGCGGAACGGGGACGGAGGCCAGGATGCTGCCCAGGACGTCGTCCACCCGGACCCCGTCCATCTGGGCTTCGGGCTGCAGGGCCACCCGATGCCGCAGGCAGGGCAGGGCCAGCGCCTTGACGTCGTCCGGGGTGACGAAAGGACGCCCGGAGAGCCAGGCCCAGGACCTGGAGGTATTGAGCAGGGCAGTGGCGCCGCGCGGTGAGACGCCAAGCTGGAACGAGGGGGCGGCCCTGGTGGCGCGCACCAGGTCAACGATGTAGCCGATGATTTCCGGTTCCACGGCCACCCGGGCCACTGCTTCGCGGGCCCGTTCCAGGTCCTCCGCGCCTGCCACCGGCCGGACGCCTGCTGCTGCCAGGTCGCGGGGATCGAAGCCGGCAGCATGCCGGCGGATCACCTCGATTTCCTCACCGCGCCCGGGCAGGGGCATGGTGAGCTTGAGCAGGAACCGGTCCAGTTGCGCCTCCGGCAGGGAATAGGTCCCCTCGTACTCCACCGGGTTCTGGGTGGCTGCCACCAGGAACGGCGCCGGCAGCCGCCTGGACACTCCGTCCACGGACACCTGCCGCTCTTCCATGGCCTCGAGAAGGGAGGCCTGGGTCTTGGGCGGGGTCCGGTTGATCTCGTCGGCCAGCAGGAGGTTGGTAAAGACGGGCCCCTCCCGAAAGCTGAACTCTGACGTATGGGAGTCGTAGACCAACGAGCCGGTGACGTCGCCCGGCATGAGGTCGGGAGTGAACTGCACCCGCTTGGTGTCCATGCTCAGGGCGGAGGAAAGCGCCCTGACCAGCAGGGTCTTGGCAACACCGGGTACTCCTTCCAGCAGCACATGTCCCTGCGAAAGCAGGGCAATCAGCAGGCCCGTGACCGTGGCGTCCTGCCCCACCACCGCCTTTGCCACCTCGCGGCGGACGGCCAGCAGCGCCTGCCGCGCGCCGTCGTCGTCCATCCTGTTGTTGGCGTCCAGGGGGTTAAGGACCCCCGGCCCACTGCTCTGTTCACTCATCGGGTCATGACCTCTTTCTCAAGTTTGTCCAGCGCCTGCGACCAGGCCACCAGCCGGGCTTCGGTTGTGGGGCGTTCGTTGACCAACGTGCGGACGCCGGCTGCATCCCTGCCGAGCAGCCGGGCCGCCGCGGCAATGGTGTCCTCGGCGGTTGCGCCTGGGCCCGGCCTCAGTTTTCCGGCGAGCCGCACCAGCAGGCCGGCCCGAAGGTTGTCCCGGGCCTGTTCAAGGGCACGTGAGTCCTGGTAAAGCCGGGCACGTCCTTCTGCAGTTTCAACAGCCTTGACCACCACCGGCAACGGCTCGAACACCAACGGGCCGTGGCGGCGGCCGCGCCACATGATGGCAGCGAACGCCACCACCAGCAGCCAGGGGCCCAGGAAGCGGGCCCAGCCCGGTGCAAGGTCATCGAGGGTTTTCCCGGATCCGCCCGCCGCTGCGTCTTCGATCGAGGGCAGGTACCAGACGAGGTCCGGCGACGTGCCAAGCAGCCGGACCGCCAGCGCGGCGTTTCCCAGCTCGTCCAGTTTGTCGTTGCCCAGGACTGCCGTGCTGCCCAGTACGGCCAGCCCGCCGTCGTCGCTGACGGCAAGCATCCCCGCGGTTCCTGCCGCCCGGTAGCAGGTGGTCCCGCCGTCGTACACGTATCCCTGCCGGCCGGTGACCTGT
This sequence comes from Arthrobacter sp. SAFR-044, assembly GCF_059414985.1. Taxonomy (NCBI): domain Bacteria; kingdom Bacillati; phylum Actinomycetota; class Actinomycetes; order Micrococcales; family Micrococcaceae; genus Arthrobacter; species Arthrobacter sp. SAFR-044. Next base: position 39,150 of record NZ_JBPFDN010000002.1, on the reverse strand, counting down.
CCGGCTGCTTCCGGGTCCGGCTCGGCACAACCGGGGTCCAGGACAGGGGAGGAATCAGGGACGACGCCGGCCTGGTGGATGCCGCTCTCCAGGTCAGCGAGGGTTTCCAGCCTGGGGGTGACCACCACGACGCGGTCAGCGGCAGCCACAAGGCCGGCCAGCTGCTGCCCGTCCAGGACGCCGTTCCGGTCGTAGAGCAGGAGGGTGGGGGAGGAGCCCGAGCGAAGGTCATCCAGGGCGGCGTCGAACCGGCCGGGGGTATGGACCGAAACTCCGTGCCGGCCCAGGATTTCCGCCAGTGCCCTGGCGCCCTCGGGTCCGGCATTGTGGACTGAGAGACGGACGGTGTCACCCTTGGGCGCGAGCTGCGTGGCGATGACCAGGGCCAGCGCAGCCGCCACCACCGTTGCCGCTGCTGCGACGCCCTTGTGGCGCCGCAGCCAGGTCAGAAACTTGCCGGCGGAGAGTTTCCCGCGCGGCGTCGGAGGTCCGGGGGACTGGCGCGTTTTGTGTGCAGAATCCGTGTCCTTGCCAGGCTCCGTGCCCGCCATGGTCGCCCCGCTCATAACTGCAACACCGGGCTGCCGGCCGCGGGCTTCATGGCGTCCAGTGCCGCGTCAAGCGCCACCATTTCCTGGTAGTCCGCAGTGCCTGCTGCCCTGTTTCCGTAGCGGATGCCGTCAAAAGTGGCCGCTGCCCTGGCCAGGCGCCCGGACTCGCCGGAGAACGGCACTGACAATGCCTGCGCGGCCTCGTCGGCGGTCCTGCCTGGCTGGGGATCGAGGATGGTCCTGTTCTCTGCGCTGCGGACCACGGCTCGGAAACGGTCGACGACGGCGTCCCCCCACAGTCCGGCGTCGGCGGCGGCTTCCGCGCGGTTCCGGTAGTCCGCAGCGGCCAGGGCGGTTTCCCTTTCGAAGACGTCCTTGGCCTGCCGGGCCCGCGCGTTCAGCCGGGGGCGGGCAAGGAGGACGGCGGCCGCGATGATGGCAGCAATGACGAGGGCAATGACGGGGCTGGGTACCAGAGCGGCGTCCCCCTGGGAGCCGTCCAGGGACTGCAGCCAGTCAAGGAAGTTCCGCCACAGGGTGTCCAGCCAGGACGGGGCGGCGTCCCGGTATTCAGGTTTGGCCAGCTCTTCTGCCGCCCATCGCCGTGCCTCGTCGGCGCCGGGGAGCACTGGCGGTTCAGCGGCCATACGGCCATGCCCCTGGCGCCGTTCCATGCCCGGGGTACGGAGTGCGCCCGGCCTCGGCGTTCCGGCCGGGGATGCCGTCGGGATCCGCTCCGGTCTCCAGGCCGCGCAGGAGCGCGATATCCAGTCCATCCTTGCGCATCCGCAGGTCCATGTAGAGCAACGCCATGACAGACGTTTGGAAGGCGTAGCCCACTGCGCCCACCAAGGCTCCGACTACCGCGGTAATGATGCCGATGGCCACAGTCAGCGTTGCGTCCTGTCCGCTGCCGCCGTGCGGCGAGACGACTCCGGACAGGACCGTGGGGAGGAGGCTTGCAGGGATCAACACCACCTGGGTGATAACTGCCACCAGGATTCCCACTACCAGGGTGATGCCAAGGATGCGCCACCAGTTGGCCCGGGTGAGGGCCCACGAGCGGCTAAGTCCCGCAATGGCGCCGAGTTCTTCGATGACGACGGCGGCAGGCGCCACCATGAGCTTGACCGCCACCCAGAGGAACAGCACGACGAAGCCCATCATCAGGGGGATGACCAGCAGTGAGGCCGCGCCGCGGACATTGGAGAGCAGGAGCACGATGAGGGTGAAGAATAGCGCCATGGCGGCCACGGCAGCGGCCACCAGCACCGCGGCCAGCCGAATCAGCGCCCCGATCCGTGACCGCACCAGCGACACCATGCGCCGGAAGCCGGTAGGCCGGTTCAGGACCGACCGCGCTACGGGGACCACCATGGCGCCCTGGAGGACCACGGACATGAACACGGACAGGATGGACAGCACGGCGAACCCGGCTATCAGCCCAATCCCCAGCGACGCGACGTCAGTCCTGCTGGCCGTCTTCGCCCAGGCTTCAATGGACCCGGATGACGTCGCGACCACTCCCGTGAGCACTGCGGCGAGGATAGCCGACAGGGACTGCGCCAGGAGGCCTGCGCCCAGCATCGCCTTGGCGTTGCGCCGGAGGGCCTGGAACGAGCCATCCAGGATTTCCCCGAACATCAGCGGCCGCAGGGGAATGATGCCCGGCTTGGGCGGGGCGACATAGCGCGGCTGTCCGTAAGGGGAGGCGCCGTAGGGGGAGGCCCCGTACGGAGCGGCGCCGGCGGACGGGGAAGGATACGGCGGACTCCCGTAAGGGGAGCCAGTGTAGGACGGTCCATTGTGGGGAGAACCGTTGTAGGGCTGCCCACCGTAGGGAGTGCCGGACGGTGTGCTTCCGCGGTAGGGAACGTTCCCGTTCGGGTACGGTCCGCGCTCTTGCCACGGCTGCGGTTGCGGCGGCGACTGCTGTTGCCACGCCCGCCGCTCCTCCCACCAGGGTGCCTGCTGCCCCGGCTGTCCTGCGGCCCACTCCTGCGCCGCATTCTTATGCTGCGGGCTGCCCGTTTGTTGCGCCGTATCCTTTTGCTGCGCGGTGTCTTCTTGCTGTGCGGTGTCTTCTTGCTGTGCGGCGTCCGTTACCTGCCCTGCCGGGGGCGCCCACGGCCGATCCCAGGCAGGCGGCACCTGGCCGGGTCCCTCGGCAGCCGCGGTCCCGCCGTCGTCATGGCCTTTGCCCGGCCACTCCGGCGTTGGATCCCCGCGCTGCGGCTCCTGTGGTGACACTGATTTCCTCCCCCATATCAGTCCGCCTGCCCCGCAGCCGGCCCGCCCAAAGGGGCGCGCCGGCAAAGCAGGGCGTGACCCCAAGACTATAGTTCCGGCGTCGGGCGGCCTAGTGTCCCGCCATGCCGGGAGGCCGCTCAACAGGACAAACCCATCCCGATAAGGGAATATATAGCTATGAAGGCACGCATTCTGGTGGTAGACGATGACGAAGCGCTGGCCGAGATGATTGGAATTGTCCTCCGTAACGACGGCTTCGAGCCGGTCTTTTGCGCTGACGGCGCCCAGGCCCTCGACATTTTCCGTTCATCGCGGCCGGATCTTGTCCTGCTCGACCTTATGCTTCCCGGCATGGATGGCATCGAAGTCTGCCGCCAGATTCGGGGCGAGTCCGATGTTCCCATCGTCATGCTGACCGCCAAATCTGATACCTCCGACGTCGTCCGCGGACTGGAATCCGGTGCTGACGACTACGTGCCGAAGCCGTTCAAGCCCGCCGAACTGGTGGCACGCGTGCGCGCCCGCCTCCGCCCGGGGGACCAGAAGGCACCCGAAACGCTCAAGATCGCGGACATCACCATCGACGTCGCCGGGCACACCGTCAGCAGGGGCAGCGAGCGGATCTCCCTGACGCCGCTGGAATTCGACCTCCTGGTGGCCCTGGCCCGCAAGCCCTGGCAGGTCTTCACCCGGGAACTGCTGCTGGAGCAGGTGTGGGGCTACCGCCACGCCGCCGATACCCGCCTGGTCAACGTCCATGTCCAGCGCCTGCGGTCCAAGATCGAGCAGGACCCGGAAGCTCCGGAAGTTGTATTGACGGTGCGTGGTGTCGGCTACAAAGCAGGGGTCTGACCCCGCCGCGCAGGACGGGGAACCGGACCGGCGCGCAACGCCGCATTCCGCGGATCAAGGCTTGAGCCAGGACGACGGCGGGCAGGGCAGTACTGTCCAGCGCAGTGAAGAGACCGACGCGCCCGGACCCGGCAATACCGGAACTCCCGGTCTGCGGCATATCGCCTTCCGCGCACGGATCTGGCAGCGGCGCGCCTTAATCGTGGCGCTCCGCGTGGCACGGCTGGTGCGGACCGGTGTCCGCCGCTTCCTTCCGGGGCTGCGGTACCTGGGCCGGGCACTGCAGCAGCGCTGGCGCCGGTCCCTGCAGTTCCGCACCGTTCTCACCACCCTGATGCTGGCCGTGACCTCCTTCGCGGTCGTCGGCGCCTACCTGTCCAACCAGATCGCCAACAACCTGTTCCAGGAGCGGCTGACGCAGGCAGAGTCGGAGACGCGCTACAACGTCAAGCAGGTGCAGGAGACGTTCGACGGCGCCCAGGTCACCGACCAGTCCAGCGTCATCACCCTGGTATCAGACACGCTCAGCGCCGTCGAAGGGCGGGGCTCGGTCATCCAACGGCGCTACGTCTTCGAGGCGATGCCCAACCAGACCAAACCCCGCAACCGCTGGGTGGAGTCCCGCGCGTCGGACCAGCTGACGGTCAGCGTCATTCCCCCTGACCTGCGGAAGGCAGTCCAGGAGTCCGGAAAGGACCAGTACTGGGCATCCACCGTTATCCCCGTGGGGACCGAGGACCGGCCGGGAATCGCCGTCGGGAACAAAGTGACCTTCAACGGCACCGTCTATGAGCTCTACCTGATCTACGACCTCAACACGGCACAGCAGACACTGAATGAGATCCAAAGCGTCCTCTGGGCCGGCGGTGCGGTACTGGTCCTGCTGATCGGCGCCGTCGCCTGGTACGTCACGCGCAACGTGGTCAGCCCGGTGAGCCACGCCGCCATGGTTTCCGAGAAGCTCGCAGCCGGGCAGCTGCAGGAGCGGATGGTGGTGAAAGGCGAGGACGAAGTGGCCCGCCTTGGTGCCTCCTTCAACCACATGGCGGCCAGCCTGCAGGAGCAGATCACCCAGTTGGCAACGCTCTCGCAGATGCAGCAGCGCTTTGTCTCCGACGTCTCGCACGAGCTGCGGACGCCGCTGACCACCGTCCGCATGGCCGCAGAAGTCCTGTACGACGCGCGTGACGATTTCGACCCCATCAACAAGCGCTCGGCAGAGCTGCTCTACAACCAGGTGGAGCGGTTCCAGTCCCTCCTCTCGGACCTCCTCGAAATCAGCCGCTTCGATGCAGGCGTGGCGGTCCTGGATGCTGAACCGGAGGATCTCCTCCAGGTGATCGCCCACGTCATTGAGGGGGCGGCGCCGGTAGCGGCGGAGTATGGGTCGGAAATCCTTTACACGGCCCCCGCGGATGCCGTGATCGTTGAAATGGACGCGCGGAGGATCGACAGGATCCTGCGCAACCTGATCCTGAACGCGGTGGAGCACGGCGAGGGCAAACCGGTGACCGTCACGGTTGCGGCCAACGAGACGGCAGTGGGCGTTGCCGTCAGGGACCATGGGATAGGAATGGACCAGGCCCAGGCTGCCCGGGTCTTCGACAGATTCTGGCGTGCCGACCCAGCGCGCGCACGCACCACCGGAGGCAGCGGCCTGGGGCTGTCCATCGCCATGGAGGACACCAAGCTGCACCATGGATGGCTGCAGGCCTGGGGCAGGAAGGGCGACGGCGCCAACTTCCGGCTGACCCTTCCACTGCGCCAGGATGGCGAAATCACGGAGTCGCCCGTACAGCTGGAACCGAAGGACGCCACGATGCCCGGAGCACCGGGGAGCATACCTGCCGAACAGGACTACAAGAACATGGTGCTGTTGCAGACCGGTGGAGCCAGGCCTGCTGCACCCCGGGCCCCCGAGGAGACACCATGAGGGCCACCATGCGCCACTCCAGGTACCCGGCGGCACTGCTCGCCCTGCTGATCGTCCTCCTGTCGGGCTGCGCGAGGATCCCCACATCCGGCCCGGTGGGGAAGAGCAGCGAAAGCAGCGCAGGCAACGTCAACGCACCCGTCTTCCTTCCGGCCGCGCCCCAGCCCGGTGCGTCACCTGAGACCATCATCGACTACTTCTACCGGGCCGGCAGCGGCTACGAGGACGACTACGCGGTGGCCCGCCAGTACCTGACGCAGGCATCGGCCGTGTCCTGGAAACCGGACAAACGCGCGCTGGTCTACCGGGAAGCACGCGTTGTCCCCACGGGCACCGAAAACGTCTTCAACTACGAGCTGGATGTCTCCTACACGGTGGACGCCGACGGCATCGCCACCCAGTCCCCACCGGGCACAGTGGAACGCATTCCCGTGACGGTGACCCAGGTGGACGGCGAGTGGCGGATATCCGCAATTCCGGACGGGACCGCCATCGCGGAGGAAACGTTCAAGGTGATCTACGGCGCGTACCCCATCTACTTTTACGACCCCACGTTCACCTACGCCATCCCGGACGTCCGCTGGTTCCTGAAGAACAAGACCGTCAAGGCCATGACCAGCGCACTGCTGGCGGGCCCCGCTCCCTATCTCCGTGGCGCCGTCGCCAGCGCGTTTCCCTCGGGGATCAAGCTGGCCCGTGAATCCGTCCCGGTGGTGTCCGGGGCCGCGCAGGTGGATCTGACGGCGAAGGAGCTGACGGAAACCTCGGCGGAGGACCGGCTGCGCATGCAGATGCAACTGACCTTGACCTTCCGCAGCCAGCCTGATGTGGTCAACGTGGAGCTGCGTGCCAACCAGGACCTGGTCCGGGTGGAGGATAACGGATCTGTCCTTCCTCCGGTCCTGGACAAAACCGTGCCTTCCCGCCAGATCGCCATCAGTGGCAACGAGCTGGTGCGCTACGAAAACAACCGTGTTTCGCCGCTGCCCGACATGCAGCCGGTTTCGGCGCTCAACCCGCGCTACCCTGCCGAATCATCGGTGTCGCAGGCTGCGGCCTTCCTCAATGACGGCCGCACCACCCTGTACAGCATCACTCCCGGCCAGCCTGCGCGCGCCCTGACCACCCGGAGCACCCTCAGCCGGCCGTCGTTCAGTGTCAACGACTGGGTGTGGACGGCCGGGCCGGGTGCCGCGGGTGCCACCGAAGTCGTCGCGTTCCACCCCACCGGGGTGGCCGAGGGCGCGCCTGTGCCATCCGTGACACTCGCACCGTCATGGCTTGCCGGCCGGACCGTGAAGGAACTCCGCATTTCACGGGACGGCGTGCGCGCGCTGGTCATTTCCGAGCAGAACGGGAAGTCCAAGGTGCAGGTGACCGGCGTGATCCGGGCCGGTGACGGCACGCCGCGCGAACTGACCACGCCCATCACTCTGGTCAGTGCCGGCGATCCCGACCAGGGGGTGTGGGTGAACGGGACCACCGTTGCCGTCATGAAGGCGGCAGCCGGTGCAAACGTCACACCGGAGCTGTTGTCCCTCACCTCCGGTCAACCGCAGCAGCTGGCCCCATGGCCCGGCCTGGTGGCCATCAGTGCAGGCAATGGTGCCGACGACATCTACGTCCAGTCCGCAGAGGGCATCTTCCAGCGCCTGGGCAACGGCTGGTCGCCCCAAATCAAGGGCCCCATCGACCCTGCGTTTCCGGGCTGACGCGGCCGTCCGCCTTATCCACATAGCCCAAGCGGTGCCCCCGCTTGTGCCGGGGTCTGATGCATGCTGGGGGAATGAACGGCAGCTCCGGCGAAAGAGGCGCAACTGGTCCTGGCCGTCGACGGACCTGGAGAATGGACCCGGACCTTCAACCGCCGCCGCCCTGGCAGGCTCTGCACAGGGGCGAACACCCGGTTGCCCTCCTGCGTCTTGCTGACTGGTTGTCCGGCGCAGCGGCAGACCTCGTTGCCCTGGCAGTGCCGGTGGACTGCGTCTGCTGCGGGGCCGAGGACCGGACGCTTTGCGCGCCATGCGGCAGCCGCATCCGCCAACTGACCAGGCAACCTTTCCGGGCGGAAAGCGGAGCGCCGGCGCTGATGGATGTCGACGGGACCGTCATGCTCCCCGTGGTGGCAGCTGGTGTGTACCGGGACGAGCTGGCACAGGGCCTGCTGTCGTTCAAACGGTACGGCCAACACCAGCTTGGCAGGAGCCTTGGCCGGGCACTCGCCGTGGCAGTCAGGGCAGCAGCCCAAGGCGGCAATGGGTTCCTGCTGGTTCCGGTGCCCACCGGCACAGCGGCATATGTCACCCGGGGGTTCAGCCCGGTCCACGTGCTCCTGAAAGAGGCGGCACGGCAGCTTCCAGGCCTCGACGTCGCAGATGTCCTGGGCAAAAAGCCGGCTGCCAACTCCTGGTGGCCCGGCAGCCACAAAAGCCCTGGCAACCACCAGGGTTTGGCTGGCCAAAAAGGACCGGGTGGCCAAAAAGGCCTGGGTAGGGGAGCCCGCTCGCAACGCGTCCGGGGCTCCATGCAGATCAAATCCGGAGCCGGCGCAAAGGTCCTGGGACGGCCCTGCATCATCGTCGACGACGTCCTGACAACCGGCGCCACCCTTGGAGAAGCGGCCCGTGCCCTGCACCGAGCCGGCGCCCGGGTAAGGGGCGCCGTCGTGCTTGCGGCGACACGCCCGCCCGACGCCGCGGACCCCGGCGCTCCGGCCCCCCGACCGCACGGGAGACACCACGACTTAGAAAAAAATAAACCGGGAAAGGATGAATAACGGGTGGCTATGAACTAACGTCGGTGGTGGGTACCAAGAACAGAATGTACCTTTCGATGGCGGCTCGGAGAGGGGCTCGACTGTCAGGCAGCCCGGCCCAAGGAAGCGCCGCCGTCGTGTCACCGAAGTCATTTGGAGGGCACCATGGAGTTTATGATCAGCGGACGAAATCTGACAGTTTCAGACCGGTTCCGCGAATATGCCGGGGAAAAGATCGCAAAGATCGAATCGCTTGGTGACAAGATCCAGCGGGTCGATACCAAAGTCTCCAAGGAGACCAACGCCCGGCAGACCGGCGACCAGTTGACCGTCGAGGTGACAGTCCTGGGCCGGGGCCCTGTAATCCGTGCCGAAGCGAGTGCCGCAGACAAATTTGCCGCCTTTGACCTCGCCTACAACAAACTGCTTGAGCGGCTCCGGCGCGCGAAGGACCGTAAGAAGGTCCACCATGGCCGTCACACCCCCAAGGCTGTCCGTGAAGCAACCGCCACACTCGAGCCCGCCAGCGCGCACGAACCGCTGTACCTTGAGGCCAACCGCAGGAGCGAAACCGGCCTGGCAACGGAAGAAAAATCCCCCTACGATGTCGAAAATGACATCCCGGCCGGGAAATCGCCGGTATTGATCCGGCGCAAGGTCTTTCCCGCTGCTTCCATGACGCTTGACGACGCCGTGGACAATATGGAACTCGTGGGCCACGACTTCTATCTCTTCGTGGACAAGGCCACCAACACGCCCTCCGTCGTTTACCGCCGCCGCGGCTGGACCTATGGCGTCATTACCCTGGACCACGAATGCGAACCAGGGGACACTGTCGTGGAGGAAAAGATCCTTGCCTACCGCTCGGATGACGCCCCCGCCAACGCTTAACGTGGAATCACCCACCGGAGAGGACTGAATTGCCGGCATCGCTGAGCCTTAACCAGGCACGGCGGATCGCGCTGGCAGCGCAGGGACTCCACAAAGGACGGCCCACCGGCCCCGTGACAGCACGGACGGTGGGCCGTACCTTTGCCCGTCTCCAGCTCGTCCAGATCGATTCCGTGAATGTCCTGGTCCGCAGCCACTTCCTGCCCTTCTACTCCCGCCTTGGCAACTACGACCGCGACATCCTGCAACGCATGTCCGGACGCCATCCGCGCCGGATGCTTGAATACTGGGCGCACGAGGCAAGCTACATACGGCCGGAGCATTACCAGGACCTTCTCCTATGGCAAAAGCGGGCCTGGGTGGGCGCCTCCCGCCTGGACCCCGTGCTCCGCAACGACGTTGCGGCCAGAATCCTGGCGGTCCTCGCCCGGTCCCGGCCCATGACGGCATCGGAACTGACGGCACGGATTGGGCATGTCGAGGAAAAGCAGGCGGACAACTGGGGGTGGAACTGGAACGCCGTAAAGCGGGTCCTTGAACACCTCTTCGAAGAAGGACTGGTATCGGCAGCCTCCAGGACCGGGCAGTTCGAGCGCAGGTACACGCTGACCGCCAAGGTCCTCCCATACCCGGCCCCCGCGGCACGGGAAGAGGATCCAGTGGCCGCACTGCGCCGCCTGACGGACGCGGCCGCACAGGCCCACGGAATCGGCAGCGTCCGCTGCTTCGCCGACTACTTCCGGATTCCGGTCAAGGCTACAGCGCTGGCCGTTGAGCACCTCGTGGAGCAAGGCAGGCTGGAACCGGTCAACGTGGCGGGCTGGGAGCGGAAGATCTACCGGCATGTGGACTCGGTGCTGCCGCAGCGCGCCACCGGCCGGGCGTTGTTGAGCCCGTTCGATTCCCTGGTCTTTGAGCGGCGGCGGCTGTCCGAACTTTTCGGTTTCCACTACCGGATCGAGATCTACACTCCAGAGCCCAAGAGGCGGTTCGGCTACTACGTGCTGCCTTTCCTGCTGCGCGACAGCATCGTGGCCCGGGTGGATTTGAAAGCGGACCGGGCAAGCGGCCGGTTGCTGGTGAGGTCCGCGTTCGCCGAGCCTGACGCACCGCCTGATACCGCCGTCGAACTCGCTGCCGAACTGGTGCTCATGGCCCAATGGCTTGGCCTGCCGGAGGTGGAAGTGGGGCAGGGAGGGGACCTGGCCGCAGGTCTGTCCCTGGAGCTGGCACCGCTCCAGGGAGTATCCGCTCTCAGGGAAAAGGGGCACCGGCTGCGTGTGTCTCCCGTAGACTGAACACGCCAGAATTCGGCGGCATCAGACTGGGAGCATCTTCACGTGGCATCACTTATCGAAAAAATTCTCCGCACGGGTGACAAGAAAACACTCCGGCAGTTGCGGAACTATGCCGATTCCATCAACGCCCTCGAAGACTCCTTTAAGACCTTTACCGACGCTGAACTGCGTGAGGAGACGGACCGCCTCCGGGCTCGCCACCAGGATGGCGAGAAGCTTGACGACCTGCTTCCCGAAGCCTTCGCAGCAGTGCGCGAGGCGTCCTCCCGCACATTGGGGATGCGGCACTTCGACGTCCAGCTGATGGGTGGCGCTGCCCTCCACCTGGGCAACATCGCTGAAATGAAGACCGGTGAAGGCAAGACCCTGGTGGCGACCGCTCCCGCTTACCTCAATGCCCTCACCGGCAAGGGTGTCCACGTCGTCACGGTCAACGACTACCTCGCCGAATACCAGTCCGAACTCATGGGCCGCGTCTACCGGTTCCTGGGCCTGACCAGCGGCGTCATCCTCGCCAACCAGGATCCGGCCGTTCGCCGCCAGCAGTATGCCGCCGACATCACCTACGGGACCAACAACGAGTTTGGTTTCGACTACCTGCGGGACAACATGGCGTGGGACCGGACCGAACTGGTCCAGCGCGGCCACAACTTCGCCATCGTCGACGAAGTTGACTCCATCCTCATTGATGAGGCACGCACGCCATTGATCATCTCCGGCCCTGCGCAGGGGGACACCAACCGCTGGTACAGCGAATTCGCAAAAGTGGTGCTCCGGCTTCAGTCCGAAAAGGACTACGAGGTCGACGAAAAGAAGCGCACGGTGGGCGTCCTGGAGAGCGGGATCGAAAAGGTCGAGGACTACCTTGGCATTTCCAACCTGTACGAATCCGCCAATACTCCGCTGATCGGGTTCCTGAACAATGCCATCAAGGCCAAGGAACTGTTCAAGCGGGACAAGGATTACGTCATCCTGGACGGCGAAGTGCTGATCGTTGACGAGCACACGGGCCGCATCCTGGCGGGCCGGCGCTACAACGAAGGCATGCACCAGGCGATCGAGGCCAAGGAAGGCGTCGAGATCAAAGCGGAAAACCAGACCCTGGCCACCGTGACGCTGCAGAACTACTTCCGTATGTACGGCAAACTGTCGGGAATGACGGGTACCGCCGAGACTGAGGCGGCCGAGTTCATGAGCACTTATAAGCTCGGCGTCGTGGCCATCCCCACCAACAGGGACATGCAGCGGATTGACCAGTCGGACCTCGTGTTCAAGAACGAGGTTGTAAAGTTCGACGCCGTGGTGCGCGACATCGCCGAACGGCACGAAAAAGGCCAGCCCGTCCTCGTGGGCACCACCAGCGTGGAGAAGAGCGAGTACCTGTCCAAGCTGCTCGCCAAGGAAGGCATCCGCCACGAGGTCCTGAACGCCAAGAACCACGCCCGGGAAGCTGCCATCGTCGCCCAGGCAGGCCGGAAGGGTGCCGTCACCGTGGCCACCAACATGGCCGGCCGCGGCACTGACATCATGCTGGGCGGTAACGCCGAATTCACGGCCGTCGCCGAACTCGCCAAGCGCGGGCTGGATCCGGAGGAGAACTCCGAACAGTACGAAGCCGCGTGGCCCACGGCGCTCGAGGCAGCCAAGCAGTCCGTCAAGGATGAACACGAGGAAGTCCTGGACCTCGGCGGCCTGTACGTCCTGGGCACCGAACGCCACGAATCACGCCGCATCGACAACCAGCTCCGCGGCCGGTCCGGCCGCCAGGGCGACCCCGGTGAGTCCCGGTTCTACCTGTCGCTGACCGATGACCTCATGCGCCTCTTCAACTCCGGGGCTGCGGAACGGCTCATGAACAGCTCCGTGCCGGACGACGTTGCGCTCGAATCAAAGCTGGTATCCCGGGCCATCGCCTCTGCCCAGGGACAGGTGGAAGGCCGCAACGCCGAGCAGCGCAAGAACGTGCTGAAGTACGACGACGTCCTCAACCGCCAGCGCGAAGCCATCTACAGTGACCGCCGTCGCATCCTCGAAGGCGATGACCTGCACGAGAAGGTGCAGTACTTCATCGAGGACACCATCACTGCGCTGATCGACGCCGCCACCGCGGAAGGAAACGGCGACGACTGGGACTTCCACCAGCTGTGGACGAACCTCAAGACGCTCTATCCTGTCAGCGTTACTCCCGAGGAAATCATCGAAGAGGCCGGCGGGAAGTCCAGGATCACCGTTGAGCTGCTCAAGGAGGAGATCCTCTCCGACGCCCGCCTGGTGTACCGGGCCCGCGAGGAGGTCATCGGATCCGAAAGCATGCGGGAGCTTGAACGCCGCGTGGTCCTTTCCGTCATTGGCCGCAAGTGGCAGGAACACCTCTACGAGATGGATTACCTCAAGGAGGGCATCGGCCTGCGGGCCATGGCGCAGCGTGATCCGCTGGTGGAGTACCAGCGCGAAGGTTTCGCCATGTTCCAAAGCATGATGGAAGCCATCCGGGAGGAAAGCGTGGGCTTCCTCTACAACCTCGAGGTGGAAGTAACCCCGGCCCAGGACGTCGTGGTCCAGGATGCTGCCGGCGGACACACCGAGCACGTGGACCCGCAGGTCCATGCCGCCGGGCTTGAGGCCCCCGAGCAGCCGGCGCAGCTGCAATACACGGCTCCCAGCGAGAGCGGCGGAACCCAGACCCGGGTGGAAACCCGGGCCGGCAGCGGACGCTCCGGCAACCCCGCCAAGGCAGCCGCACAGGATGCTGCCAAGCGCCCGGCAAAAAAGAAAAAGCGCTAGCAGCACAGCCGTAGACGCCCAAGGGCGGTGGTGAGCAGGGCAGGGACCAAGGCGTCCCTGCCCTGTTTGCGTGGTGCACTGTGCGGATCTTCCGGCGCCCGGGCGTTTCCACTGGGTCAGCCGATGACGAGTTCAACGATTCGCCAGACCTGCTTGTTGCGCTCAAGCCGGACGGCAACGGCACGGGCCCGTACGTCATCCACCACCACGGCACTTGCCTCGTAGATCCCCTCAGCCACCTCGCACACCCGTACGGAGCGGACCGTGGAGTTCCGGTGGAGCCGGGCCAGTGCGGGATTGCCTGTCCTGGTAAGTTCGCGCCGGATCAGCGCCGCCCGGTGCTGCAACGACGCCAGGCACCGCGGATCGAGCCGCCGCGCCAACTGGTGGACAGGACGGATGCCGGCCAGGACCTCCATGGCAGCCTGGACCGTCCCCCGGGTAATGGCCCTGACTTCCGCCGCTTCGCTTACGGACCGCAGGGACGGTGGGTTCGCGCCGTGCGACTGACCCGCCGGCGCCGCCGTCCTTGGCGGTGACACATTTTCCCCGCGGGCCCTCCCGCCGTCTACGGTGTTGGCAGCCGGGTCCTGGACGGCCCGGACAGGTGTCGCAGCGGTCATTGTGGTTCCCCTTTTGTTCGAATAGCTGATGGTCCAATGGGCCGGCGCGGAGTTGACGTTGGGCACTCCGGTCCGGCTCGGTGGCACGCTGATGGGATCTTCTGTATGGCCGGACCCCGGAAGCCCCACGGCAAGGTGTCGGCAGCGGCTACGGCGCCGGGGCGTGGAGGATTTGACCTGGAAGCAGGACGTCCGGGCTCGCGCCGATCAGGCCCCGGTTCGCTGCATACCACCGCGGCCACTCAAGGGCTATGGCCACGTCCGATGCTTCCGGGCCCAATTGGGCCGCGACGATGTCCCATAGGGTGTCTCCGGCGAGTACTGTCACCACACCGGCCCCGCCACCCGTTTCGCTCCCGCCCGCCTCCGGACCGGCCGTGGCCCTGGTTTGCGGAGCGGCGAGCAGTCCGGGTTCCAGCACAGGGGAAGCCGGCTGCCATCCTGGGTTGACCGTGGCGGCGGTGGGCTGGGCTGCGGCGGGTTGCCATGCCGGCGATGCACCGTCACGAACCGCCGTTGGCACTTCCGCCGGGACCTGTTGGACCGGGGTATGCATGTCCGGGCCATCGCCCTGGCCGGGCGCCGGGACAGCGTCCATGGTTGCAGGGTTGGAGGGAGCCGCTGAGGACTGGTTCTGTAGTGGAGTCCACTCGGGCCCCGGAGCGGTGGCGGCATGTGCCGCAGCCCCGGCCACCAGCTGGATCGAAAGGGCGGCAACAACTGCCCTTTGCATGAACGCGGGTGAGAGCCTGCGGGCCACCGCCGCAGCCCGACGACGTCCCGACCGCTGCAGCAGGACAGCGGCTCCTGCGCTCAACAGCGCAAAAGCCCACCACAGCAATAGCCCGATGCCGGCAGCTGTTGCGGCGGCCGCCAGGAGGACCTCCACGGACAAGTCCTGCCGGCGGGCGGCACCGTCCTGCCATTGGGCAACCAGGCCAGTCCCCAGGATGCAAAGCACAACCCCAAGCCCCAGCAGAGCCAACGCCATGGCGGCATCGGACCATCCTGTCTTTCGGGAGTATCCCATGATCCGCCACCTTGATGTCTTTTGATGCAGTTTGATGCTGATTGAGACAGTCTGAACCCGATAACGAACTTTTGTCCAGACGTTGGAGTGAATTAAAGATGCGCGTTGACGGGTTGGATGCGGCACCCTACGCTGGCGGAATGCGCTGGGATGCACTCTTCAACGACATGGAAAGCCAGCTTGCGGAGGCTGACCGGCTTGCGCTCGACAGCGAGATCAACGAGCGGACCCGGGCAGAGATGGTTGGCCTGCGCCTCGAAGACCGGCTGCGGGCCGCCGTGGGTTACAGGATCGGGGTCCACCTGCTGTGCGGCGAATCGGCACAGGGGGAGCTGACCCACGTCGGGGCTGATGCCCTGGTCCTGGATGAAGAACGGCACCAAGGACTGATTCCCTTCGCGGCCGCAGCGCGGTACGTGGGCCTGGGCAGGCATGTGCAGGCGGAGAACTCACCAGTCCGCCGGTCGATCGGACTGGCCCACTCCCTGCGGGCCCTAGCCCGGGATCGGACCGAAGTAACCGTCACGATTGGTGGGGGATCCGGGGCCGCACGGCTGGACGGCGTCATTGACCGGGTTGGCCGGGACTACATAGACCTGGCGGCGGTGATTCCGGGCGAAGCACGGAGGACCCAAAGCGTTGGCCAGGTTTCAGCGGTACCTTTCACGGCACTGGCGATCATCAGGTCACGCAAAGCCCGCGGAGCGTAGCGGCGTCACACTGACTTGGCGCGTGACTCCTGGATCATGCGGCTGGCCTCGGCATAGCGTTCCTCGATGTACTGCTCCAGCATTTTCTCTTCGACCCGCCACTGCCCGCGGCCCCCCACCTGAATGGCCTTCAGCTCACCGCTGCGGACCAAGGCGTACGCGGCAGGTGAGTTGATCTGGAGCTGCTCGGCGACGTCCGCGAGCGTGAGGAACCTTGGCATGCACCCATTTTGCCATCACATGACGTTGTTTGTGCCCGTTTTCCACAGATAGCCGGTATTTAGGTAAATGACTTTTGTTCCGGGTGCCTTGCAGTAACAATGAGGAGTCCGGCCAGAGCGGGCAGGCCCGGTATACCTAGGGGGAGAACGGTATGGTTCCTGATGCAAGCGCCGCTGCACCGCGGCTGAAGCGCCCATCGTGGAAGGATCCGCGGTTGCTGGTGGGCGTCCTCCTGGTCCTCGTGTCTGTTGCGGGGGTTACGTTCCTGGTCGGCAGTGCGGACCGCACCACCGAGGTCTTTGCGGCACGGGACGGCATCGCTGTGGGTGAACGCCTGACGCCGGAGAACGTGGTCCGCGCCAAGGTCCGCCTGGGTGATACGGAGCAGCACTACATCACTGTGGAAGACGGCCTGCCCCAGGATGTCGTCGCCGTGCAGCGGATCGCCAAGGACCAGTTGGTTCCCAAGGCCAGCCTTGGCGAGGTGGACCAGCTGGATCGGAAACCCGTAGCCCTCAACATCGCGCAGACCTTGCCCTCCCAGGCAGTTGCCGGTGCGCGGGTGGACGTCTGGGTGGCCCAGCCGGACGCCAGGAACGGATTCAGCGAGCCGAAGCTCATCCTTCCCGGAGCTGAAATTGCCGAGGTCACCACGGGGTCCACTGCCCTCGGCTCGTCAAAGACCACTGTGCTGATGGTCATGGTAGAGGACAAGCAGATGCCTGCGCTGCTGGGTGCCCAGGCCAACGACGCAAAAATATCCGTCGTGTGGAATCCCGGCGGCATGCGATGAGCATCCCGGTTGTCACCGTGGGCCAAAGCCGGGAGGATCTGGTGGGCGGCCTCGAAAGGCTCCACGGGCCGGTGACCGTGGTTAGAAGGTGCACTGAACTTCCCGAACTTCTCGCTGCTTGCCAGAGCGGCCTGGCAAGGGCTGCAGTGGTGGCTGAGGGGTCCGAGGGCTTGACTGCTTCCCTTATCGACCGGCTTGGAGCTGTTGGAGTGGCAGTCGTTGCGCTGACAGACAATGCAGAAGAGGCAGCCAGGCTCCGCAAAATCGGTGTGGCCTCGGCGGTGACGGGGATCGAGTCCGCCGAGCTCTCGGACAGGATTGCCGATGCCGTCGCCCAGCTGACGGGTGCTGCCCGGCCTGCCGGCCTGAGCGCTGCCGCCGACACAGGGGCTGCACTGGCCCTTGATCCCGTGCAGCCGGAGCCTGACGAGGAGGACCACCCAGCCGGGAAGCTCATCGTTGTCTGGGGACCGGCCGGGTCACCCGGCAGGACCACCATCGCGGTGAACATCGCCGGCGAGATGGCTGCGGACGGCCGGGACGTCCTGCTGGTCGACGCCGACACCTACGGTGCCAGCGTCGCGGCGGTGCTGGGTCTCCTGGATGAGTCAGCCGGGGTTGCCCAGGCGTGCAGGCTCGCTGACCAGGGCCTGCTGGACCCGGATGCCCTCCGGAAGGTTGCCGCCACGGTCGCCACGTCGTCCGGAGCGTTCCGGGTGCTCACGGGCATAACCCGCGCGGACAGATGGACAGAGTTGCGCGCCCCTGCCCTGGCGCTGGTTCTTGAACGGGCCCGCCAGATCGCGGAGGTTGTGGTGGTCGATACCGGGTTCTGCCTGGAGGCCGATGAGGAACTGAGCTTCGACACCATGGCGCCGCGACGCAACGCCGCCACACTGCGTCCGCTGGAAGTGGCTGACGAGGTCTATGCCGTTGGTGCTGCTGATCCCGTGGGCGTACCCCGGATGGTGCGTGCGCTCGCCGAACTGGAAGGGGCTGTGCCGCAGGCGTCACCTACTGTCGTGATGAACAAGGTGCGGTCCTCCTCCGTGGGCAGAGACCCCGAGCGGCAGTTGCGGGATGCCTGGGAGCGGTACGGCCCCGCTTCAGAGCTCAAAGCGTTCCTGCCCTACGACCCGGCCGCCGCCGATGCAGCCCTCCTGGCAGGCTCGCTGCTGCTCGAAGCTTCCCCGGACTCTGCGCTCCGGCACGCCATCCGGGGGCTCGTTTGTGCACAAGGCCAGCGAAAAGCCAAAGCCTCTGTGTTTTCTTCCACACCACGGCGCAGGGCAAAGGACTAGGCTCGCCATAAGAGCTGCAAAGGTGCAGCGAATATCTCTGATGGAGGCGTTGTCGATGTCGTCTGGATCCAGTGTGGAGGACCAGCCCCTCTCCATTGAAGGCCTTGAAGGTTTCATGGGGGACTACTACCAGCACCTGGCTGAGGAGGATGCCCGAAGCTACCCCCGGGATGTTTTGGAAGCCCGAGCCGAGGAGCACCGCCGGGCAGCATCCGTACGGCAGCCGGGGCAGGCCAATATATCGATCATCGACGAAGAGGACAGCAGCGTCATCTTTGTTGTCACCGACGACATGCCGTTCCTTGTCGACTCCGTCAACGCCGAACTCGTCCGGCAGCATGCAGCCATCAGACTCGTGGTCCACCCGCTATTCGTGGCCACCAGGAACCGGGAAACCGGCGAACTGGTCAAGGTCAACAGGGTTCCGGCACACTTGGGCATTTCCAGCGGCGACACAGCGGCAATGCCCAACCTTTCCCACCTCATTGCGCAAGGTGAAAATGCCTCGCACATGGAGTCGTGGATCGCCGTCGAAATCCACCGCGTTTCCGACGACGCGAAGGCTTCCCTGCTATCGGGCCTCACGCGCGTCCTGAACGATGTCAGGGCCGCCGTCGAGGATTGGCCCAGGATGCGCCAAAAAGCGCGGGAAATCGCCGAAAGCCTGGACAAGGTGGCCAACTCCGCGCAGATTGCCGAATTGAGGCAGGCCAAGGACCTGCTGCGCTGGCTTGACGACGGGAACTTCACGTTCCTGGGCTACCGCGAATACGACCTGCTCAACGTTGACGGCGAAGACGTCCTGGAACTGCGCGAGGACAGCGGCCTTGGGCTGCTCCGCGCGGCTGCTGACTCCCCGCACATCCAGCACCTCACCGACACGGGCCGCAAGAAGGCGCGGGAAAAGCGTGCCCTCGTCATCACCAAGGCCAATTCACGGTCGACGGTGCACCGTTCGGCCTACCTGGACTACATCGGCATCAAAAGCTTTGACGCCGCGGGCAACGTCAACGGCGAGCGCCGTTTCATCGGCCTCTTTGCCACCAGCGCCTACGCCGGCTCCGTCCGCGACATTCCCATCGTCCGGGAAAAGGTGGACGCCGTGCTTCAGAACGCAGGCTTCCCGCCGGACTCGCACTCGGGCAAGGACCTCCTGGGAATCCTGGAGACGTACCCCCGCGATGAGCTGTTCCAGATCGAAATCCCCGATCTCGCCGCGACCGCTCTCGGAATCCAGAAACTGCAGGAGCGGCGGCGCACCCGGCTGTTCCTGAGGCCGGATATTTACGGGCGTTTCATGTCCGCCGTCGTCTACCTGCCCCGCGACCGCTACACCACCAACGTCAGGCTCCGGATCGAACAGGAACTGCGGGAGACCTTCCAGGCAGTCTCGATTGATTACGAAGCCCGGATGACCGAATCGGCACTCGCGCGCCTGTTCTTCCGCATTCGGCTGCCCAAGGACGCCGACGTCAGCCACGTCAACAGCGACGAACTGGAAAAGCGGCTGGTCCGGGCGGCGAGGTCCTGGAGTGAAGGCATCGCCGAGGTCCTGCGCGAAGGCCGGGACCCAGCCGAGGCCAAGGAACTCGCTGCCACCTGGGCTGAGGCTTTCCCCGCCAGCTACCGCGTGGACTACGAAGTAGAGGACGCCCTCGAAGACATTGCGCGGTTCGAAAAGTACGGGGCCGCCGCCGAGAGGAGTGCCGGCGCACGGCAGGACCGTCCCGGCGTGCACGTGTACCTTCCCGAAGGGGCCGGTGCGACACTGGAGGAGGATGCCCGGGTAAAGCTCTACATGCTGGAGCCCAAGAGCCTGAGCCAGATCCTGCCCTACTTCCACAACCTCGGACTCGAGGTCCTGGATGAGCGTCCCTTTGAGATCGAAACAGCGGACCACCGGGACTTCTTCCTGTACGACCTGGGCCTGAAGTACCCGGCCGGAGTGGACCCGCTGTCCACGGGCGGGCTTCTTGCCGACTCCTTTGGCGCAGCCGTCACCGGCGCTGCGGAATCGGACAACTTTGACCGCCTGGTGTTGCGGGAAGGGCTGCAATGGCGGCAGATCACGGTGCTGCGTGCCTACGCCCGGTACATGCGCCAGATGGGCAACAGCAGTTCCTTCGGCTTTATGGCGGACACCCTCCTGGCCAACCCGGATGTGACCAGGGGGCTGAGCGCACTCTTCGCGGCCCGCTTCGATCCCTCCATCAGCGACGGCGAGCGCGCTGAGGCGCAGGCTTCCGTGCGGCAGGACCTGGCGGCTTCGATCGAAAAGGTTGCCACTCTCGATGCCGACCGCGTGCTGCGCACCTTCGCCAACCTCATCGAGGCCACCCTCCGCACCAACTTTTACCAGAACAAGCCGCACCTGAGCTTCAAGCTGGATCCCGCCCGCATCGATGGGCTGCCGTTCCCGCGGCCCATGTTCGAAATCTGGGTTTACTCCCCCCGCGTCGAAGGTGTGCACCTGCGGTTCGGTAAGGTGGCCCGCGGCGGGCTCCGCTGGTCCGACAGGCGGGAAGACTTCCGCACCGAGGTCCTGGGCCTGGTCAAGGCGCAGACGGTGAAGAACGCCGTCATCGTCCCCACCGGCGCCAAGGGCGGCTTCTTCGCGAAGCAGCTTCCGGACCCCGCCACCGACCGCGCGGCCTGGATGGCAGAAGGCGTTGAGAGCTACAAGACATTCATCCGAGGCCTGCTGGATCTCACTGACAATCTCCTGACTGAAGGCGATGCTGAGCGGCTTGTGCCGCCGTCGAACGTTGTCCGGCATGACGACGACGACTCGTACCTTGTGGTCGCGGCGGACAAGGGAACGGCTACTTTCTCAGACATAGCCAACGGACTGTCCGAGGAATATGGCTTCTGGCTGGGCGACGCGTTCGCCTCCGGCGGTTCCGTGGGCTACGACCACAAGGCCATGGGCATCACCGCACGGGGCGCGTGGGAATCGGTGAAGCGCCACTTCAGCGAGCTGGACCTGGACACGCAGACCGAACCTTTCACCGTAGTTGGCGTGGGGGACATGTCCGGCGACGTGTTCGGCAACGGCATGCTGCTGTCCCGGCACATCCGCCTGCTCGCGGCATTTGACCACCGGCACATCTTCCTTGACCCCAACCCGGATGAAGAATCCTCGTTCACGGAGCGGCAGAGGCTGTTCGACCTGCCCAGGTCCTCCTGGGACGACTACGACAAGTCGCTGATCAGCGAAGGCGGCGGTGTCTTCGCCCGCCAGGCCAAATCCATCCCCGTGTCCCCGGAGGTGCGGGCCGCCCTGGGGCTCCCGTCGGAAACCACCGAGCTCAGCCCGCCCGAACTCCTGCGGGCCATCCTGCTGGCACCCGCCGACCTGCTCTACAACGGCGGAATCGGGACCTACGTCAAGGCGTCCTCCGAGTCCAACGCCTCGGTGGGCGACAAAGCCAACGATGCCATCCGGGTCAACGGCCGCGACCTGCGGGTCAAGGTAGTGGGCGAAGGCGGAAACCTGGGAATGACCCAGCGCGGCCGCATCGAGGCAGCCCTGCAGGGGGTCATCCTCAACACCGATGCCATCGACAACTCCGCCGGTGTGGACTGCTCCGACCACGAAGTCAACATTAAGATCTTTGTTGACCGGATGGTCGCCGCCGGCAAGCTGGCCGCGGCGGAACGCGCAGATTTCCTTGCGTCCATGACCGATGAAGTGGGCCGCCTGGTCCTCGAAGACAATATCGACCAGAACATCCTGCTCCTGAACGACCGGACCCGGGTGGCGGAATGGAGCCCGAGTTACGAACGGCTCATGGACTGGCTGGAGAAGAGTGCCGACCTGAAGCGCGACCTGGAGGCGCTGCCCACCACGGAAACGCTGCGGGAACGGCTGCAGCAGGGGCAGGGGCTGACATCTCCGGAGTTGTCAGTGCTGGCCGCCTACGCGAAGATCGAGCTGGCGTCGGCCCTGCGGGACAGCGACCTTGCCGATGACCCCTGGTTCCGGGACACGCTGCGTTCCTACTTCCCGCATCAGCTGCGTGAACGTTTTGACGCCGAGCTGGACACGCATCCGCTGCGCCGCGAGATCATCGCCACGGTGGTGGCCAACGACATGATCAACCTTGGCGGCATCACTTTCGCCTTCCGGGTGATGGAGGAAACATCCGCCAGCGAAGTTGCCGTGGCCAAGGCCTTTGTCGCGCTGCGCGAAGTGTATGAGCTGGATGCGATGGTCGGGGAGCTGAACAGCCTGCCTGCCTCCTTCCCCACGGAGCACTGGAGCACGGTGCACCTGGACATCCGGCGGCTCCTGGACCGGGCAGTCCGCTGGCTGCTGAGCCAGGAAAGTGTTTCCCGCCCCATCGCCGAGGTGGTGGCAGAGTTCAAGCCGCTGATGGATCCCATGCGTGCCCGCCTCCTGGATTACCTTCGCGGCGACGACCGTGAGCGGGTGGCGGGGTGGCTGGCGAAGGGCCGCGAGTGGGAACTCCCGGAGGGCCTTGCGCTGCGCTGGGCCGAGCTGTTCGAGAGCTTCGTGCTGCTGGACATCGCCAAGATCGCCCGCTCACGGAAGGACAGGGTGGAGGAGATCGCAGCCGTTTACTACACCGTGTTCAACCGGTTCCACGCCGACTCGCTGCTGGAACGCATCAGCAGCCTCCCCCGGCAGGACCGGTGGCAGGCACTGGCGCGGGCAGCCCTGCGCGATGACCTGTACTCAACAGTGTCGGATATGACGACGGCGGTGCTGGACGCCACGTCCGAGACCGGGTCGCCGGATGCGCGGCTCAAGGACTGGGAGGCACAGAATGCCGAGCAGTTGGGC
Source organism: Arthrobacter sp. SAFR-044 (assembly GCF_059414985.1). Taxonomy (NCBI): domain Bacteria; kingdom Bacillati; phylum Actinomycetota; class Actinomycetes; order Micrococcales; family Micrococcaceae; genus Arthrobacter; species Arthrobacter sp. SAFR-044. Next base: position 16,350 of record NZ_JBPFDN010000002.1, on the reverse strand, counting down.
AGGGCAAAGAGCATGTTCGACGAGGTGAACGCACTGGAAGCCGACGACATGGCCTCACTGTCGGTAGCATTGAGGCTCTTGAGGTCAATCGTCCGGCGCTAGGAATTCCGCGCCGCAAAATGGAGGTGCAGTGGCAATCTTTACGGACCCCATCAGGGAACATGCTGATTTCGGGCCGGGCGATGCCGAATGGCTGCACCTCCTGGTGGGGGACTGGCAGATGGTCGCGGACCTTGCGTTCGCCGACCTGGCGCTGTGGTTCCCCCACCCAGAGCTTGGCTATATTGCCTTGGCACACGTGCGTCCTTCCACCACGCACACGGCCTTCCACAGTGACTTCGTGGGCGAGGGTATCCGCTCCGACCTGCAGCCGCTCGTGGACAAGGCGTGGAACAGCCGGTCCATTGAGCGCTCCAGCGAGACGAACTGGAACAGCGAGATGGCCCTGCGGGTCGAGGCAGTTCCCATGGTGCGTAACGGCCGGACGCTGGCGGTGGTTACCACGCACATGGACCTCTCCAGTTCGCGGATGCCGTCCCGGCTCGAGTTGACCTACCGGCAGTGCGCCTACGATCTCCTGCGGATGGGAACGCTGGGGCTCTGGCCGGACTTTGCCTCACCCACAGGCTCCCGCCGCGGCGCCCCCCGTGTGGGCGACGGGCTGATCAGGCTGGATGCGGACGGCGTGGTGCAGTACGCGAGCCCCAACGGAGTTTCGGCCTTCCGCCGGCTGGGGGACGGCGAATCCCTGGAGGGACGCTCGCTCGCTGAAGTCACCGCGGGCCTGCTCAAGGACCGCCGCCTGGTGGATGAGACCCTGCCGCTCGTCGTCACCGGCCGCATGCCGTGGCGCAGCGAGATTGAGTCCAGGGGAGTGAGCCTGTCACTGCGTGCCATTCCGCTCCGGGATGAGCAGCAGCGGTTCGGCGCGCTGGTCCTCTGCCGTGATGTTTCGGAGCTGCGCCGCCGCGAGATGGAGCTGGTGACAAAAGACGCGACCATCCGCGAAATCCACCACCGGGTCAAGAACAATCTCCAGACCGTGGCCGCGCTCCTGCGGATGCAGTCCCGCCGCATGGTGAGCGACGAAGCAAAGCAGGGCCTGGAGCAGGCGATGCGCCGTGTCGCCACTATCGCCCTGGTCCACGAGACGTTGTCTCAGGGGCTGACGCAGAGCGTGGATTTCGACGAACTGATCGGGCGCCAGTTCCGGCTGTCCGCGGAAGTGGCTTCCCCTTCGCAGCAGGTCAGGACGGAACGCTCCGGCAGCTTCGGGGAACTCCCCAGCGATCTCGCCACCCCGCTTGCCCTGGTCATCAACGAACTGGTGACCAACGCCGTGGAGCACGGCCTCGAGGGGAGGGCGGGAACAGTGTGGCTCGTTGCCGACCGGTCCGAAGGGGACGACGGCGAAGAGCTGACGGTCACCATTGCCGACGACGGCGTGGGCCTTCCGCAGACTCCCCATGTGGAGGGCCTCGGCCTGCAGATTGTGCGGACGCTCGTCACCAGTGAGCTGGGCGGCACCATCGCCTGGGAACGCCGCGAGGGCGGCGGGACCGAGGTCAAGATCCGGCTTAGCCTGGCCGGCAAGTAGGAGCCGGCGTCCGGCCAGTGGTCGCCGCAGGCGGAATGGGCGTGAAACTGACAGAGGCCCCGGGAGAATCCATTTTCGGATTCTCCCGGGGCCTCTTTTTCGCCGGTTGGGTCGTCGCCGGTGCTGTGGGTTTTTAGGAAGCGCGGCGTGCGCGGGCGGCGCGCCGTTTGAGGGCGCGGCGCTCGTCTTCGCTCATGCCGCCCCAAACACCGGCGTCCTGGCCGGATTCGAGGGCCCACTGCAGGCAGGTGTCGACAACGGGGCACCGGCGGCAGACGCTCTTGGCTTCCTCGATTTGCAGCAGGGCCGGTCCCGTATTCCCGACGGGAAAGAACAGTTCCGGGTCCTTGTCGAGGCACGCTGCGCGGTTACGCCAATCCATGCTGATCAGTTGCTCCATTTCTGGGAAGTGCCTTTGTGAAATTATTCACTAGTGGCTACAAAGGAAAAGGGCCCTCTGGGCCCCCTTGGTCATCTGCATCAAGCCTGTCATGTTAACGCTGTGTAAACAAGGGGTAATAACGGCTGATATCCCCTGAAACCTGAGCGATGCATCACAGTGGCGGCTCTGGCCCTCACCAGTGTCCGACTATGTCCGGTAGGGTGCCAGTGTGTCAAGACCCCCGGTAAACCCAGCAGGTACCCCGTCCTCTTCCGATGATTCCGGCAGCGGACCCGGGCACGTGGCTAACGGGCGGAGGGTCCCCGTGCCGTGGGCGGCCAGGACGGTGGCGATTGTTGCGGCTGCCGAGGCTACCGCCCTCCTGGGGGCGGCCGGGTGGTATGCCTACGAACTGTTCAGCGGCAGTCCCGTATTGTCCTTCTGGGGTGCTGTCTTCACCTTGGGTCTCCTCTTGGCTTTTTCCGCCTGGCTGTACGCAGTGGCATTCTTCCTCTACCGGGGCTACCGCTGGACCAGGGCGGCCGCGCTGGTGGCCCAGTTATTCGTCCTCACCATCGGTGTGCCCACCCTAACCAGCGGCCTGGTCGTGGCCGGGCTGGTGATGCTGGTCCCCGCGGCCACCGCCATCGTTCTCCTGTTTACCACCAAGGTTGTCAGCCACGCCTCCCGCACGGGGAGTGCGCCTCCGGCCCTCTGACCTTGCTCTTCCCGTATAACTGCCCGCCATGTGCATTCCGTTGAGGCGCACTCCTGTCATCCTTCTGCTCCAGCCCACGCCACCTGGAGGGGTACGGAACCGCCGCCGGAGATGAGGGCACCGCGTCCCGGCGGGGGATTGGACTCGGTCTCGAACCGCACCCCGAAAAGATCGCCGTCAGCCATTGAACGCGGGCCGAGCAGAATCCCGGCGCCGGATGCCCTGGCATTCATGAACAGCGGAGCACGCTGGAGAAGCGCCGGACTGTAACCCGCGGTTACTACCAGGGAATAACCCAGGGCATTAAGTTGGCCCAGGCCCCTCAACGCCGATGGGGCGAGGTGGTCGGCGTCGTCAACCAGCAGCATTGTCTCCCGCGGCAAGGAGCCACTCTCGGCCTGCACCAGCATGTCCGCCCAAAAATCATCCGCGGCCCGGAGCGGCCCTTGACACCGGCACCACTGTTGCCCGGGGTTGAGTGCCTCCAAGGCGCGCAGCGTATTGCTTTTGCCGCTTCCCGGGTTGCCGAGAACTGCAACCACCCCGCTGACGGGAATATGGAGGGACGCTGCGGTGAGCTCGTCACCGGCTACTCCCAGGCAGACTTCGCCTTGCCTTGCGGGGGTTGCTGGCCGCCCGGTCCCAGGTTCGTTCGCTGGTGGTTCCTTGCTTGGGCGGGGTTGGACTGATGGAGCCTGAGCCGGTGCTGTCATTGCCGCAACTTCCCTGACCGTGATGTGCACAGGGAGGGGTGCCACCCGGAATGGTGGCACGTTGGCGGGCGGATACCCTTCACCGCCTTTGCCAGAGGATTTCGGGACTGGGCCGCGGTAGAACTGGCAAGCGGCCGGGCCGCCGTTGGAGACAGGGCCAAAGGCGGCAGCCCTCCCTTCGACGGCAGGCATGGGATGCATCCGCGGCCACATGGCGCGGCCTTCCTCCGTGGATCCGGCCGGAAAGTAGAAACGGTTGGGAACGGCGCCGAAGAACCTGGCAGTGACAAGCTCGCGCTCCCCGGAAAGCAGCAGCGTGATTCCCGCCTTGGCGCCGTCGCGGACGAGGTCATGCACCAGGTCCTCTGCCCAGGCCAGCGGTCCCGAACGGAAAGCCGAAATCCAGGAACCCCAGCCGGAGACGACGAGGACAAGAGGCACCGTGTAGGAGGCTGGATGGCCCCGCCGCTGGCCAAGCTCCCGGACCAGCCGCTCCAGGATCCGCACTCCACGCCGCAGGTCGTCAAGCCCGGCATGCGCGGCCATCCGGCCCGCGGTGACCAGCGGGAGAAAACTTCCCGCGGCGTCGAGTACATAGAAGTGGGTCTCCCCGGGACCGGTCATCAGCTTGTGGACGGCCAGTTCAAGGGCCGCCCCGGACCCGGATGCAGGACTGCCGATAAACGCTGCGTGGCCGTGGCGGACAGGGCTCCACATCAGGGCGTCCACCCGTTGCTTTTCGGGCACATCCATGAGGCCGAGGCAAACCTCGCCCGTCAGGTTCATGGGTTCCAGGAGGGAGGAACCTGGAACCGCGGAACCTGGGGATGGGCCCCCGGGGGCGGGTTCTTCCAGATCCTCCGGCAGGGGAGGGGCGACAGGCCTCCTCGGGACCTCCCTCTCCTGCTGGGTGCAGAGCCTCCGCACCATGGCCGCGAGCGGCTCCACCGCCTGCGCAGGGGTTGGCACTGGATCCGGGCCCTTGCCCGGTCCTGCTACCTGGCCGGCGAGGAAATCCGTCGTCCTGTGGACGGTCACGGCTTCGGAGTGTCCGCCTGCTGCCACTGACGCGAGGGAGGCGCCTTGGAACTCTTCGGCGGCCTCGGTCCCACGTGCCAGGAATGCCCGGCCTGGAGCGTCAACGCTGATGGCCGCAGCGCTCCTGCAATTGACGATGTCGACTGACTCCATGTCGGACTGCACGCGAAGGGCGATGCTGGATGTAACGTTTGCGCGGATGTCGGCTGTAAGCGCTCCCTGCGGCCTCTGCGTTGCCATGATCAGGTGGATTCCCAGGGAACGCCCTATAGACGCTATCCGCAGCAACTCACGCAGCACTTCCGGGGCGTCGTCAACCAGCATCCTGAACTCATCGATGACGATGACAAGGTGGGGGAGGACAAAGTCCTCCGCGTCCTTACTGGAGCGATATGCGGAAATGTCCGGTACGCGGGCCGCGGCAAGGCACCTCTCCCTGAGTTGCAGTTCGGCACGAAGTGAGCTCAGCGTCCGTTCCATTTCGGAGCTGGAAAGGTCGGTCTGCAGTCCCACGCAGTGAACGAGATCACTCAGGGGGCCAAGCCCTGAACCGCCCTTGAAATCGATGAAGAAGAAGTTGACCCGGTCCGGAGGATAGCTCAGGGCGAGTGCGACCGTGAGGCTCCGGAGCAGTTCCGATTTCCCCGAGCCGGTCGTGCCCGCTACCAGCAGGTGCGGCCCGTCGTGCTGCAGATCGATGGTCTTGGTTCCGGCACTGCTGAGGCCCAGGGGCACGGCCAGCCCGTCCTTTTGCCCGCTGGAACCCCAGCGGTGGGCGGTCGCCGCAGGACTTAACGGCAGGACGTCGTCAAGGTTGCACGCAGCAGGAACGGATCCCGACTGTTCCTTGTCCTGACGCCGCGCGCCCGCCATGCGCCGGCAGAAACCAGTGAAGACGTCCTCCGGCACGAGGTCAGGAACAAAGACGGTTTCGCAGGGATCCTGAAACAGGACCGACCCGCGTTCGGAAAGAAAGACGTCGGGCGTGCGACATTTCCCGTCGTCAGCCGTGAAGTGGAGCACTTGCCATCCCCGTTGGATCGCAGCGTCCCGTATGAAGGCGTCAGCGGCACTCGCAGAGCTTTCCCCCCGCAGCAACAAGACTGCGCGCTCGCAGCCGTGGGGATGATTGCTGTTCACAACACTGAGGGCGGCCTGCGGTGTTGCAGTGAGTGTCACCCTGGGCAGATACCGGGCGGCGAGGGGCACGCTTGCCGGGTTTCCATGAAGGAGGACGTGCGTCGTGCCTGCGCTTGGATACGCAGCCAGCTGCATAAGAAGCGAGCGGATGGCACCCTCAGTGGCGGACCGCGGACCGCCAACGGTGGTGAGCCTGCGGTCCGGGTCGAGGACGACGGGCACCCGTCCTGCCGGTGGAACCGCTGGACCGGCGCCGGCCGGTTCAATCCTGACATTGGCAGCCTGGTCAGCCTGGCCCAGCCGCAACCAGACGCCTCCGGCGGGGCCAGGAGCGGACGTTTCCTTGGCTCGTGGTGCTGCCAATGCTACGAGGGACAGGGGCGGGGCACTCTGGCGTCGCCGTTCCCTGTCTTCCGCAACCGCGGCCTCCAGGGCGCCTGACAATTCACGTCGCTGCCGCCGTCCGCTGGCAACCGGAACCAGGATAGAGAATGCGGAAGCTGCGGAAAAGGCAAGGAACATCCACATCCCCGTGAGAACGGCCAACAGCACCCCGAGTGCCAGCGGAAGAACCGCGGTCAGAACCAGTACTGCCCGGTTCCCGGCGTCAACGCGGGCGGCCACGACGATGGGCTCCGATACGGACTGTCCTGCGTCTGCAAGTGCCCGGCCGGGTGGGTCTGCAAAAACCAGCGACAGGTTCGATTGCCCGCATCTGATGCTGGAAGCTGTGGAGATGACCTTTGCGCGGATCCTTTCGCCGTCGACATAGGTGCCGTTGGCACTGTCCAGGTCAATCAACAGGATGTCGGTGTCCGTGACCACCACCCGTGCGTGTTCACGCGACAGCTCCGGGTCCGGGATGACGATCCGGGTGCCGCTTCTGCCGATGCTGTAGTTGCCGCGCCGTAACGGGACCACTGTTCCCGCTGCTGCCCCGCTGTCGATCGCGAGAGCCAGGGGAGCTGCAGCTTCCTGTGCGGGCCGGAGGCGCGGACGTCGACCCGAAGGGGTGGTGCCGCCGTCGACAAGGATCGCTCCCTCGACAAGCGGCGGTACTCCGAGGTTCAGGGAACGGAGGTCTTCCCCAGCTACGGTGATGACGCCCGCAGAGAACTTCCGCACCAACTGCTCGTGGATTTCGGCGCCTGCAGTAGTGGCCGGGGCGTCGATGGACAGTTCCACGGGCAGCCGGTCTCCTGAAGATCCCGGGCCGCCAACCAGCGTGCAGTTGAGTGTCATGGGTGATGATCCTTCGTGCATGTCTTCACACGCTAGGCACGGCAGGCAGCCTCGGGCAGGCTCTTCACGAGCTATGTGGATAAAGGTGTGGTTTCCCGGGCTGCAGGGAACGGGGCAGCCCGGTTACGATCACTACATCCTGGGCCTGGTCAGGTGGTCCGACAGCAGCGGAGGAATCCCCTTTGAACATGATCGCTGACAGCGCGGACGTCGATGCCGCCGCTCATATCGGGTTTGGCAGCAAGGTATGGCATCTCGCCCAGATCAGGGAGGGGGCGCGCCTGGGGGAGAACTGCGTAATAGGCCGCGGCGCGTACATCGGGCCGGGCGTCGTGCTGGGGGAGAACTGTAAGGTCCAGAACTATGCACTGGTGTACGAGCCCGCAGTCTTGGAGGCGGGAGTCTTCATCGGCCCGGCGGTGGTATTGACCAACGATGTTTTTCCCCGTGCCGTAACACCCGAGGGCAGCCTGAAGACGGAGGAGGACTGGAACAAAGTGGGCGTCACCATCCGGCAGGGAGCCGCCATCGGCGCCCGGGCCGTCTGCATAGCACCCGTGACTATCGGGGCGTGGGCGATGGTGGCGGCAGGCGCCGTCGTCAGCAAGGATGTGCCGGACTATGCCCTCATGGCGGGGGTGCCAGCCCGACGAATCGGATGGGTCGGGAAGGCGGGCAGGCCTCTCAAGCAGGAGGGCAGGCAGTGGATCTGCCCGGAAACGGGGGAGGCCTACCTCGAGGGCGGCGGAGTGCTGCGCCCCTCCTGACGGCGGCCTGTGTGCCGCCTCACAGCGTGCAGGATGATTCGACGGGCCCTGCGGTCCCTCGGGTAGGCTGGAGCAGCAGACAATGCGCATCTTTGCGCTGCCCGCATTCGAACCAGGAGATTTTGTGACCGCTGACCTCGTCATCGTAGGGTCCGGCTTTTTTGGCCTGACAATCGCAGAACAGGCCGCCACCGAGCTCGGCCTGAAGGTCGTCGTCATCGACCGCCGCCACCACATCGGCGGCAACGCGTACAGTGAAAAGGAAGAACAGACCGGGATTGAGATCCACCGGTACGGCGCCCACCTTTTCCATACCTCCAATGAGCGGGTGTGGGAGTACGTCAACAGGTTCACCACCTTCACGGACTACGTGCACAAGGTCTATGGCGTCCACAAGGGCGAGGTCTACTCACTGCCCATCAACCTGGCCACCATCAACCAGTTCTTCCGGGCCAACCTCACACCGGGCCAGGCCAGGGACCTCATCCAGGAACAGGCCGGTGAGCTGGCGGGAACCGACCCCCAGAACCTGAACGACAAGGGCATCCAGCTGATCGGCCGCCCACTCTACGAGGCCTTCATCAAGCACTACACCGGCAAACAGTGGCAGACGGACCCCAAGGACCTGCCGGCAGGTATCATCTCCAGGCTGCCCGTGCGCTACAACTACGACAACCGGTACTTCAACGACAAGTACGAGGGCCTGCCCACCAACGGCTACACTGCCTGGATTGAGCAGATGGCAGCGCACCCCAACATCGAGGTGCGGCTGAACACCGACTTCTTCGATGAGTCCCATGAGTACAGCAAGGACAAAGTGGTGGGCAACATTCCCGTTGTCTACACCGGGCCGGTTGACCGGTATTTCGACTATGCCGAAGGTGACCTCTCCTGGCGCACCATCGACTTCGAGCAAGAAGTCCTTGAGGTGGGCGACTTCCAGGGCACGTCAGTAGTGAACTACAACGACGACGACGTCACCTACACCCGCATTATCGAGCCTCGCCACTTCCACCCTGAGCGTGACTACCAGACCGAAAAGACGGTCATCATGCGCGAGTTCTCGCGTTTCGCGGAAAAGGGCGATGAGCCCTACTACCCGGTCAACACCTCTGCTGACAGGGAGCGACTGCTCAAGTACCGCGACTTGGCGGCGGCGGAAAAGGACGTTCTCTTCGGCGGCCGGCTGGGCACCTACAAGTACCTGGACATGCACATGGCCATCGGGTCCGCGCTGAGCATGTTCGACAACAAGATCCGGCCGCACTTCGAAAGCGGCGTACAGCTTGAAAGCGGAGGCGTGGACGCATGAGCGTTTCGACTAAAAACCAGAAGAAGGTTGCGGCCGTGGTGAATGAAAGCTCTTCGGGTAGCTGGGACACCCTGCAGCGCGTGATCCTCCCCAGCGCCAGCCAGATGGACACCGTGCCGCTGTACATGGACATGGGGACGGCGACGGGTATCCAACTGCCAACTGCAGGGGATGGGGACGGGAAAGCCGGTAAGGGCCGAACTATCAGCAGCCCCACCAAAGAAGCCCACGTGGAGGATTTTCTTTCCCGGCATTCAACTTCGGTCCGCTCTGGTGAACGGGTGTCCTTTGGTACATACTTCAATGCCTTCCCGGCCAGCTACTGGCGACGGTGGACCACCGTGAACAAAGTCCGGTTGCAGGTGCGGACCCAGGGCGCCGGCTCGGTCATCGTATATAAGTCGAACGCGCGCGGGTCCCTGCAGCGTGTGGACACCCGACGGGTTGAGGGCACAACAGAGAGCACATTTGAACTTTCGCTCGCGCCCTTTGGCGATGGCGGATGGTATTGGTTTGATTTGCTCGCCGGCACGGAGCCGCTGATCATGCTCGACGCCGAGTGGCAGGGCGCTGCGGTCAAAACAACGCCGGGGTCCGTTACGCTCCAAATCACCACTCTGAACAAGACGGACTTCTGCCTGAACAACCTGCGGCTCCTGGCGGAAAGCGCAGAAGCTCTCGCTCATGTGCAGGAGATCCTGATTGTCGACCAAGGGACGCAGAAACTTGCCGACGCTGATGGGTTCGATGAGGTTAAGGGATCTCTGAACGGCAAGCTGCGCATCATCAACCAGTCCAACCTCGGCGGGTCCGGCGGCTTTGCCCGCGGCATGTTCGAAGCTGTTGAGAACGGCAGCGATTACGCCTTGCTCATGGACGATGACGTGGTGGTCGAACCGGAGAGCATTATCCGCCTGCTGACTTTCGCGGACCGGTGCAAGACGCCCACGCTCGTGGGCGGTCACATGTTCGACCTTTACAACCGTACTGTCCTGCACACCTTCGGTGAAGTCGTGAACCCGTACAGGTTCCAGCCGTCCCTGCCCAGCGAAGACATGATCCTGGGCCATGACTTCCTGTCATCAAACCTGCGGCAGACCCCGTGGCTGCATAGGCGTTGTGACGTCGATTACAACGGTTGGTGGATGTGCCTTATCCCCACTCAGGTAATCCGTGAAATCGGACTGTCACTCCCTCTCTTCATTAAGTGGGATGATTCCGAGTACGGGTTGCGGGCCAAGGCGGCAGGCTATCCCACAGTATCCTTGCCCGGCTCAGCTGTCTGGCATGTTTCCTGGATTGACAAGGACGACCTTGTCGGTTGGCAGGCTTACTTCCATGCCCGGAACAGGGTAGTGGCCGCGCTACTTCACAGCCCTTACGAGTTCGGCGGCCGAGTCATCAAAGAGTCGCAATACGCCGACGTCAAACACCTGGTTTCGATGCAGTACGCCACGGCGCAGGGCCGGCAGTGGGCTTTGGAGGATGTGCTGAGGGGTCCGGACGCCCTTCCTGGGCTGCTGTCAGCGAAGCTGCCCGAGATCCGCGAGATGATGTCCGCGCACTCGGACGCTGTGTTCCGTCCTGATCCCGAGGACTTCCCGGCTCCAAAGATGGACAAGCCGCCCCGGCGTGGACACGGTCCGTCGCAGCCTGGAAAGCTGACTCTTCTTCCGTGGGCGGCCAAGACAGTTGTCCGGCAGCTGGCAAGCCCGGTCAAGGGCACCAGCGCAGAGCGGCCGCAGACGACCATTGCGCATCAGGACAACCGCTGGTGGCGCATGGCGCAGTTTGACAGCGCTGTTGTGTCCAATGCCGAAGGCACAGGGGCATCGTGGTACCGCCGCGATCCCAAGCGGCTGAGGAAGATGCTGGCCGAGAGCACACGGCTTCACTCTGCCCTGCTCAAGGAGTGGCCCGCACTTAGCAAAAAATACAAAGCGGCCGTCTCGGAACTCACCTCTATGGAGTCCTGGAGGAAGACCTTCGAGCAACACACCCAGAACGAGATCAAGTGAGCGCAATCGCATCCGGCGAGTTGACCACCCCTGGACTCGGAGGGGGCCTGCGGGACATCAGGCAGTCGGGCTTCCTGCTCAAACTGCTGGTTCGGAAAGAACTCAAGGTCCGCTACCGCGGCTCCGTGCTTGGTCTGCTTTGGTCGTACGTGAAACCGGGCGTGCAGTTCATCGTCTTTTACGTGGCTTTGGGAGTTTTTCTCGGTCTTGAGCGAAGTGCACGGAACCCGGAGGGGTTGGCAAACTATGCCGTATACCTTTTCTCCGGCATAGTGCTGATCAACTTCTTTTCGGAAGCTTTGGGCAACGCCGCAAGATCCATCGTGAATAACGGGAACCTCATCAAGAAAATCTATCTTCCCCGTGAGCTCTTCCCCGTAGCTTCCGTATGGGTTTCGGCGGTCCACTTCTTCCCCCAGTTGGTTGTGCTTGTCGTGGGGTGTGTCTTCGCCGGCTGGCACCCCAACCTTCTCCAGCTCCTCGCAGCGGTGGCCGGCTTTGCAATCGTGGCACTGCTTGCCACTGGACTTGGCCTCCTGTTTGGCGCGGCCAACGTCTACTTCCGCGATTCAGAGAACCTCGTGGACATGTTACTGATGGTGGCCACGTGGGCGTCTCCCGTGATGTACGCCTGGTCGATGGTCCAGGAGAAGCTCGGTTCGGGCTGGTTTGCCATCTATCAGGCAAACCCCATCACTATCGGAGTGGAATTGTTCCACTACGCGTTTTGGTTCCCAACAACCGATGGATCGGTTGCAATGCCGCCGAACCTCTTTGGCCTCTGGCTTCCCGTCGGGCTCGGCGTTGCCCTGGCCATCCTCATGTTGGGCCAATACACCTTTCGGCGCCTTGAGGGCCGTTTTGCGCAGGAGTTGTAAGTGCCAAAGGCAATAGAAGTTTCTGAAATCAGCAAGCAGTTCGTCCTACGCCATACCCGTTCCATCAAAGAAGCTGTCGTTTGGCTGCTCAAAGGACGCAAGGGTGACTTGTCTGAAAAGTTCCACGCTCTGAAGAACGTGTCCTTGGATGTTCAGGCCGGAGAAACCGTGGCGCTTTTGGGCCTCAACGGTTCAGGCAAGTCCACGCTGCTCAAGCACATTTCGGGGGTCATGCTCCCTGACACGGGGACGGTGAAGACGAGGGGAAGAGTTGCAGGTCTGATAGAAGTTGGAGCTGGCTTCCACCCCGATCTGTCCGGACGGGACAACGTGTTCCTCAACGGAGCCATTTTGGGCATGACCGAGCAACAGATTAAAGACCGGTTTGATGACATCGTCGAGTTCTCCGAAATCGGGCAGTTCATAGACACAGAGGTGAAGTTCTACTCCTCCGGAATGTACCTTCGGCTGGCCTTTTCGGTTGCCGTGCATACAGACCCTGAAGTCTTCCTGATTGATGAGATCCTCGCTGTCGGTGACGAGCCATTTCAGCGGAAATGCATTGATAGGATTCAAGAGCTTGCCCGCGAGGGAAAAACCCTGGTTGTAGTTAGCCACGATTTAGAGCTAGTATCTCGAATTTGTGAACGAGGCATTTTGCTAGAGCACGGAAGGGTCGCGTTCGACGGCGCCATAAGGGAAGCAGTTAACTTGTTGAGGGCTGGATAAACCCACGCTCCTCCCGATTAGCAGTAAGCAGGTGTGATTTTGGCAGTCTGGAATGCTGCGGTGGTGCCGTTTTTAGCGGCGATTCTTATTCTTTTGGTGCCGGGCCTTGTGGTAGCGATTATTGGAGGTTTCAGAGGGCTAGGTGCTGCTGCTTTGGCACCTTTGATTGGAATCGGCGTGCTCAGCGTGTCTGCGCTTGTCGCCCCCTTCCTAGGCATCCGATGGGGAATATTGGCGGCCGTACTGGGGACCGCGCTGACGGCCTTGGCCACGCTTATTTTACGAATGATGTTGGCTCGGCGATTTGACTGCAAGATCTCGGCGATCTCGACTGGATTTGGGGTAACGCCTGCAGCCGTGATTGGACTGGCCGTCGGCGGATCAGTGATCCTTTATCGTCTGCTGCGGATTTTTGGGAGCCCGGATTTCGTATCGCAAACCGCCGATAATGTATTTCACCTGAACGCTGTTCGCTACATTATTGACACAGGGAATGCTTCGTCACTGAGCCTCGGAGCTGCAGGGGGCAGTGCACCATCCTTCTACCCAGGTGCTTGGCACGGGTTGGCGGCCCTCATAGCCGTCGTATCCGGGTTTTCGATCTCGGCCTCCGTGGCAAGTTTGAACTTGGTAATAGGGGCGGTTGTGTGGCCCCTTTCGATGTGGTACCTATGCCGAACCCTCTTTGGCGGCTCAACCATCATGAATATTGGTTTTAGCGTCCTCGTCTCTGCCTTTTCCGCTTTTCCATATTTGTTGATTGATTGGGGCGTTTTATACCCCAACTACCTAGGGATGGCCGTTTTACCAGCGGCAACGGCCTTAGTACTAACCATCGTGCGGAATGGTCTTCCTGTGAAGCCGCATAGCGTCATGTTCGCATGGGTAGCGCTCGTAGGATTAGCAGGAGCCAGTCTGGCCCATCCCAACACCATCATCTGCTTAATCGCGACTCTAGTGCCTTTCCTTTTGGGCCGCATACTGAGGCCGTCAGTCATACGCGCGGTACGCGAGAGGTCGATTCAGCGACCTGGCCTCAAAATTGCTCTGACACTGTTGCTGTCATTAGTTCTGGCGGCCCTTTGGCTGGTCCTGCGCCCCTTTCCGATTACCTCTTACCAAATAACGTGGCAACCCTACCAAAGCACTGCCCAGGCAGTGGGTGAGGCTTTCCTTGCAGCCCATTCGGCCAAAGGAGCCTCTTGGGCCTCCGGCGTCCTCCTGGTTATGGGACTTGTAGCTGCCATAAAACATCGAAGTCATCGTTGGCTGCTCGTCGCCTTTGCCGGTTGGACTTTGCTGTTCGTCGCCGTCACCGGTTGGGCGCCGTCGATGCTTCGCGCCTTCCTGACCGGCGGATGGTTCGACGATTACAAGAGGATTGCCGCCGGCCTGGTGATGGTGGTCATGCCGCTGTCGCTTCTTGGCTTCATAGTGGTCGCGCGGCGCCTTGATAGGGCTTTCGCTAAATTCAACCTACGAAGGTCGACCGTCTGGACTTTATCGGCTGCTTTGCTCGTCGCCGTTCCTACACTTTATGTCTCACAGACTGGCCCAATACGGGATGCGGCGATCTCAGCAAAGACCAACTACAGCCTTCGTCCGGGATCTCCAATAATGTCTCTAGACGAATTTAAGCTCTACAGCGAGCTCCCTGAACTGGTGCCAGCCGATTCCGTTATAGCCGGAAATCCGTGGGACGGTAGCGCATGGGCATACTTCGTCTCCGGACGGCATGTGCTGTATCCGCACGTGCTGGCCGCAATGAATGACGATAAAGAGCTAATCGCAAAGTCATTCCGCGATGCCTCCGTAAACCCCGCGGTTTGCGCGGCAGCCGAGCGTCTGCATGTCGACTACGCCATTAATTCCGATGAACTTATCTACCTCCCAGGAAACCCAAATAATCAAGCCTATCCAGGGCTCGCGCACCTGGAGCAAGCACCCGGCTTTCAGCTAGTGGCGCAAGTGGGTTCCAATCGACTCTATAAGTTGACGGCCTGCTGAGGAGCAAAATGTCGGGCATGCCCTTGCCGTGGGCAGGTGGTGTTCGGTATTGGCGCGCCTTGCCCGCGGAAGCTGCGTTTGAATGGGGGCAGGAAGCCTGGTGAGGGGGCTCTTGGCGGTTGGTGGGGAATCCCCGCGAACCGCGAAGAGCCGGTTATCGTTCTTTGAATCCACGCCGCAGGTCCCGCGCCGGGCCCCCTCCACCAGCCGGCTGCGGGACCAGCTCGTGGACGCCGTGATCCGCTCCGGCCGGGCCGTGTCGGAGACCGCCGCCGGCTACGCCGTGTCCTGGTGGATGGTCCGGGCCGCCGTCCCCGAAGCGTGCCTGCTGCGGCTGGCCGACCTGGACAAACTCACCCGCGGATGCTCGGCATCGACGAACACCGGTTCCGGTCCGTGCGCTACTTCCAGGACTGTCAATGGCCATTAGTTTCTGCCCACTGACGGTCAGTTAATGTGCCCGCTGGTGGCCAGTAAAACTGCCCGGTGATGGCCAACAGATCTGCCCACTGAGGGTTTCGGCGGGTGTTGGCCATCTTGGGGGTTGTTAGTTCAGTTGGGTGACTCCTTTCCCGGCGAGGGCTTGGGTGAGGCGGATGGAGTCGCCGGTGGTTTGGCAGACGTGGGCGTGGTGCAGGAGCCGGTCCACTGTTGCCGTGGCTAGGGTTTTGGGCATGAGTTCGTCGAAGCCTGCCGGGTGGAGGTTCGAGGAGATCGCGACGGAGCGTTTTTCGTAGGCTGCGTCCACGACCCGGTAGAGGCCTTCGGCGGCGTCGGTGGCCACCGGGAGCAAACCGATGTCATCGATCACGACGAGTTCGGCGCGCAGTATCCGGGCGACGGCCTTGGTGACGCTGTCGTCGGTGCGGTGGGCTCTGATCAGGGCGCCGAGGTCCTCGAGCCGGAACCAGGCCACGCGCATGCCGGCTTCGACGGCTTGCTGACCGAGCGCTTTGAGGAAGAAGGTTTTCCCGGTGCCGGAGGGTCCGCAGACAACGAGATTTTCCCGTCGTCCGATCCATTCCAGGGTGCGCAGGGCCTGCTGGGTCGGCGCCGGAATGGAGGAGACGCCGGGGTCC
This sequence comes from Arthrobacter sp. SAFR-044, assembly GCF_059414985.1. Taxonomy (NCBI): domain Bacteria; kingdom Bacillati; phylum Actinomycetota; class Actinomycetes; order Micrococcales; family Micrococcaceae; genus Arthrobacter; species Arthrobacter sp. SAFR-044. Next base: position 730 of record NZ_JBPFDN010000002.1, on the reverse strand, counting down.
CAGGCGTCGAAGGTTTTCCCTGTCGGGAAGCCTGCTGCCTTGCGGCGGGTGGCGAGCATGGACCGGGCCCGGCCGGCGGTTTCTTCGGTGAAGAGGGCCTTGATGATCTCGGTCGGTTCCCAGCGTTGGGCTCGCGCCGTCGCGATTAGTTCCGGAGCCAGCGCCCGGGCGTGGGGCATTTTCAGCTGCCGCATGAGCGCTTCGAGTTCTGCCGGCAGCGGCGGGGCGGTGGTGGTGACGGGGCTCATCGGTTCTGCTCCTTCACAACGGCGGGTTTAGTGCCCAGGCCGGCCCAGGCGCTGGTGCCCTGGGTCAGGGACCGGGTCTCGTCCGCGGCGTGGGTGGTGGTGCGCCGGATGTTCGCGTTCAGGATCGAGGGTAGGTCACCGTGGGCGAAGCGGCCATGCAGCGCGGCGTCGCCCAGGGCCCGGTCCACCGCCTCGGTGCCGGCGATCTTGGCCAGGGTCACGGCCTCAGCCATTTTCACGTTCATCCTGCCCGTTCCTGCCGCGGCGGCCTCGACGAGCCAGGTTCTGGCCCCGGTTCCGATGGCCAGGAACTCGGCCTCCCCGGCGGTGCGTGCCTTCACGGCGTAATCGCCCGGGATCCTGGTCCTGGTTCCGGGGAAGTGCTCGTCGTTGATGGCAGGGCTGCCGGGCCTGGCCCGGTGATGTCGGGCGACCTCGACGGGGCCGGCGGGGCCGTGGTGGACGATGATGACCTGTTCGTC